>JALHOE010000134.1 GCA_022843175.1 Deltaproteobacteria bacterium
CGCCGCGAGCGCGGCGAGGGCGAGGAGCACCGGCGCACGCCTGCGCGCGGGCTGCGGCGGGAGGGCGACCGGGACGTCGGCCGTGAGCGGGCGGTCGTCGTCGAGCACGCGCGTCTCGACGAGCGGCTGGGTGACGGCGTTCTTCTCGGTCGCGGCGGAGACGACGCCGAGCTCGATCGTCTTCATGTGCTCGCTCGGGATCGGCAGCATCTCGCCGACGACCTGCGAGAGCTCGAGCACCGGGAGCTCGTGCGACGCGACGATCGCGTCCATCGCGTCGGCCAGCGCCGCGGCGCTCGCGAAGCGGTCGCCGCGGCGGCGGGACAGACACTTGTGCACCAGCGCGTAGAGCTCGCTCGGGAGGCCGGGGACGCGGTCCTCGAGCGGCACCGGAGCGCCGGTGTTGATCGCCAGCATCAGCGTGGTGAAGTTGGCGCCCGCGAAGGGCAGCGCGCCCGAGAGCGCCTTGTAGAGCAGCACGCCGAGCGACCAGATGTCGGCGCGCGCGTCGAGGTCCTCGCCGCTCGTTTGCTCGGGGCTCATGTACGCAGGCGAGCCGAGGATGGTGCCGATGGTCGTCTCCTGCGGGTCGAAGTCCTCGCGGGCGATGAGCTTGGAGATGCCGAAGTCGAGGATCTTCGGGACGGTGCGGCCCTCGAGCGCGCGGTGGAGGAAGATGTTGGCCGGCTTGAGGTCGCGGTGGACGACGCCCTGGGCGTGGGCGACCGCGAGGCCGCGCGCGATGTCGGAGACGATGCGGAGCGCGGTGCCGGCGGGCAGCTTGCCGATGCGGCGGAGCAGCGCGTCGAACGGCTCGCCCTCGAGGAGCTCCATCACCAGGTAGGGCGCGCCGGTCATCGGGCCCGACTCGATGCGACCGAGGTCGTAGACCTCGACGATGCAGCGGTGGCGCAGGCGACCGGCGAGCTTCGCCTCCTTGAAGAACCGCTGGAAGCGCGCCGGGTCCTTGGCTGCCTCGGGCAGCATCAGCTTGATCGCGAAATCGCGCTCGGTGGACTCGTTGCGGGCGCTCCAGACGACGCCCATCGCCCCGGCGCCCATCACGCGGACGAGCCGGTACCGGCCGCCGATGACGTCGCCGGGTTGGAACGAGCTCACGTCGCCGAGCGTAGCAGACCAACTCCACGTAAGCTGGCTCCCACGGTGTCGCGCAATTCCATACGCCCGGAGCCGCTCGGCGATCACCTCGAGGCCACCCGTACGGCCGAGCAGGGTCATGGACCATGGGACGGCGCCTGCCTGACCGTGATTTCCGGGGCCTCCAGGGGCACCTCGGCCGCGATCCCCAACGAGCTCGGCGCCTCGATCAAGGTGGGCAAGGCCAAGGACAACGACCTGGTCCTCGCCGACGACACCGTGTCTCGTTACCACCTCGCCCTCGAGCGGACGCCGCGCGGGGTCGAGCTCAAGGACCTCGGGAGCACAAACGGCGTCCGGATCGGCGGCGCCCGCGTCGAGCGGGCGGTGGTCGAGCCGGGCACCCTGATCCGCGCGGGCGAGGTCGAGCTCCTGGTGCGGGTCGAGGCCGTCGGCCCGCAGATCGCCGCGAGCGCCGAGCCGCGCTTCGGTCACGCCATCGGCCAGGGCCTCGCCATGCGCCGCATCTTCGGCGTGCTCGAGCGAGTCGCGCGCACCAACGCCACCGTCCTGATGATGGGCGAGACCGGCACCGGCAAGGACGTCCTCGCGCGCTCGATCCACGACGTGAGCGGACGCGAACCGTTCGAGGTCGTCGACTGCGGCGCGATCGCGCCCACGCTGATCGAGAGCGAGCTGTTCGGTCACGAGCGCGGGGCGTTCACCGGCGCGGTCGCCGCGCGCGCGGGCGCCTTCGAGCGCGCCGGCAGCGGCACCCTGTTCCTCGACGAGCTCGGCGAGCTCCCGCTCGATCTCCAGCCGAAGCTCCTCCGGGTGCTCGAGGCCAAGACCTTCCGGCGCGTCGGCGGCGACAAGCAGCTCAAGGCCGAGGCGCGCGTGATCGCCGCCACGACGAAGGACCTCCCGCGCGAGGTCAAGAAGGGCCGCTTCCGCGAGGACCTCTGGTTTCGCCTCGCCGTGGTGCCGATTCAGGTCCCGCCGCTCCGCGAGCGGCTCGACGACCTCCCCGCGCTCGCCGATCTGATCCTCAATCAGGACGGCGCGCGCCTGCGGGTTTCGCCCGAGGCGATCGGCGAGCTCCGCGCGCACGACTGGCCAGGCAACGTGCGCGAGCTCCGCAACGTGCTCGAACGCGCCGCCCTGCTCGCGCGCGCGAGCGGCGAGGCGATCATCCGCCGCGTCGACATCGAGCCCGCCGCGGTCGACGGCGACGACGGCGAGATCTTCCGCTTCCGCGCCGGCATGACCTGGCGCGAGGCCAAGGGCCGCGTCGACGCCGCCCTCGAGCGCAAGTACCTGAGCTGGCTGCTCCAGCGCCACAACTACAACGCGTCGGCTGCGGCGCGCGAGGCGCAGCTCGATCGCAAGTACCTCGCCGAGATGGCGCGCAGACACGGCCTGCTCGACAAGAAGCGCTCCGACTAGGCGCGCGCGTCAGCGAGCGCCTCGGCAAATGCACCATTCGCACCGGTAGGCGCTCGCTCACGCGCGCGCCTGTTCGGCGTGAGGCTCCTCTCCCTCGCGACCGGTCCTCTTATCCGAACGGCATTGGCTCTAGGGCACGTACGCCTTCGCCAGGCACCAGGTGCGCGCGTCGCACAGCGGATCGGCGGGGCTGATCGAGAGCGCGTCGCACGGCGGCGAGGACGCGACGGGCTGGAGGTGCATGATCGCGCGCGCCGAGCCGGCGTCGTCGCGCACGTCGAGCGCGATGTCGAAGCCCATGATCTGCCCCGGCGCGGGCTGGTTGTTGAGCACCGTCCAAGGGTAGTGCAGCTCGATCTGCCAGCCGCCCTTCACGCGGATCGAGTGCCACTGTTCGTCGGCGAGCGGCGCCCCGCGCTTACCCCTGAGGTAGCGGGCGGCGAGCCCGTCGGCGGTGGCGGTGGGGGGCGTGAGCACGAGGTGGTGGCCCTCGTCGAGGTCGAGCTCTCCGGTGAGCACGCGGTCGTGGGAGCCGCGGAGGAACACCTCGACGGCGTCGCCCTTCACGAGGTCCTCGCGATCGACGATCACGCGCGGATCGTTGAGCACCTTGATGAAGAGGTGCACGCCGTAGGGCGAGAGCCCGGCGCGCACCTCGACGGTCTCGGGGAAGGTTCCGGAGGTGGTGCGCGCGGCCTCCTTCATCGAGAACCGCCGCACCGGCGTGGAGAGCTTGCCCATCTCGGAGCGACAGAACTCGACGCCGAGCCCATCGGCCTCCCAGGTCCCGGGGAAGTGCCGCAGCTCGTCGCACACGCTCGCGCGCTCGACCTCGGGCGGACAGCCGGTGGGATCGGGCAGCCCCGCGGTGTCCTCGGGCGGCGCGACGTCCACGGCGACCTCGACGTCGGCGTCCGCACCAACGCCCGCCTCCTCCGCGCGAAACCGATGCTCCGGCCACCCGCACGACCACCCGCACGAGAGGAGCACGATCACCCGGGCGGCCCGCACCCCTCGAGCTTAGCGCGCTACGGCGTGATCAGCGTGCCGACGCCGCGGTCGGTGAACAGCTCGGCGATCACGCCGTGCGGCACCCGACCGTCGACGACGTGGACCCGCGAGACGCCGCCCTCGATCGCGCGAAGACCGCTCGTGGCGAGGGCGAGCATGCCTCCGCTCACCACGCCGAGCTCCATCTTGTGGGCGAGCTCGTGGGCCGAGAGCTCGCTGATCAGCTCGCCGTGCTCGAGGATGCCCGGCGCCTCGGCGAGGAAGATCAGCTTCTCGGCCCTGAGCGCGATGGCGATCTCGGCGGCCGCGGCGTGGGTCTCGAGGTGGTAGCCCTCGCCGTCGTCGCCGAGGCCCATCGGCGAGATCACCGGGATGTAGTCCTTGCCGAGGAGCAGCTCGATCAACGTGGCGTCGACGCTGGCGACCTCGCCGCGATGAGCCTCGATCTTGCGAGCGCGGAGCATGCCGCCGTCGTTGCCGGAGATGCCGACCGCGCGCGTCTGGCCCTGGTTGAGGAGCGACACCAGGTCGGTGGAGGCCTCGGCCGAACCCTCGTGCACGACGATCGGGTGCAGACCCGCCGCGTCGAGGTGGTTGATGTCGGCCGCAAACGTGGCCTTGAGCGAGTCCTTGGCGAGGCTCGTGCCGCGGAGGCACACCACCGCGCGCTTGCCGGCGAAGCGCGAGATGTACGAGAGCGCCTCGACGAGGAGCGCGCGCTTGAAGCCCGGCGTGTAGTTGGCGAGCCGGTCGTCCTTGCTGACCACGCCCTCGGCCGAGGCGGTGATCAGCGCGGTGTAGTCGGCGTTGATCTTGACGTAGTCGTAGGAGAGATCGCACCCGAGCGCGCGGCCGACGATCTCGCCGCCGAGGTCGACCGCGATCGTCACGCGCGGCTCGCGCATCCTCGCCCGAAGCGCGCGCGGATCGAACGGCGAGGGACCGCCGCGGTAGACCTCGACGTCCTGGATGCGCACGGTCGCCGTGGTGGGATCGATCGCATAGCCGCGGCTCGCCGCCCGCGCACCGATCGTCGCGAGCACGCGGCCCCAGTTGGGATCGGCGCCGAACACCGCCGTCTTGACCAGGAGCGAGCCGGCGACGGCGTGCGCGAGATCGCGCGCCTCGGGCCCGCCGGAGACCGTGACCTCGATGGTCTTGGTCGCCCCCTCGCCGTCCTCGGCGATCGCGGCGGCGAGCTCCTCGAAGATCGCGGTGACGGCGCCCTCGACGACTCGCAGGTCCTCGGCCGAGAGCGGGCCGTTGCCCGCGCGGCCGTTGGCGAGCGCGATCACCGCGTCGTTGGTGCTGGTCTCGCCGTCGATGATCAGATCGGCGAACGTGGCGTCGGAGGCGCGGGCGAGGAGCGCGCGGAGCGGCACGGCGTCGATCGCGAGATCGGTGGTGAGGATGGCGAGCATCGTCGCGAGCTGGGGCGCGACCATGCCGGAGCCCTTGCCGCAAGCCGCGAGGGTGACCTCGGTGCCGGCCACGGACACGACGCGGTGAGCGATCTTCGGGCGGGTGTCGGTGGTGAGGATCGCCTCGGCCGCGGCTTCGATGGCGTGGCCGAGCGTGGCGCGGGAGGCCGCCTCGACGAGCTTCTGCGCGGGCATGCGCACGCCGATCACGCCGGTGGAGGTCGAGATCACCGACGACGCCGGGAGCCCCAGCGCCGCGCCGATGCCCGCGTTGACCACGCCGACGTCCTCGCGGCCCTCTTTGCCGGTGAGCGCGTTGGCGTTGCCGCTGTTGATGGCGAGGGCGCGGATGTCGGTCTGTGGGAGGCGCGCCGCGAGATCGACGATCGGCGCGGCGCGCGCGGTGTTCTGGGTGAGCAGCGCCACGGCGACGCACGGCGCGTCGCTGACGAACAGCGCGAGGTCCTTGCGGACCGCCTTGATGCCGGCGTGGACCCCCGCGTAGGCCCACCCCTTCGGCGTCTTCACGGCGAGCTCCGCGGCAGCGCGCCGAGCGCGATGCGCTCGTCGAGCCCGAGCATCAGGTTGAGGTTCTGCACCGCCTGGCCGGCGGCGCCCTTCACCAGGTTGTCGATGGCGGCGAGCACGAGGACGACGTCGTCGTTGGCCGCCACGCCGATGCGGCACATGTTGGTGCCGACGACGCTCGCCAGCGTGACCTCTTCGGGCGCCGCGATCTCCACGAACGGCGCGCGGGCGTACGCGTCCCGCAGCGCCGCTTCGATCGTCTTTCCGTCTGCCCGCGGGCGCGCATAACACGTGGCGAGGATGCCGCGGCGCACCGGCAGGAGGTGCGCGGTGAAGGTGAGCTTCGGCACGCCGATCAGCTGCGCCATCTCGGGCGTGTGCTGGTGGGTGAGCAGCTTGTAGGCGCGGAAGTCCCCGTCGAGCTCGGCGAACGAGTACGGCTCCTTGGCCTGCCGGCCCGCGCCGGTCACGCCCGACGCGGCGTCGACGATGATCCCGCTCGGCTCGATGAGCCCGCGCGAGACCAGCGGTTCGAGCGCGAGGATCGCTGCCGTCGCGTAGCAGCCGGGGTTGGCGACGAGCGCGTCGCGCGGCGGCGCGCCGAACTTCTCGGGCAAGCCGTAGTGCGAGATCGCGAGCAGCTCCCCCGCGCCGTGCTCGAACCCGTAGAAGCGCGGATACTGGGCGGCGTCGCGTAGGCGGAACGCGCCGGAGAGGTCGATCACCGAGCACCCGCGCGCGCGGAGCTTCGGCGCGAGATCGAGCGAGACCTCGGCGGAGGTGGCGAGCAGCACGACGTCGCAGCCGGCGCTCGCCTCGAGGGCGCGGCCGTTGGAGACGAACTCGAGGTGACGGCCGTCGGGCACGCCGACGCGCTCGCCGACGCGCTCGCCCGTCCACTTGTCCGAGGTGCAGAACGAGAGGTCGACGTACGGGTGATGGAGCAGGAGGCGCGCAGCCACCATGCCCGAATAGCCGGACGCCCCGACGATACCGACGCGCGCGTTCACCGGCGGCGCATAGCGGCGGTCACGGGGCGCGTCGAGTAAGCTCTCGCACCCCATGACCAAGCGGTTGCTCCTCCTCTCCGTCCTCCTCGCCGCGTGCTCGTCGAACAACGACGCACCCCTGCCGGCGGCGACCGACACCGGCGCCGAGGACACCCTCGCCGACGCTCCCCCCGTCGACCCGCTCACGGTCACGACCGACAAGGGCCCGGTGCAGGGCATCGCGTCCGGCCCGGGCGCCGCGTTCTTCAACATCCCCTACGCCTCGGCCGTGCGCTTCGCGCCCCCCGGGCCGCGCGAGGCGTGGACGGCGGTGCGAGACGCGACCAAGCGCGGTCCAGCCTGCTCGCAGGGCGTGGACGCGATCACCATGACCAAGCCCGAGCAAGCCGAGGACTGCCTCGCGCTCAACGTGTGGACCCCGAGCACGACCGGCAAGGCGCCGGTGATGGTCTTCATCCACGGCGGGAGCTTCACCAACGGCTCCGGCAACATGGCGCTCTACGACGGCGCGAACCTGCAGAAGCGCGGCGTGGTGGCCGTCACCATCAACTACCGCCTCGGCGCCTTCGGCTTCCTCGCCCACCCCGAGCTGAGCAAGACCTCGGGACGGGACGCGTCGGGCAACCAGGGCTTCCTCGATCAGATCGCCGCGCTCCAGTGGGTCAAAGCCAACATCGCCAGGTTCGGCGGGGACCCGTCCAACGTGACGGTCTTCGGCGAGTCCGCGGGCGCGATCTCGGTGTGCCTCCACGTGGTGTCGCCGCTCTCGAAGGGCCTCTTTCACAAGGCGATCTCGCAGAGCGGGTCGTGCGCGCTCGTCACCGCGCGCCTCCGCAACACCACCGCCGCCGAGGACTCGGCCGAGGAGCGCGGCGCACGGCTCGCCAAGGACCTCGGCTGCGAGAGCGGCGACGTGCTCGCCTGCCTCCGGAGCAAGCCCGTCGACGACGTGATCGCGAAGGCCACCGGCGGCGGCATCGGCGGCGAGATGGGCTTCGGACCGAACATCGACGGCTATGCGATCCCGGCCGCGCCGATGAAGCTCCTCGCTGCGCCCGCCAACGACGTGCCGTACATCACCGGCGCCAACGCCGACGAGGCGACGATCTTCACGTCGATGCTCAAGATCGACACCGCCGCGGAGTACGAGACGATCATCCGCACGAACTACCCGATCGCGGCCGACCAGATCCTCGCGGCCTATCCGGCGTCGAGCTTCCCGTCGCCGAAGGCCGCATACAACGCGTTCTTCGGGGACGCGCTGTTCGTGTGCCCCGCGCGCTGGAGCGCGCAGCTCGTGTCCGCACGCGCGCCCGCGTACCTCTATCACTTCACCCACGTCACCGGCTTCGGCACCCTCTCGAACCTCGGCTCGTTCCACTCGTCGGAGCTGTGGTTCGTGTTCGGCAACTGGAGCGCGCCGGTGGCCGCGCCCACCGCCGACGAGCGGAAGCTCTCCGACGCGATCGGCACCTACTGGACCAACTTCGCGAAGACCGGCGACCCCGGCGGTACAGTCGCATGGCCGAAATACACCGTCGCTGAAGACAAGCACCTCGTGCTCGCGAGCACCGTCGCGGCGGCGTCGGGCCTCACGAAGACCCGCTGCGACGCGCTCGCCAAGCTCACTCCCTGATACGCGCGCATGACGGCGCGCCTCCGGATGAAACGCCGGAGCGACGCGCCGTTCCCAAGAAATCCCGCGCGAGGGCGTTGGTTAGCGCCTTGCAATGACGACAGTCATGACGCGCCTGATGACCGTTGTCCTCGCCGCCGCCGCCTCGCTCGCGGCCTGCACGGGCGACATCGAGACGTTCGGCGGGAGCGACTCGCCGAGGACCGAGGCCCCCGCGGCCGAGGGTCCCGTCGGCAACGAGGCGTTCGACCTCGCCACCGAGCAGCCGCAGCTCCTTCCGTTCAATGTTCGGTTCGGGCGGCTGGCCGCCGTCGTCGGCCTGCCCACGACCGATCCGGTCTTCGACCTCGTTCGCAAGAACCGCACGTCGCTCGGCGACCACGACTTCGCCAACGGCCAGCAGCCCGATCGGCTGTGGAGCTCGTCGCGCATGTCGCTATGGGTCCGCTCGCTCAAGCCCGTGTGCGCGTCGGCGGCGATGAAGGCGCGCTACCCCTCGCTCCCGGCCGACCTCCCGGCGCTGATCGAGAACGCGTTCGGCCGGCCGGCCAGCGACGAGGACCGCGCGATGGTCTCCGAAGCGCTCGCGGACGCCGCGGAGTTGCCCGAAGCGACGCGCTACCAGCTCGCGTGCCTCGCGGTGTTGTCGTCGGCGGAGTTCGTGGTGCAATGAGGCGCGCGGCCGTTCTGTTCGCGGCGCTCGCCGTCGCCTGCAGCGGCGCCATCTCTGCGCCGGGCACCGAGGAGCTCGAGCACGGCCCGGGCGGCTCGAGCGGCAACAAACCCCTGCCCTTCATGCTGTCGGCCGCCCACACCGAGCTGTACCTGGCGAAGCTCGCGCCCCCGATCGTCGGCCGCGTGCTCTCCAAGGAGGAGCGCGAGCGCATCGCGCGCGAGCAGGGCGGGGCGATCCGCCCGATCGTCACGCTGTGGACGAAGGAAGCCGGCTTCGTGCAGGCCGCGCGCAACATGATCGAGCTGAAGCTCTCGGTGAGCGGCGCGCGCGACGGCATCGACTTCGGCCTCCCCGGAAACCTCGCCGCGTACCTGGTCCGCGAGGAGCAGCCCTGGTCGAAGATCATCACCGACGACAAGTGCCGCGACAAAGACGGCGGCGAGCTCGCGTGCGACACCGGCGCGCCGTACACCGCCGGCGTGCTCACGACGCGCGCGTATCTGGTGAGCCGCGCGAGCCGGTTCAACCTCACCCGCTCGAGCGCGATGCTCAAGACGTTCGCCTGCCGGGTCTACCCGCAGGAGGACACGCTGCAGCCGCGGATCCCCAAGGAGAAGCTGATCCCGATGTTCCGCGCGCTCACGCTCGAGGAGCAGACCGACGAGCGCGCGAAGAGCGGGTTCGGCAACGGCTCGGGCTGCTACACCTGCCACGGCCAGTTCAGCGCGCACGCGCAGCTGTTCGTGAAGTTCGACGAGCAGGGCAAGTGGGTGAAGGACGCGACCGGCCTGCAGGACGAGGCCGGCGAGCTCGGACGCTCGAAGAACGGGCTGATGGCCTCGCACTTCGTCGAGCCGGCGGCCGCCGCCTCGGAGCAGTCGCAGGTGTTCGGCAAGGAGGTCTCCAACCTCGCCGAGGCCGCGAAGGTGATCACCGAGAGCCCGGTGTTCCTCGAGTGCGCCGCGCGCAACGTCGTCGAGTACGGCCTCGGCCTCACCAAGCCGCCGGAGCTCGAGCCCGATCTGCTCGGATCGCTCGCCGCGCGCGCGCGCACGTTCGGCGGCGCCGATCCGAGCCTCGGCGCGATCACCATCGCGACGCTGACCCACGACGACATCCAGAAGGCCGTCGTGAAGATGCTGACCGGAACGACCCCGCAGAGTGCAGCCGTGGAGGCGACGCCATGAAGGACGATCTCGAGAAGATGCACCCGGCCTCCCGGCGGAAGTTCCTCAAGCTGATGGGCATGGCGCTCGCGGCGCCGGCGGTGCCCGCGGCCCTCCGCTTCGCCGCCAACGACATGGTCGGCCAGGCCTACGCCGAGGAGTCCGCGCTCAACAAGGCGACCTACCTCGTCGAGCTCAACCTGCGCGACCAGTGGGACCATGGTCACCTGTTCGTCGCGCCCGGCCTCGCCACCAAGGGCGATCTCCGCCGCGGCGAGCGCGGGCGGCAGGCGGCGATCTTCTATCGTCCCGAGGAGCTCACCAAGGGCTCGACCGGCGTCTACCTCACGCCGGAGTCCAAGCTCCTCGCGCCGCACCTCGACAGCATCGCGATGATCGACTGCTGCGAGCTCTCGATGGGCGCGATCCACGGCCACGAGTCGGCCAACGCGCTCCGCTCGCCCGGCCGCGACTACAAGTCCGGCGCGGGCCGAATGGCGATGTTCAAGAACGACCCGGTCGCCAACTTCCCGGCGGGCTGCGAGGCGTTCTACTCGTCCACGCCCACGCCCGCGTCGCTGCACAACTACGTGCAGAAGCAGATGGACCCGACGCTGCGCAACGGCATCGCGTTCAAGGGGATCAGCCGCTCGATCCACACCGGGTACCACTTCGCCGCAGGGCTCCCGAGCGCGGAGCTCGATCGCATCCAGTCCAGGGCGGCGCTGTTCGAGGCGTTCCCCGAGAGCGTCGAGGACCTCGACGTGGTGCCGACGGCCAAGGAGGCCGAGATCTTCGCGCGCATCCTCAACCGCGCCGATCCGCGCTTCCTCCGCGCGCGACGCCACCCCGACAAGGCGGTCGACGGCCACATCGCCGCGATCAGCGAGGCACAGACGCTGCTCCACAACGGCGCCAAGAAGATCATCCGCATGCCGCTGTCGGTCGAGGAGGAGGCCTACTGGAAGCAGGGGATCCCCGACGGACCGAAGAACGTGAAGGCGCAGATCTGGGAGCAGATGGCGTGGGCCTACAAGCTCATCTCCAACCGCTTGACCGCGAGCGTCGCGCTCGAGTTCGACTACGTCGACGTCCACGACGAGCGCACGCCCGCGCAGATGGCGACCGAGACCAAGCAGGCGGCGATCTCGCTCTGCCGCATGATCGAGCAGCTGAAGAAGGCCGGCATCTACGACCGCACGCTCATCGCCATCTACACGACCGACGGCAGCCGCTCACCCGCCGCGGGCTCGGCCGGCAACGAGGGCAAGAACACGATCATCCTCGCCGGCGGCATGATCAAGGGCGGCTACTACGGCGACATCCGCACCGCGGGCAACGACGGCGACGGACACAAGTACGTCTACCACGCGCCCGATCCCGTGACCGGCGTCGCCGGAGAGGGCCGCACGGACGACGAGGGCCGCGTCCCCGGCTCCGCGGTGTGGCGCACGGTGATGAAGGCGCTGAAGATCGACGATTCGGTGTGCGCGAAGTTCCCCGACGTCGCGAGCGCGAAGCCGCTCCCCTACCTCCTGAAGGCGTGAGGTTCAGCTGCGGATTCGCTTCACGGCCGCGGTGACGTCCGCCGCCTCGACCGTCGCGCCGACCGACTTGAGGTGCTTCATGGCCACGCCCATCGCCTGACCGTCGGCCTTGGCGGCCTTGATCGCCTCGACCTGCGACTGCAGCGCCTCGACGATCTGCTCCGGGCTCATCGCCTTCGGCAGCAACGACGAGAGGATCTCGTTCTCGCGGCGCAGCGTCGTCGCGCGCTCGCCCTCGCCCGCAAGCCCCAGCGTCTCCTCGTTCGACTTCACGAGCTTCTTGAGGATCGCCGCGACCTCTTCGTCTTTGAGGGGACGCTCGTTGCGCGCCTCCGACGTCTGCACCTCGCCCAAAGCGAGGCGCAGGACGTCGCGCGCAGTCTCGTCCTTCTCTTTAACTGCCTGCGTGATGCGCGCTTTGAGCGTGTCGAGCAACATGCGGGCAGTCGTAGCAGATCACTCCTCTTCCGACGCGCGCGAACCGCGCGCGGCGACGGGCTTGCCCGCGGGGCGCTTGAGCTCGACCGACGCGATCTCGAGCGCCTTGGTGCTCATGCGCGGCTTCGCGGCCGCCTTCTTCGCGGGCGCCGCCTTCTTCGCGGGCGCCGCCTTCTTCGCGGGCGCCGCCTTCTTCGCGGGCGCCGCCTTCTTCGCGGGCGCCGCCTTCTTCGCGGGCGCCTTCTTCGCCGGTGCCTTCTTGGCCGGCGCCTTCTTCGCCGGCGCCTTCGCCGCCTTCTTCGGGGCCGACTTCTTGGGTGCTGCCTTCTTCGTTGCTTTCTTGGTAGCCATCGCCGGGAGAGTACACCGAGCGTAAGCTCGTTTGCATGACTCTCGCACCGTGCGTCGCCTGTCGCCGCCATGCTCGCCTCGGCGAGGCTTGTCCATTCTGTGGCGGGGTCGTCGCGAGCCGGCGGGCCCCCGTCGGCCGGATGCCCCTCCGGGTCGCGGCCATCGCCTCGCTGGCGATCGGCTGCGGGTCCGAGACGGTGACCCCGGTCTATGGCGCCCCGGCACCCGACACCGGAGCCGACATGGGCACGACCGACACCGGCGCGAAGGACACCGGCGTCTCGGACACGGCGACGCCGACCGACACCGAGCCGACCGATGGCTCGCCCGGCAACCTCTACGGCGCCCCGCCGCCCGACGGCGGCTGACTCACGGCGCCGGCGAGATCGCCGGACAGACGCCGTTCTCGGCGCCGAGGAGCGTGTACACCTTGCCGGCCGGGTACCCGTAGCCGAAGGCCATGCACATCTCGTTGTCGCCGATGCCCTCGACGATCGTCTTGTCGAAGGTGTTCTCCCACGAGCACGAGAAGGTGACGCCCTCGCCCTGCGCGGTGTCCACGCCCGGGTCCCACTGCATGATGAGACCCCGGTCCGGATCGTAGCCCTTGGACTCGAGGAAGTTCTTCCCGTCGAGCGGGCCGCCGAGATAGCCGGCGGTGAAGCCAGTGGCGAGCTTGTGCATGTGGGGCATGAGCGTGACGATCTTCATCGGGGTGGGGAGCGCGCAGCTCGCCTTGATCGTCTGCTTGGTGTGCGGCGGGATGTTGATGTTCTTGTTGACCCAGAAGAACGGCGCGAGCTCCGTCTTCACCTTGGCCTCGTCGACCGTGAACCACTCGTAGACCGGCGCGATGTCGATCGGCTCCTTGGTCGCGTTCAAGTAGTGCATCCGCGCCGCGATCTCGAAGGCGGGCTTCACCCGAAACGCCATGCCCTCGGGAAAGCTCTGCCACTCCTCGCCGGCGACCTGGGTGGTCGAGCCGAAGAGCACCGAGCCCCCGTCGATCACGTCCTGTCCCTCGCCGCCGATCGCTCCGGCGGTGGACGGGCCGCACCCGACGACGCCGCCGCCGGGCTTGGTCGTGCGCTGCGGCCGCGTGGTGACGTTGCCGTGGTGCATGCCCTTGCCCACGCGGAGCACCGCGCCGCCGACCATGTACGACGAGCCGGTCATCGTGATCGGCGCGGCGAAGCAGTACGACTTCTCCTCGCCCGGCTGCAGCGTCACCTTCGGCAGCGCCATCGAGAACCCGCCGACCACGTTCGGTGGCTTGGCCTTCCGCGGCGGCTGCCCCACGGGAATGCTCGGCACGACGCCCGCGTCGGTCGTCGCGGGGTCCGCGCCGTTCGAGGTCCCGCACCCGAGGACCATCACCAAGAGGAGCGCAGACCTCATCGCCGAACGTTCTGCATTCGCAGAACGCTCCTGTCAAATGGCGCCCCCGGAACTGGCCTCGCGGCCCGAAAGGGGGTTAGAACCGCCCGCATGAAGAAGTCGGGGCTTTTCCTGGTGTTTGCGGCCCTCTCGGCCGCGGGGCTCGCGGGCGCCAAGGCCCCCGCGCTGCAGGTCGTCTCGACCGCCGAGACCGGGTCGATGCCCAAGGCCGTGGTGGTGAGCCCCGACGGCAAGCACCTGGTCGTCACCAACTTCGGCTTCTGGAAGACGAAGAACGTCTACTGGTACGACCCGGCCACGCTCAAGAAGATCGACCAGACCGACTTCAACGACAAGGACGGCAACGCCGTCGAGGCGGTGTTCTCGCCCGACAGCAAGACGGTCTACGTCTCGAACTTCAACGGCAACAACATCAAGGTCATCGACACCGCGACCCGCAAGGTCACCAAGACGGTCGACGTCGGCCTGCGCCCGAAGATCACCATCCTGTCCAAGGACGGCACCAAGATGATGGTGGCCAACTGGGACAGCTACAGCGCAACGATCTACGACACCAAGGACTTCAAGCAGCTCTACAAGCTCAAGGCCAACGAGCACCCGCGCGGCATCGCGATCACCAACTCGGGCAAGGCCTACATCGCCGGCTTCGAGGGCGACGAGCTCGACATCTACTCCACCCCGGAGGGCGGCGACGGCTTCTCGGTTCACAAGAAGGTGAAGGCCTGCAAGCACGTGCGTCACATGACGCTCTCGCCCGACGAGAAGACGCTCTACCTCTCCTGCTACTACCTCGGTCAGCTCGGCGCGTGGGACGTCGCGACCGACAAGATGAAGAAGCTCGTGCAGATCGGGCAGGAGCCGAAGTCTTCGGCCGTGTCGTCCGACGGGCGCTGGGTGTTCATCGCCAACTTCGGCGCACCCGACAACGACAGCGTCAGCGTCGTCGACACCACCGACTGGACGCAGCGCTTCGTGAAGGTGCCCAAGATGGACCAGGGCTGCGGCCTCACCCTCGCGCCCGATCAGAAGACGGTGTGGGTCACCGGCTGGAACTCGCGGACGGTCCACGCGATCGACGTCTCGCCGCTCGGCGTCGCCACGACCCCGGCCGCGAGCGCGAGCGCCGCCCCCTCGCCGTCGTCGTCGGTTCTGACGAAGCTCTAGTACCGGGCGACGGAGGTTCCGCCCGTGGTCGTGGTCGTGAGCGGGCACGGGCACGGGCACGGGCACGGGCACGATCGGCTCGCGCATCAGGAACTAGGGACACCCCTAGTCCGGCAGCCGGAAGAGCATGTTGTTCGGGCGGACGTGGATGCCGGTCGCCGGAAAGAACACGTCCTTCTTGTCGAACGCCGAGGGCCCCGGCAAATACGTGCGGAGCGCGTCGCCGAGGAAGAACTCGTCGTCGAGCGCGATCGCGCCGTAGCGCTTCTTGGCGATCGCCGAGCGGATCGACGCGGCCAGCGCCAGGCCCTCGCCGTGCGGATCGCCGCGGAGCACGTCGTCGATCGCCATGCGATGCGCGTGCGGCGCCTTGCCCGCCATGCGCGCGTACCACGAGTGATTCGGAACGAAGACGTCGCCGGGGACCGCCTTCAGCTTGGCGATGAACGCCCAGCCCGCGGGCGCGTCGAACGAGCGCGGGAGAGTGCGCTTGGGGTCGAACACCAGCGCGCCGAGCTGGGCGAGCGCCGCGGCGGCCACGAACGCGCGCAGCCGCGGCCCCGCGTCGTCCGTGCTGCGCCATGCCTCGCCGAGCCCCAGCCCGAACAGCACCGCGAGCGCGGCGAACGCCGGGATGAGCACGTTGGGCCAGCCGCCGTCGTGGAGGCGGCCCGTCCACGCGCAGGCGACCATGCCGCCCGCGGTGGCGAGGTGAAAGAACCGCGCGCCCGCGCGCGCTGGGGTGGCCGCGATCAGGTAGTAGATGCCGAACACTCCGGCGATCGCGAACGCGGGGAACAGATCGTCCGTCCAGAAGCCGCCGAGCGACTGCTTCACGAACGGGTGCGCGCGGGGCAGCTCCCAGGTGTAGTAGCGGAACCAGCCGTGGTGCAGGTGGTCGATGAGGACCGCGACGCCGAGGGTGCACACCAGCGTGGCGACGACGAACGGCACCGCCCGCTTGCGCTCGACCCACACCTCGTGGCCGATGAGCGCGAGCGCGAGGAGGAACGACGACTGCTTGGCGAGGAAGGAGAGCCCGAGCAGCAGGGCGCCGAGCGCAAAGTGGAAGCGCCGCTCCCGGAGGTTGCGCATCACGTAGATCGCGCCGAGCGAGAGCACGAGCGAGAGCGAGTCGACGCGGCCGATGTCGAGGAACTGCGCCGAGCGCACGTAGGTCGCCGCGAACGCGCCGGCGCCGACCACGCCCGCGACGCGGTCGTCGGTCTCCTTGCGGACGATGGCGTAGATCAGCGCGAACGACCCCACCATCGACGCGATCGACACCACGCGGAGCGGGAGGAACGACAGCCCGATCACCTTGGCCACGGCGGCGGAGACCCAGAAGTAGAGCGGCCCGTAGATGAACGGCACGAAGTCGACCGTCGGCTCCACGTAGAGCTGCTTGCCCTGGAGCACGCGCTCCACGTGGTCGACCATCGCGCCCTCCATCCACTCGAGCTCGAACGGGTGAACCGCGCGGCGGAGCGAGACGCTGACGACGACGATCAAGTGCGCGAGCGCGGCCACGACGAGGACCGTGCGGAGCACGAACATCAAATCGACCCGGCGCAATCGCTCGAACATCGCCGGCCCTCATGCACGCGCGCGGCCCGTGCGAAAAGAGCTATCGGCCCATGACGCGAGCGAGCAGAAGCGCGCGACGGACCTCGTCCTCGCTCAGTCCGGCCTCGGCGGCGATTTCCGCGACCCGCGCGGTGCGCCCCCGGGCCCTGGCGATGGCCCGCGCCACGGGGACGACCTTTCTCAGCGTCGCGACCCCCTGCGCGCCGCTCGGCGCGTCGATCGTGCGGCCGGCGGCCTCGAGCGCGCCGAGGAGCGCGTCGATCTGCGTGGCGTCCACCGCGGTCGTGCCCACCGCGTCACCGATGGCGTCGATCGTGACGCGGCGGGAGTCCTCGCTGTTGGCGAGGAGCGCGTCGAGCGCGGTGCGGAGGTGCGCCGGGAGATCCATCGTTATGGTGAAAGCTCGGCGAGGAGCGCGCGCCAAGCCGCTCGCTCGCGAGCCGGGAGGAACCGCGGACGGCGCTCGGCCGACGCGGCGACCAGTGAGCGGTAGAACGCGCTATCCCGCTCGGCGCGAAGCAGCAGCCGAGCCAACGCTGCGGTGTCGCCGACCGGAAAGAACCCCGGGTAGCTCGCGCCGAGGACGCCGACCGAGCTCGCGATGCGCGACGCGAGGATCGGCGTGCGGGCGATGAGCGCCTCCGAAAGCACGTTGGCGCCCCCCTCCATCCGCGACGACAACACGAGCAGCCGCGCGTTCGCGATGGCCCGCTTGGCCGCCGCGGGCGAGCGCTCGCCGAGCCAGAGGTAGCGCGGGTTCCTTGTCATCTCGCGCTCGGCGGCGACGCGCATCGAATCGGTGAGCGCGCCGCCGAGGTGGACGACGCGGAGCCGCGAGGACGGCGGCAGCACGCGCGCGGCGAGCGCGGCCCGAAAGGGATCCTTCTCCGAGCGGAGGTGGCCGACCACGACCGCGTCGAACCCCGAACGGCGCGGCCGCGGCATGACCGCCGATTGCTCGATCACCCGGACCTTGCTCCGCAGGTGACGCGGGAGATCGAGCGCGCCCCGCTCGTGCAGCACGACGATGCGATCGGCGCGCTCGAGCGAGCGCCGGGCTGCCGCGCTCCGACCGATGTCACGGTAGAGATCGGTCCCGGTCATCGCGAGGACGATGGGCACCGTCGCGGAGGCGATGGCGGCCGCGCTCTTTTTGGCGTGGAGCGCGACGACGACGTCGAAACGGCCGGCGACGAGCTCGGTCGCGATCCGCACCCGATGGCCGAGCGCCGAGAGCGCCCGCCGCCAACGGAGGGCCGTCACACGGTTGCCCGACTTCGAGCCGGGCCGCGCCGGCGTCACGATCAAGATCCGCACTCGCGGTACAGTATCGGAAATGGAGCCCCACACGCTCGACGCTGCGCTCGCCGACGCCCGCAAGCGCCTGCTCGACCTCGTGCTCGACCTCGACGACGAGCAATGGCTCGGGCCGCGGCTCCCGATCGTCAACCCGATCCGCTGGGAGATCGGGCACGTCGCGTGGTTCCAGGAGAAGTGGGTGCTCCGGCACGCGCTCGGCCGCGAGCCGCTGCGCGCCGACGGCGACGCGCTCTACGACTCCTCGCGCGTGGCCCACGCCACCCGCTGGGATCTCCCGCTGCCGACGCGTAGCGAGACGCTCCGCTACATGACCGACGTGCTCACCCGCAGCCGCGAGGTCTCGCGCCGCCTCGACGACCCCCAGATCCATTACTTTGTGATGTTGTCGATCTTCCACGAGGACATGCACGGCGAAGCGCTCGCCTATACGCGGCGGACGCACCGCTGGCCGGCGCCGCGGATCTCGACCGAGGGAGTCGCGGTGGGGAGCGAGGGGCCGCTGCCGGGCGACGTCGAGGTGCCCGGCGGCACCTACCACCTCGGCGCGATCGAGGGCCGCGACCGGTTCGTCTTCGACAACGAGAAGTGGGCGCACCCGGTCGAGGTGGCGCCGTTCCGAATCGCGCGCGCGCCGGTGACCAACGCCGAGTACCGCGCGTACGTCGAGGCGACGGGCCGCCTCCCGCTGCACTGGGTGCAGGTCGACGGCCGCTTCTGCGAGCAACGCTACGACGCCCTCGCCGAGCTCGCGCCGCACCACCCCGTGATTCACGTCTCGCACGACGAGGCGACCGCGTACTGCGCGTGGGCCGGCCGACGTCTGCCGACCGAGGCGGAGTGGGAGGTCGCGGCCTCCGGCTACGACAAGCGACGGTTCCCGTGGGGCGATGACCCGCCGACGCCTGCGCACGCGAACCTCGACGCCCGCGCGCGCGGCACCGTGGACGTCGCCGCGCACCCCGCCGGCGACTCGCCGTTCGGTTGCCGGCAGATGCTCGGCAACGTGTGGGAGTGGACGTCGACCCGCTTCGCCCCCTACCCCGGCTTCACGGTCGACCCCTACGCGGAGTACTCCGCGCCGTGGTTCGCCACGCCGCACATGGTGCTGCGCGGCGGCGCGTGGCCCACGCGCGCCCGCCTGCTCCGCAACACGTGGCGCAACTTCTACCCGCCCCACCGCCGCGACGTCTTCGCCGGCTTTCGCACCTGCGCGACGTAGCCAGAGCCGCGACCAGAGCCGCGACCAGAGCCGCGACCAGAGCCGCGACCGTAAGGGAGCGGGTTATCGACAACCCGCTCGCTGACGCGCGCGGCTCCCTTCGCGCGCGGCTCGCTTCACGCGAGCAGGCTGCGGGCGATCTGGCTGACCTGGATCTCGTCCGTCCCGCCGTAGATCTGCAGGACCTTCGCGTCGCGCGCGAGCTGCTCGACCTGGTACTCCGCCATATACCCGTTGCCGCCGAAGAGCTGCACCGCCTCGAGCGCGACCTCCATCGCTGCGCCCGCCGCGTAGAGCTTGCACGCGCTCGCCTCGGCGAGGGTCATGTCGCGACCGGCGCCGGCCATCTCGATCTGCCGGTACACGATGTTCTGCAGGTTCATCCGCGCGACCTCCATCTTGGCGATCTTGAGCTGCACCAGCTGGAACTCCCCGATCGGCCGACCGAACTGCACGCGCGTCTTCGCGTACTCGAGGCACAGCTTGAGGCACTGCTCGACGATCCCGAGCGCCATCGCGGCGACCCCGGTGCGCTCGGCGGTGAACGTCTCCTTGGCCGCGGAGCGCGCGGGTTGCTCCTCGGTCTCTCCGAGCAGTCGATCGCGACCGACGCGCACGTCGTGGAGGAACAGCTCGCCGGTCGGCGAGGCGTGGAGACCCATCTTGCGGAGCGGCTTGCTGCGCTCGAGGCCCGGCGTGTCGCCGTCGAGCACGAACTGCAGCACCTTGCGCGCCTCGGGCGCGGCGCCGTCGTCGAGCTTGCAAATGAACACGATGGTGTCGGCGTAGGGGCCGTTGGTGATGAAGGTCTTCTGGCCGTTGAGCACGTAGCCATCGCCATCGCGGCGGGCCGTCGATTTCATCGAGCCGAAGGCGTCGCTCCCCGAGCCGGGCTCGGTGATCGCCCACGCGCCGATCTTCTCGAGCGTGAGCAGCTGCGGCGCCCAACGCTCCTTCTGCGCGATGGTGCCCCGAGAGAGGATCGCGTTGGCGGTGAGCCCGACGCTGACGCCGAGGGCGGTGACCATGCCCGGCGAGTACTTGCACAGCTCGATGATCGGGATGGCCCGCATCGCCGCCTCGTTGAGCGCCTCGGGGCCCCCGCGGTTCTTGCGTTCGCGCGGCGGCTCGCCCGCCTCGGCGCGCGCTTTTTCCTTGGCGATGCGCATCTGGAACTGCGCGAGCGCCATGTCCTTCATGCCGAACGTGTCGAACATCTTCCGCAGCACGTCGTAGGGCGGCGTGTCGCCGAACTCGAGCTCGTTTCGCCGCGGAGCGATCTCGGTCTCGACGAACTTCCGGACCTGCTCGCGAATCGCGAGGTGCATCTCGTCCCACTCGATCATGGGAGAAGCGTACAGGAGGTCTAGACAGTGGCGGTCATGATCTCGTCGAACGCGCTGCGCACCTCGGCGGTGGCGTCACGGTAGGCGTTGATCAGGAGCACCGCCGCGGTCCCGGAGGGACCGTCCCGATAGCCCATCGAGCGGGCCAGCGCCGAGAGGCCGGGCGCCTCCTCGTGGAGGAACACCCCGCGCGTGCCGTGGATCACGCGGCCGCGCTGCTCGAGGCGACGAAGGAAGCGGTGGCCGTCGCGGAGCGTCGTCGCGAGCGCGGGCTTGAGCGCGCCGCGGTTCTCGAGCGCATCGATCGCGAGCAACGTCTCGGTGGTGCGCACCGTCTTGTCGGTGCCGTGCGCCATCTGCAGCCACTGCACCGCGAGCTCGACGTCGACGAGGCCACCGCGACCGAGCTTCGGGTCGTAGCGGCCGTCGCGCTCCTTGGCGATCTCGGTCTCCATGCGGGCGCGGATCCGCACCAGCTCCGCGCGATCCGGCGCGCCGCGCTCGTAGGCCGCGAGGTGCGCGATCTCGGTGGTGGCCTGGCCGAGGCGCAGATCGCCCGCGCACGGACGGAGCCGGGTGAGCGCCTGCCGCTCCCAGTCCTGCGCCCGCGGTCCCGCGCCCTCGCGGCGGTGGTGATACGCGCGAAACGCATCGATCGTCACGACCAGGTGGCCCTGCTCCCCACTCGGTCGCAGCCGCGTGTCGAGCTCGTAGCCGGGCCCGTCGGGGTGCATGGTGCCGATCAGCCGGATCACGCGCTGCGCGACGCGTCCGAACAGCTCGACCGCGTCGTCCTCATCGATCCCGACGGGCGCGACGGCGGCCGGGTCGTAGACGAACAACACGTCGAGGTCCGAGCCGTAGCCGAGGTCGTAGCCCCCGAGGCTGCCGAGCGCGAGGACCGAGAACCCGCGCAACGAGGTGCGCAGCCCGCGGCGCGTAGCCGCCTCTTCGAGCGCCCACGCCGTCGCGGACTCGAGGGTCGTGTCGGCCATCGCGGAGAGCGCGCGACACGCCTCGCGGGTGTCGATCTCGCCCGCGAGATCGCGGAGCCCGACGTCGAGCTCGAGCGCCGCCTTGGCGCGTCGCGTGGCGCCGACGAACGCCTCGGGATCGCGCCGCTCGCCATGGGGCAGGCGCGCGATCTCCTCGGCCAGCATTCGTGGGCCGCGCGCGATGTCGTCGCCCGGCGCCCGCGCCGAGAACAGCAGCAAATCGGCGAGCTCGGGGTGACCGATCAACGCGCGTCCGAGGTAGGCGCTGGTGCCGCACAGTCCGACGAAGCGCGCGAGGGCCCGCTCGTCGCCGCCGAGCGCGCGGACGTAGGCGTCGACGCCCGGCTCCGACAGCCGATCGAAGAAGCTCCGCACCGTCGTGGCGGCGAGCTCGGGATCGGCCGCGTCGAGGATGGCGGTGACGAGCGCGCGGGCGAACCGCGGGTGACGCTCGCGGGTGACCCCGCCGAGCGGCGCGGTGGGCCGGCGCGCGAGCGCACGAAAGATCTCGATGAGATCGTCGGCCTCGGGGACCTCGGCCTCGAGGGCGTCGAAGATCGCCGCCGCGCGATCCTCGACCGCGCGGCCGGGGGCGAGCGACGCGAACCGCTCGGCGACGCGGGCGCGCGCGCGGTCGAGCGCGACCATCATCGCGTCCGAGTGCTTGTAGCCGAGCGAGCGCGCGAGGCGATCGCGCTCGTCGGACGTCGACGGCAGGAGGTGGGTCTGCACGCCGGTCGCGAGCTGCACCCGATGCTCGACGCGCCGGAGCAAGAGGTAGCCGTCGGCGATGTGCCGCGCCTCGCGGTCGGTGACGTAGCCGCGGCTGCGCAGGCGACGGAGCGCCTCGAGCGTGTTGGTGGAGCGCACGTAGGGGTCCTTGCCGCCCCACACGAGCTGGAGCGTCTGCACGAAGAACTCCGCCTCGCGGATGCCCCCCGGACCGAGCTTCAGGTCGCGCGCCGGAGCGTCCGACAGCTCCACGCGCGAGCGACGGACCATCTCCATCATCTCGATCGCGACCGACGGGTCGACCACTCTGCGCCAAACGAACGGCGAGACCTCGGCGAGCATGCGCTGCCCGACGTCGATGTCGCCGGCGACCGCGCGCGCACGGAGCAGCGCCGCGCGCTCCCAGCCGCGACCGAAGGTCTCGTAGTAGAACGCCGAGGCGGCGATCGAGTTGGTGAGCGGGCCGCTCGCGCCCTCGGGCCGGAGGCGAAGGTCGACGCGCGCGCAGAAGCCGTCCTCCTCGTGCTCCTCGATCGTGGAGACCATCCGCTGCGCGATCTTGGTGAACGCGTCGAACGGGCGCAGCGCGTCGTCGCCGACGGTGCCCTCGTCGGCCTCGTGGACGAACATCAGGTCGATGTCGCTCCCGGCGTTGAGCTCCGAGCCGCCGAGCTTGCCGAGACCGATCACCGCGAAGCCGTTGCGAGCGCCGTCGCCGGTGACGATCGGGCCGAAGCGCGCCTCGACGTTCGCGCGCGCCTCGGCCAACGCCACGTCGAGCTGCGCCGAGGCGAGATCGGACCACTCGCGCGCGGTGACGTCGACCTCGATGTCCGAATCGAGCTCGCGGATCGCGATCCGCAGGCGCTCGGCCGCGGTCGCGAGGCGCAGGCCGCGGCGCGCGCCGTCGAGCTGCACGGCCGCGGTGAGACGCCGCACGAAGTCGGTGCGCTTGCGCGGCGCGCTGTAGCCCTCGCGGGCGATCGCCGCGAGCGCGTCGTGCCGACGAATCGCCAGCGCGCGCATCGCCGGATACGCGGAGGCGACGGCGACCGCGAGGGTCAGCGTTCCCTCGTCGTGGCCCGCGAGCGCGGCGCGGACCTCGCTCTCCTCGCTCGCGTCTGCGAGCGCCCTCAGCCGGCCGAATCGCGCGCTCACTTCTTCTTCATGAACTTGCCGAGGAGCGAGCCCGAGCCCTCGTCCTTGTTGCGGCGATCGCGCTCGTTGCGCATCGTGTAGAGGCGAACCTCGCGCACGGCCTCTACGTGGCGCGGGTTCTGCTCGGCGATCTCGCGGAAGTCGCGGATCGCCTCGCCCATCCGGCCGGACAGCTTGAGCAACATGCCGCGATAGAACCGGGCGCGCTCGTTCTTCGGGTTGTCGCCGAGGGCCTTCTCGAGCTTGGCCACGAGGTCGTCGTATTTGGCGCT
Source organism: Deltaproteobacteria bacterium (assembly GCA_022843175.1). Lineage (GTDB taxonomy): Bacteria > Myxococcota_A > Polyangia > Polyangiales > JADJMO01 > JALHOE01. The sequence goes on from JALHOE010000134.1 coordinate 23,520, forward strand.
CTCGCGCCGTTCGGGTTTGTTCGCCTGGATCCAGCACCACAGCGCGACGTGGTCGGCGTCGCCGGGCTCGATCTCGTAGGCCTTGTTGGCGTAGGCCTCGGCCTCGCCGAGCTGTCCCTTGCCGGTGAAGAAGTCGGCCTTCTGGAAGGCGTTGCTCGCCTCCATGATGCGCGCGACCTCTTGCTGATCCTGCGGGGTTCCCCCGCCGCCGCGCAGCTGCTCGAGGTAGCGCGTGCGACGATCGCTGTCGGTGAGCGCCTGATAGGCCTCGGCCATCAACGCGAACGTGCGCGCGACGTCGTCCTTGAGGTCCTGCAGATCGGCCGGCAGCCGATCGGGGTGCCAGCGCTTGGCGAGCTGGAAGTACGCGTTCTTCGCGTCCTCGGCGGACGACTCCGCCGCGATGCCGAGGATCTGGAAGTAGTTCTCGTTGTCGACCGACCGGGCCTTCTGGGTGATCTCTGCGCGACGTTGCGGATCGCCGCCGGTCGGTTTCGCGGCGGGCGGCGGCGCGACGGGCGCCGGGCGGGCGGCGGG
>JALHOE010000135.1 GCA_022843175.1 Deltaproteobacteria bacterium
ACCGGCTGGTACCCCGCCGCCCGCAGACGCTCGGTCGCCCGCGCCCGCGCAGCGGTGAGCGCGGGCGTGCCGGTCGGGTGCGGGGTGCGCGCGATCGGATCGATCGCGTCGCGCGCGCGCTCCGCCGAGAACGTGCGCGCGTCGCCGTCCCGTGGAACGACGGGCGCGCCACGGTAGCGCACCTCGGCGACGATCAGCACCGCGCACAACAAGAGCAGCGTCGCGAGCAGGAACCTCGGCACCGAGCGAGCATAGGCTCGCTATGCGTTGGACGGGCGTGCTTCGGGGCGGAGGGGCAGCTCGAAGCGGAACGTCGTCCCCTCGCCGGGTTGCCCCGTCGACTCGACCCAGATCCGGCCTCCGTGCTGCTCCACGATGCCCTGCGCGATGGTGAGGCCGAGACCGAGGCCGCCGTAGCGCGCGCCGTGGGCGCGGCCGAACCTCTCGAAGATCCCCGCCTGTTTCTCGACGGGGATCCCGAGACCGCGGTCGGTGACGGCGACCTCGATCGTGTCGAGCCGCTGTCGCGCCGAGAGGACCACCGGTCCGCCCCCGGGCGAATAGCGCACGGCGTTGGTGAGCAGGTTGATCACCACCTGATCGATGCGGTCGCGATCGGCCACGATCGGCAAGCGCTCGGGGAGGTCGACGCTGAGGGCGTGGCTCGGCGACAGCGCCTGGATGCGCTCGACCTCGCTGCGAATGCGCTCGCACAGATCGTACTCGGTGAGCTGGAGCGACAGCCTGCCCGTGGCCAGGCGACTGATGTCGAGCAGATCCTCGACCAGCCGGGTCATGCGATCGATCTGCGCGGCGACGATCTTCAGCGAGCGAGCGGTGTTCTCGTCGACGCTCTGCCGCTCGAGGCGGCGGGCGGTGAGCTGCACCTGCGCCTTGGCCGCCGCGAGCGGCGTACGGAGCTCGTGCGACGCGGCGGCGAGGAAGTCGTCCTTCGCCTGCAGCGCCGCAGACAGGACCTCGCGATCGCGGCGCTGGTCGTCGACGTCGGTGGCGGTCCCGATCCAACGCTGGATAGTCCCTCGAGCGTCGCGCTCGGGGAGCGCGCGCGCGAGGTACCAGCGGCCCTCGATGCGCACCTCGCACTCGAAGGTCTCGCCCCCCGCGAGCGCGGCGGTCCAGCGCTCCTCGGCGAGCGGGCGGTCGTCGGGGTGAACGGCGTCGAGCCAGGAGCCGTGGAGGCCACGGTGACTGAGCGCCGACCACACGCGGTTGACGCGCTCGGTCGAGCCGTCCGCCGCGCTCACCCACACGCCCTGCGGCATCGAATCGACCAGCGTCTGATAACGGATCGCGCTGTCGCGCTCGTGCGCCTCGCGCTCGTGGCGGAGCAGCTCCTCGGCCTGAACCCGGACCTGCTCGCGCCGCTGATGCAGCTCGACGAGCACCGCGATCTTCGCGCGGAGGATGTCGGGGTTGAACGGCTTGACGAGGTAGTCGACCGCGCCGTGCGCGTAGCCCTGGTAGATGAACTCGCGCTCCTTGCTCACGGCGGTGAGGAAGACGATCGGGATGTGGCGCGAACGCTCGCGGCGACGGATCAGCTGCGCGGTCTGAAACCCGTCGAGCCCGGGCATCTGCACATCGAGGAGGATCGCCGCGAAGTCGTCGCGCAGGAGCGCGCGGAGCGCCGCTTCGCCGGACGACGCGCGCACCAGATCGCACCCGAGCGGCGCGAGGACGGCCTCGAGGGCGACAAGGTTCGCGGGAACGTCGTCGACGAGCAGGAGCTTCGGTGGTGGGAGCACCGTCTTCTCGTGGGAGAGCGCCGTCATTCGGGCAGGAGTCCGATGCCCGCACCGGCCAGGCGCTGCGCAGAATCCATAAGTTGCGTTTGGCTGCGCGGTGGAGAATCGTCTGGCCATGCGCTCGCTCGCCGCGTCCATTGGTCTCTTCGCGCTCCTCGGGTGCAGCCCGGGCGAGGACCCGCAGCAAGCGCCGGCGGTCGAGGCCATCTTCGGCCCGGCCGCCACGAGCCGACTCTCGCCCTTCCCGTCCGATCGCTACACGCGCCCCGATCCCGCCAGCGCGACCGGGCTGCGGGTGAACATCTCGGCCGCGACGACGACCGATCGACTCGTGACCGGCTACCCGAAGACGGTCGCCGACCTCAGCGCAATGGACGGCTTCTCCACCGTCGGCGGCGTGTACGTGAACTTCACCGGCGACGTCGATCCCGCCACGTTCACCCGCGCGGTCGAGGGCTACACCGGAGCGGGAGCGCCAGCGGCGCTGGTCGACGTCGACGACAAGTCGCCGGACCGGGGCAAGACCGTCGGGCTCCTCCCGCTCTACGCGAGCACGGCCGACGGGCTCTTCGACTACACGAGCGAGGATCACACGCTCCTCTTCCAGCCGGCGCGCCCGCTCCGTCCGCGCACCCGCTACCTGTTCGTGCTCACCAACACCGTGCGCACGCCGAAGGGCGCGCCGATCGTCGCGAGCGCCGAGACCCGCGCCCTCCTCGCGAACGCCTCGGATGCACATGCCGTCGCCGTGCGCGCGGCGCTGCCGACGCTCGAGGCCTCGACCGGGATCAAGCGCGAGACGATCGTCCTCGCCTCGCACTTCACCACGGCGACGGTGCACGACGAGCTCCTCGCAGCCGCGACCGCGCGCCGCAGCGCACCGCCGCCCGTGGTGACGTCGCCGCCAGCTGTCGAGGAGGAGTCGAAGACCGACAACCGGGTCCGCTTCGCGCTGAAATTCGAGGCGCCGGAGTACCGCACGCCGAAGCCGGGTGGTCGCTTCGTGATCGAGGGCGGCAAGCCGGTCGTGCAGTCGACGGTGCAGCTCGAGGCGCTCCTCGCCTTCTCGGACAAGACCAAGAGCGGAAAGCGTCCCGTCGTCATCTTCGGGCACGGTCTCGGGGGCGATAAGGGTGGCGTGTGGGGCACCGCCGAGCGGCTCGCGTCGCTCAACGTCGCGGTGATCTCGATCGACGCGCCGGAGCACGGACCGCGCGGCACCGCCAAGGCCGACGATCGACTCTCGCCGGTGTTCTCGTTCTTCGGCATCGACGCCCAAACGAAGGACGAGTCGTTCGTGATCGCCCGCGCGCGCGACAACTTCCGTCAGATGGCGCTCGACCAGCTGGAGATCGTCCGGCTGATCAAGAGCTTCGCGACGCTCGACCTCCTCCCGCTCGGCGCGCCCGACGGCGTCCCCGATCTCGATCCCGACCAGATCCTCTACCTCGGCCACTCGTTCGGCTCGGTGATGGGACCGACGGTCGCGGCGCTCGCGCCGGAGATCCGCGCGGCGTGCTGGAACGTGGGCGGCGGCGGGCTCACCACGCTGCTCCGCGATTCACCGACGTTCAAGTTCATCATCGACGCAATGAAGCCCGCGGGCACCCCGCCCGGAGACGTCATCCGCTTCTTCGCGGCGACGCAGGCGATCGTCGATCCCGGCGACGCGGCCAACTGGGTGAGGGGCGTGACCCTCGAGGGCCTCCCCGGCGTGCCGGGCTGGAAGCCGCGCGACGTGCTGCTCCAAGAGGTGTTCAACGACGCGATCGTTCCGAACAGCACGAGCGAGCTGCTCGCGCGCGCGGCAGGCCTCACCCACCAGCTCCCGGTGCGATCGACCATCCCCGGCCTCGCGACGGCGGGCGGTTCGTTGACCGCGAACCTCCCGAGCGGCGCCACCGGCGTGATCGCGCAGTTCGAGCGGGGAGCTGACGGCAAGCTGATCGATCACGGCTCGCTCATCTTCGCGCCCGAGGGCCGCGCACAGTACGTCGCGTTCTTCGAGAGCGCGCTCGAGGGACGCGCGGTGGTACCAGCTCCGTTCTCGAAGTAGGCTTGCCGCCATGCGCGGACTCACCCTTTCCTTGATCCTTCTCGCGATCGGCTGCGGCGGCTCGGACGACAGCCAGTCCCCGGTCACCGAAGCGGATACCGGCGCCAAAGACGCCACGTCCGACACGAGCACCGGCGGCGACACGAGCACCGGCGGCGACTCGGCGGCCACGGACACCGGCACCGCCGGCGAGACCAGCGGCGAGGACGCGTCCGGCGTCAAATGCGGGAGCACGGTGTGCGGCATGGGCGAGGTGTGCTGCGCCTCGGGCGATCCGGACGCGGGCTTCATGCTCGCGTGCACCAAGGGCACGTGTCCCGACGGCGGCGCGACGCTCAGCTGCGACGGTCCCGAGGACTGCCCGGCCGGCGCGAAGATCTGCTGCGCCACGGTGAAGGTGACCGGCTCCGGGCTCGCCTGCTCGTTCAGCTCGGGCGTGGCCGAGTGCCGCACGACCTGCAACTCCAACATCCCCATGATGTGCCCCGGCGACGCCACCGTCCGCCGCTGTCACGCCAAGGCGGACTGCACCGAGACCGGCTACACCAAGTGCTGCCTCTTCAAGAGCGGCGGCACCGAGGCCGAGTTCTGCGCCAGCGACCTCGTCGCCCTCGCCGCCGAGAGCTGCAAGTAGTCAACGGGCGAGGCGCGCGCCGGTGAACTGCCACCGCGCGTCCGGCGGAAAGAAGTTGCGGTACGTCGCGCGGATGTGATCGCGCGGCGTCGCGCACGAGCCACCGCGCAGCACCATCTGCCCGGACATGAACTTGCCGTTGTATTCGCCGAGCGCGCCGGCGAACGGCCGAAATCCGGGGTACGGCGCGTACGCGCTCAGCGTCCACTCCCACACGTCGCCGAAGAACTGGCCGGTGCGCGACGCGCGCGGGTGGAAGTGGTCGTCGTCGGCGAAGTTGCCGTCGATCTCCTCGGGCGCGCTCGCCTCCCACTCGGCCTCGGTGGGGAGCCGTGCGTTCGACCAGCGCGCGAGCGCGTCGGCCTCGTAGTAACTGAGGTGACACGCAGGGGCGTCGAGATCGAGCGGACGCATTCCGCCGAGCGTCATTTGGTGCCACCCGCCGTCGAGCTGCTCCCACAGGTGCGGTCCGGAGAAGCGGCGGAAGCCCGCCGAGAGCCACAGCTCGGAGCGCTCGTAGCCGCGGTCCTCGACGAACGCGAGGAGCTCGCCGTTGGTCACCGGGCGGCTCGCGATCGCGAACGGCTCGAGGAACACGCGGTGGCGCGGGCGCTCGTTGTCGAACGCGAACGACTCGCCCTCGTGACCGAGCGCGGTGACGCCGCCCGCGTGCTCCACGAAGCGCATCGGCCCGGGATCGATCGACGGCGGGAGCGGGCGATCGCGATACGCCGGGCGGAGCGGGTTCTCTGCGAACGCCGCCTTCAGATCGGTGAGGAGCAGCTCCTGGTGTTGCTGCTCGTGGTTGAGCCCGAGCTCGACGAGCTCCCGCGGGGCGCGCTCGAGGTGCTCGAGCATCGCGTCGTCGACGTGACGGCGGTAGCGGCGCACCTCGTCGACCGTGGGCCGCGAGAGCGTGCCGCGTGCTTCGCGGGCGACGCGCGGGCCGACCGCGTCGTAGTACGAGTTGAAGAGGAAGTCGTAGGCGTGGTGATACGGCGGCACCCCGAGCGCGCGCAGCACGAACCGCTCGAAGAACCAGGTGGTGTGCGCGAGGTGCCACTTGGTGGGGCTCGCTTCGGGGAACGCCTGCACCACGTGGTCCTCGACGGTGAGCGAGGCGCAGAGGGCCTCGGTCCGCGCGCGCACCTCGCGATAGCGGTCACCCGGGAACAACACGCGCCGGAAGCTAGCTCAGAACGGCGCCGCGTAGGTGGGCTCGGGCCCGAGCTCGAGCAGGAAGTCGTCGACGTCGTCGACCGCCGGGCGGGCGATGAACGCGGTGCGCGGGCTCTCGCGGAGGACGGCATCACAGTGACCGCAGCAGCGGGGGAACGGCGCGTCGTCGCCGAAGATGGTGATCGTTCGGCAGCACCAACAGGCGTGGGCGAGGTCGTACATGGCGGCTTCTCTGGTGAGCGGAGTTGCGATGCAGCTCCGGCGAGTTTGTTTCACCGAGCGAGCATGGCGCCCCCGTGTTCACAACGCGCGAAGGCGCGGCGACATTCTCGAAACGACGCGGCGCGTTTACGCTCCCGCCGGTGGCCAACCTTCGCGACTCCCTCCGCCGCGTGCTCTTCGACGTCGGCGCGCTCCCGTACGCCGTGCTCACGGCGCAACCGACCTGGCGCACGCACGGCGGCGATCTCGCCGAGCACGTCGAGCTCCAGCCCGGCGGCCACGTGCTCGACCTCGGGTGCGGCCCGGGCGAGAGCGCGTTCGGCATGATCGATCGCGTGCCCGGGGCGCGGGTCACCGGCCTCGACATCTCGAGCTCGATGATCCGCTTCGCCCGCGTCCGGCAGCGATTCGAGCGCCACAAGGACCGGCTCGCGTTCATCGAGGGCGACGCGATGGCGCTCGACTTCCCCGACGCGACCTTCGACGCCGTCACCGGCCACAGCTTTCTCTACCTGGTGCCCGACGCCGAGCGCGTGCTCGCCGAGGTCTTCCGGGTGCTCAAGCCGGGCGGACGCTGCGCGTTCCTCGAGCCGGCTGGGCTTCCCGGCTCGTCGATTCCCCGCGAGATCGCCGGGCAAGCGCTGCGCGAACCGCGGTTCGTCACCAGCATGGCGCTGTGGAGGATCGTCTCCCGAGGGTACGGGAGATTCGACGAGGCGCGCTTTGCGGGCTCGTTCCGCCGCGCCGGGCTCGATCTCGTGCGCGTGCAGACCACCTTGGCCGGCATGGGAGTCTTCGGGGTCGGCAGGCGGCCAGAGAATCGCGCCGATTTCGGCTAAGCTCTTCGCATTCAATGGCCGGCCGGACCTTCGCCATCGGCGACATCCACGGAGACATCCACGCGCTCTATCGCTTGCTCTCCAAGTTTCCCGAGCTCACGCCGGAGGACACCATCGTGTTCCTCGGGGACTACATCGATCGCGGCCCCCGCTCGAAAGACGTGGTCGACTTCGTGCGTCGCCTGCCGAGCACCACGCCGGCGCGCGTGATCTGCCTGCGCGGCAACCACGAGGACGCGTGGCTGCGCGTGGTCGAGCGCGGCTGGGACGGGTTCGTGCTCCCGCCGATCAACGGGTGCCTCGCGGCGTACCGGTCCTTCGTCGGCGGAGCGCCGGCCGCCGAGGGCGAGGAGCCCCACGCGACCGAGCGGGCCATGCTCATGTCCGGCAAGTTTTTCCCCGAGGACGTCCTCCACTGGATGTACTCGCTGCCCTACTATTACGAAGACGAGCACGCCCTCTACGTGCACGCCGGCATCCCCAAGAGGGACGGCCGTTGGGTTCACCCGGCCGAGCTCGAGGACAAGACCGTGCTGCTCTGGCTCCGCGACGAGGACTTCTTCGTCAACTACCGTGGCAAGACGATCGTCTTCGGCCACACCACCACCTCGTGTCTCCCGCCGGAGCTCAGCAGCTTCACCCCCGACGATCCAGACGACCTCTGGGCCGGCGTCAACGTCATCGGCATCGACACCGGTTGCGGAAAGGGCGGCTTCCTCACGGCCGTCGAGTTCCCGGCCCTCAACGTCTACGAGTCCCGAGAATGAGCGATTCGCTTCCCCCCGGCTCGAACATCCGGCTCACGCGCGAGCGCCTCGAGCACCTGCGCGATCAGCTGAGGCAACGCGGGCAGCGCCCCTCGCTCGCCGCCGGGCCGCGCACGTCGGCGGACTTGATCGAAGCCATGCAGATCGTCGAGGAATACGGCCCGATCTGCGAGGCGATGTACCTCATGATGGCGGCCGACCACCGCGTCGTGAACGCCGAGCGCGAGGTGCTCAAGGGCGCGCTCGACGTCCTGTCCAACGGGCGCATTCGCACGATGCACATGGAGGCCATGCTCGACGCCGCGGCGCGCCGCTGCGCCTCCGAGGGCAAGGACGTGCGCTTGCAGAAGGTGATCGAGCAGCTCGCCGACGACACCGCGCGCGCCGAGGTGACGGTGGTCCTCGCCGCGGCGATCGCCGCCGCCGACGCGCGAATCGTCCCCGAGGAGAGCGCCGTGCTCGACGCGATGTTCAAGGGCCTCAACATCAGCCACAAACGCGCCAACGAGCTGCTCGAGAACATCGGCTCCGAGGTCTCGCAGTAGGTGGACGCCGTCCTGCTCATCCAGCACGGGAGCGTCGACGATCCCGCCGACATCCCGGAGTTCGTGAAGACGATCCGGCGCGGCCGCCCCACGCCGCAATCCATCGTCGACGAGGTCACCCATCGCTGGAAGGCGATCGGCGGCTCGCCGCTCTTCGCGATCACCCGGGCGCAGGCCGCGGCCCTCGAGCAGCAGGTGGGGGTGCGTTGCGCGGTCGCCGGCCGGTTGTGGAAGCCGTGGGCGCGCGACGTCGTGGCGGGTCTCGCCCGTGAGGGCGTGACGCGGGTGCTGTCGTTGCCGCTCGCGCCGATGAGCGTGCACATCTACAACCCCACCTCGCGCGAGGCGTGCGCGGCCGCGGGGGTCGAGTGCATCGAGGCGCCCGCGTGGAACGCCGAGCCCGCGCTGATCGAAGCCTTCGCCTCGGTCGCCGCGCACGAGGGCCACCTCCTGTTCACCGCGCACTCGCTCCCCACGCGCATCATTGCCGCCGGCGATCCGTACGAAGCGCAGGTCCGCGAGACCGCGGCGCTGATCGCGGCGAAGGTGGGGGCCTCGCGGTGGTCGGTCGCGTTTCAGAGCCAGGGCATGGACGGCGGCGACTGGCTCGGACCGGATCTCCCCACGGCGCTCGACACGCTCGCGCGCGACGGCGTCAAAGACGTCCACGTGTGCGCGATCGGCTTCCTCGCCGATCATACCGAGGTGCTCTACGACCTCGACATCGAAGCGCGCGGCTGGGCCGAGCAGCGCGGCCTCCGCTACTCGCGCGCCCCTTCGCTCAACGCGCACCCCAAGTTGATCGACGCGCTCACCGCCGTCACTGCGAGAGCGCTCGGCTGATGCCGCGCGCGCGCCGCGTCCCGCGCGGGTCCTTCATCGATCTGGGGGTGTTCGACGGAGGCCGGCGCGTCCGCGCCTACGCTCCGCACGGGCACGTCCACGACCAGCCGCGCCCCACGCTCTGGCTGTTCGACGGGCAGAACGTCTTCGAGGACGAGGGCTCGTTCGCCGGCGGCTGGTACGCGCACGAGGCGCTCGACCGCTTCGCCGTGCTGAAGAAGCCGGTGGCGCCGGTGATCGTCGCGGTCGACCACGGCCACGCGCAGCGCATCCACGAGCTCACTCCGTGGAGCGACGGCAAGCAGGGCGGCGGCGCCGAGCAGTTCATCGGCTGGCTGGTGTCCGATCTGATGCCCCTCGCCCGGCGCAGCATCGGACTGCGGCCCGAGCCCGAGCTCACGTTCATCGGCGGGTCGTCGCTCGGCGGGCTGGCCGCGATGTACGCCCACTTCAAGTTCCCGCAGGCGTTCGGCGGCGCGCTGGTGATGTCGCCGTCGTTCTGGTTCGCGCAGCGTCAGATCTTCGACTTCGTCCGCACCCAGCCCGAGCCGTGGCGCTCGCGCATCTACCTCGACTGCGGCGCGAAAGAGGGACGAGGCATGATGCTCAAGCACGCGCAGGACATGGCCGAGCATCTCTCGCAGCGCGGCTACGGCAAGGACCGGCTGATGTGGCGCCCCGACGCCAAGGGCACCCACGCGGAACGACACTGGCGCCGTCGCCTGCCGAAAGCCCTGCGGTTCCTCTTTCGCTGATCGCGCCAAGATTTCCTGAAACAAAATCGTCTGACGAACGTCTCAGGGAAACGAGAACGTCATCCATCCCCGCCGAGTCCAACGTTTGTTCGTTTGACAAGGCCGAGGTTCTCTGGTAGACATTCTCTCGAAGTCGAGCACTCCAATGAACACCAACCGCCTTCACAGCAAAGCCGCCCAGCCGATCGAATCGGCGGCGGAGTTGTGTGTTCGCGGTAGGAGCTCCATCTCCGGAGATCGCACGCCATACGCGGCGGGCGGTCGGTTCGTCACGAACAACCCGGAGGTGGTCCGCTAGGCGGCCCTATTTTCGTCTGCGTTTTTCGCTCGTTCAGAGCGGAAAGCGTCTTCGAGGGCCGCCCCGGAATCCCCGGTGGTGGCCCTCACTGCTTTTGTTTCCCGACCTCCCCAAGCGGCCAAACCCCCGACGGGGCCGCCGGCGCAAGCCGGCGGTTGCCCAACCCCAAACCGCCAGCCCCCAAAGCCGGCGGCCCGGGAGAGGTGCGCCTTCAAACATGATTCTTTCGATACATCAAACACACTAGTTCCACGGGATCGTGGCGTAACGGCGAGCGCTGCCGCCTCTTAAGCGGTCAGGTAGGGGTTCGAATCCCCTCGATCCCACTCACGCGAGCGCGCTGCTCGCGCGACCGCTCACGGGCACTTGTCCGCGAGCGTCGGGAGAGGTGCGCCCTCTCCATGTTCCGGCGTCGTCCAACTCGGAAGGACCCGAGGCTCTGAACCTCGTGATGGTGGTTCGAATCCACCCGGCGGATCCAGGCCTGCGAGAGCAGCCCCTGATCTTTGACAGCTCGGCATCGCACGGACCTCGCCCGAGGTCCGTGCACAACAGGCGGAGACCTCGACTGCGAGGGTTCTCGCTGGACGTTGGTGAACGGCTCCTCGGAGCGTTCGTTCACCGGAGTGACGTCCACGGAGGTCTCCGCCGATCATTGCGACGTAGCTCACTTGGTAAGAGCGACCGCCTGTTAAGCGGTGTCGGAGGTGGTTCGATTCCACCCGTCGCAGCCCCGCGCGTACTCGCGCGGTGAATCGAGTGCCGCTCGGGTCGTCGAGGGACGACGCCTTCTTGGTACGAAGGAGACGACGGGTTCGACTCCCGTGAGCGGCTCCAACCCAGCAATGGGATCGCGAGCATGGTCCAACGGTAGGGTCCGGGTCTTCCAAGCCCTGGGGTGCGGGTTCGAGTCCCGCTGCTCGCTCTTTGTCGTGCATCGACACGGTCTGGCAGCTCGAAGGTCGAGCGTCTGGTTGAAGCCCAGAAGGTGAGGGTTCGATTCCCTCCCGGACCACTCTCTCTCGTGCTCGTACGAGAGACATCCGAGTGTGGGTCAATGGAGACCACGCGGTTCGGGACCGCGCTCACGGGGGTTCGAATCCCCCCACTCGGACCCATCGTCGCGAGAAGCGTCGCGGCGCAACAAGCGTGGCCATGGTGTAGCGGTCACTGCACGGCTGGTTGTGGCCCAGCAGGTACGGGTTCGAGTCCCGTTGGTCACTCCGGGGCCGCGGGCGTCAGCGAGCGGGTTGTCACGGCCGGACAACCCGCTCCCTGGCGGTCGCGGCTCCCCTTCGACGAGGTGCTCCGGGAGCAATGGCGTCTGCAACACGCCATCGATGGGGTTCAACTCCCCTCCTCGTCTCTGCGCACGTCACCCCTCGTTGTCACGACGCGATCAGGGTCACCGACGTGCGCCATGTGGGTATCGTCTAGCGGTCAGGACCGGCGATTCTCGATCGTCGAACCGGGGTTCGATTCCCCGTACCCACGCTGATTCGTGAACACCCTCGCTGGTGGACCCAGCGCCGAGACTACGAATCCTGGTTGCGGACGTTCGATTCGTCCCGAGGGTACCAATCGTCTCTCCCGTCGAGCGGCTCTCGACGCGGGCCTCCGAAGCCCGCCGAGGTGGTTCGACTCCACCACGGGGGTCCCGCAGCCGCGCGCGTCAGCGAGCGGCTACGCCTCTCAACACGCGGTGACGGCTTGGAAGCCTGATCGGCTCGACACGCCGATCGCAGAGGGTTCGATTCCCTCACCGCGTACCACTTGCTCGAGCGGCTGCTCCGCTCGGGAATGCTCGAGCGGCTGCTCCGCTCGGGAATGCTCGAGTGCATGGAATAGGCAGACAGCGCCGCCTCAGAAGCGGTGGTCCTCACGGACGTGGAGGTTCGACCCCTCTCTCGAGCACGAAGCCACGGACACGCGAGCGTGGCGGAAAAGGAAGACGCAGCCGCTTCAAACACGGCCGGGCCGCTAGCTGCCCGTGGAGGTTCGATCCCTTCCCGCTCGCACCAACTCACTCACGAAAACCCCACCAAGAAAGGAGGCGACCATGTCGCGCGTGCTCGTTCTGACTCCCGCGTACGTCCCGCACAAGGTCGTCGCGTGGGAGCGTGCAGTCATCATGTACTTCTCGAAGAAGGTCGAGATCGTCGACTCGTACGACGACGACCTCCGCTCGCCGTCGCTCACCATGAAGATGCCGTCGGTGGTGCGCCTCGTGCGCCAGCCGTCGCTGATGAAGCGTTCCGTAAAGTTCTCGCGGGTCAACGTCTTCACGCGTGACGGCTTCCGCTGCCAGTACTGCGGCTCCCCCAAGCGAATGGGCGAGCTCAACTACGACCACGTCGTCCCGCGCCACGTCGGCGGACGCACGACCTGGGAGAACATCGTGGCCGCGTGCTACCCGTGCAACTCGCGCAAGGCGAACCGCACGCCGGAGCAGGCGGGCATGAAGCTGCTCCGCCGGCCGTACGCTCCGAAGACGCTGCCGGTGATGCCGCCGCGGTTCGACCCGCGCGAGATCCCGGCTTCGTGGGCGGACTACGTGCGCTCGTACTTCAAGGACGAGGCGGCTGCTTAGTAAGCGTGATGCGCAGCGCGCATCGCCGTCGTGGTGGGCCCGACGTAACCCGGCCCCCGCTTATGGAAGGTGAACCAGCAATTGGTGCTCGGGCCCGTCTCGAAAACGGTGCGGTCGCTCACGCGGCTGGGGTTCGATCCCTCCGCCTTCCTCCCCGCCCGGAGCCGCGAGCGTCAGCGAGCGGGTTGTCGAGGATTCTCCCCGAACCCTCCCCGACAACCCGCTCCCTCCCGGTCGCGGCTCCGGAATGGAAGATGAATCCGCGGTGGCGCGGAGCCTCCCTGCTAACGAGTGCGTGTGCTCACGCGCATGGCGTTCGACTCGCCCATCTTCCGCCGACCGGCGTATGCCCGAAGGGACTACCTCGTCACAACCAGTCGCGTAAACACCTCGAACCGGTCCATGACCAGGACAGCTCGCGCGAGCGAGCGCAGTGGGTTGGAGTCCCACCGTCGCGACGTTGTCTCTTCATCACTCGACGCCGTTCGATCTCCGGGAAGCGAAGCGTGACGCTGGGACGTCCGGGTCGCTGTAAACGACCTGCCTCTGTGCTGTGAGGTTCAATTCCTCCGCTTCCCACGACTATTGCCCCCGAAACTCACAAGGTGGAGTGCCGCTTTCGTACTGCGGAAGAGTCGGTTCGATTCCGACCGGGGGCTCCGATCGAGGCACTGTGGGGTCGGTTCCGCGATGTCGTCTAATGGTAAGGCGACGGTTCTTCGAAACCGTTCATTGCCGGTTCGATTCCGGCCAACGCAACCCTTGCCGACGCCGCGCACTCGCCTCGATCAAACCTTCGCAGGGAACTGAGCGTTCTTACTGGGACACTCGATTGATACTCGAGAAATGTTGGTTCGACTCCAACCGCCTCCAACCAACGGGGGCGTGGTCAAAGTCCCCGGTCCCGCCTTCGGCGGATCCCGGGGGCCAAGGGCTATACACGGAACGCGCGAACTAACCCTGCACCTACTCACCGGGGAACTGTGGTGTCGTTACTGGACATTCGGCTGTTAACCGAACACGTCTCCTTGCAAAGGACGCAAATCAACGACTCCCAATCTGTCCCCGGCACTTTCCCGAACAACCATAAGGAGGCACTCATGACCGATGTGATGGTGACCGATGTTCGGGCGCCCCTCGCGTGGGTGCCCAAGGGCGATGTCCCGGCGCTCGCCAGCGCCGCGCTCGCGTTCCTCGACACCGCGTCGACGGCCTTCGGCCGCGCGACGGCGTACAACGACCGGCAGACCGCGCAGGACGCGGAGCTCGCGGTGCACGACGCGCTCCTCTCGCAGGACCGTCACCTGTACGCGCTGCTCCTCACGCTCCCGGGCGTCACCGATCGCGCACGGCAGGTCGGCGTCAAGAACCTCCTCGGCGTCCGCGGCGAGCTCGACCTCGAGCTCGAACGCCAGGTGCTCGCGCGACTCGTCGCGGAGCTCCCGGCGACGCGCGTGTTCAAGCTCTTCGTCGCGCTCCGCGCGGGCGACGACAAGGCCGGCATCCACCGCGCCAACAACGCCCGCACCCGCAAGCTCATCCTCCGCGTGATCCTCGGATCGCCGAAGCTCGAGCTGTGGGCGGTGAAGTACCGCACCAAGATGGCCGAGTCGCTCACCCACGCGTGGGGTGTGCGCACGACCAGCATCGTGCGGGCGATCCTCACCCGCGGCAGCGACCGTTGGACGAGCAAGGAGCAGGCGATCGTCCGCAAGGCGATCGACCGCTTCGCACGCGACGTCGAGACGGCTCGGGCGTGCGTCGCCTTCGCGCTCCGCGCGTCGCCGCCGCGCACGCGAGGCGCGCCCCTCCGCCTGCTCGCGGCGTACGAGTCGGCCAAGACCGATCTGTCGCTCGGCAAGCGTCTCCCGCTCGAGGTGCTCGAGGGTATCCGCAGCACGTTCCACAAGGACGTGAAGAGCGCGACCCTCATCGAGCTCACCAGGGACACCATGACGGCTGCGCAGCGGATGTCCGTGCAGCGTCGGGCAGAGGTCGACGTCCGCATGGACCCGACCGAGTACGACGCGGTCCGGCTCTACCTCTACGCATTCGAGATGGGCATGTCGCGGGAGATCCTCGACGCGCTCATGGAGAAGGCGAAGAAGGCAGCAAGCGCCCTCCGTCTCGGCTACGCGCGCATCGGAGTCCTCCTCGACGCCTCGGCGTCGATGGCGGGCTCGCGCGAGCAGGCGCTCCGCCCCATGGCGACGGCCCTCGCGATCCGCGACGTGCTCGCGCACGCCGCTGACGCGACCATCGTCCGCTGCGGCGGAGACACGGACGGCGTCCTCGTGCGCCCGAGCGGCGCGACCTCCCTCGCAGAGGGTCTGGTCGAGCTCCTCGCGGCCGGCGTCGACGCGGTCTTCGTGCTGTCGGACGGCTACGAGAACCGGCCGGCAGGTCGGTTCGCCGAGGTCGTCGCAGCGATTCGCAACATGGGGCTCCACACGCCGATCTTCCACCTCAACCCGGTCTTCGCGGCCGAAGCGGGTGGCGTTCGGTCGCTCGCGAGCGAGGGTGTGGCGACGCTCCCGGTGCGTGCACCGGAGGCGCTCGGCCTCGCGGTCGATCGCGGGCTCCGCGAGGCGGAGCCGCGCCGTGGTCTCGACGCACTCGTCGGGCTCGCGCGGCTCCCGGAAAGCACGGTGAGTCATGTCGTTGACCGTTGAGAACATCCTCCGCGGCACGGGCCTCGGCCCGATGCAGAGCGTGGGACAGATGCAGGTCATCCCGCTCACGGGCGACGACGACGCCACCTACGCGCCGCCGGAGCTCGAGGTCGGGACCCATGGTTACGGATCGGTGCTCCTGCGCAACACGCACGACAAGCCGACCATCGTGCCGTACGGCGCGGGTTGGGTTGTGAAGCAGGCCGCGCAGGACCACGCCATCGCGAGCAGCGCGTTCGTCGAGCCGGGTGCAGAGCGCATCGTCGGCAACGCAATGTGCATCCAGCAGACGCAGCCGGGTCTCATCAAGCGTGCGAAGCACGCGCTGACGATTCTCCCGGCGCGGCTGCGCGCGAAGGCGCTCGCGATCCGCAACGTCGACCAGTACTCGAAGCTGTGGGAGCACATCACTGCGTTCAACAAGGAGCTCGGCATCGAGTCCGCGGCGAACCTGGTGACGTTCCTCACCCAGTTTCAGAAGCAGCTCGACGAATTCGTCGCTGAGTTCGAGCTCGTCCCGCGCCAGATCGGCGCGATCGTGCTCGTCTCGGGCGAGGTCGTCGGCATCGAGCGCGCTCCCTCGGCGGCGTACTTCGCCGCCACCTGGGAGCCGCTCGTTCGCGTCTGCTACGGCTCGCTGGCGGTCGCTTCCAAGCGAAGCGACCCGCCGCGTACTCGGCTTCCGTTCCTCGCCCTCGCCAAGGGCCTCGATGCGCTGCGCGCCGCGCTCGAGGACCTCCGCGTTCGCGAGGACCAGCTCACCCGGGAGATCGTCGACTTCGCGCGCTCGCTTCGCATGAAGCGGGCAGACCAGGCCGACGACACCCTCGGCGACGCGCAGCTGTGGACCGTCGCAGGAAGCACGCTCGGCGGCCAGGTCGTGACCCGCGGAGACGCGGTGTCGTACGCCTCGCTCGTCCTTGCGTAGGGGGCACGCCGCTTCGGCGGCGTGCCCGTTTGGCTCGCTCGTCTAGAGGACAGGATCGGTGCTTTTCACACACCGGAGCGGGGTTCGATTCCCCGGCGAGTCACTGGGTGCGAATGACGCGAGCGGGGTTGCCGACAGCGACCACGTTCGCGGGGAGATCTTCGACGACGACGGCGCCGGCACCGACCACGGTGTTGTCGCCGATGGTCACGCCGGGGCACACGATCGCGCCGCCCCCGAGCCACACGTTGTTCCCGATGACGATCGGCTTGGCAGACTCGAACTTGGCGCGACGCCGCTCGGCGTCGAGCGGGTGGGTCGCGGTGAGCAGCTGCACGTTGGGCCCGATCTGCACGTCCTCGCCGATGGTGATCTTGGCGACATCGAGCAGCACGAGGTTGAAGTTCGCGAACGAGCGCGCCCCGATGTGCGTCTGGAACCCGTAGTCGCAGTGCAGCGGAGCGCGCACCTCCACGCCCTCGCCCACGCTACCGAGCAGCTTTTTCAAGATGCGCTCGCGCTCGTGCCGCTCCGTGACCGAGGTGGAGTTGTACTGCTCGCAGAGCTCGATCGCGCGACGGTTCTCCTTCTGGAGCTCCGGATCGCTCGCGAGGTACTCGTCGCCGGCGAGCATGCGCTCGCGCTGGGAGCGCGTGTCGGTCATGGGAGCCACCGTAGCGCGCGCGGCTCGTGGCCGCGAAGCGCAGATGAAATTCTCGTCGAATGCCCCGATGGGTCTACAACCAAGAGGGCCACGAGGGACCGTCGGCGCACGAGCGCGAGCGCCCCACCGCGTGTCGGTGATGGGGCGAGCGCGCCGTGAACGCGAACGGTTTTTCTCCGCAGTAGCAGAGAACGCCAGGAGGTCGGCTCAGAAGCAGCCATCCGATAAGGAATGCGTAACAGCGCACTGGCCCAGCGAGACGGAGGAGCAGCCCGCAGGGCGTCGTGGCAACGACTCTCGACACTCGTCGACGAGAGAGACCGCTACGCGCGACACCGCGTGTCGGTCTCGACAATGACTCAATCCCCGAATGAAGCGAGGACTACACGTAACTATAACGGTCCTAAGGTAGTTCCCGGCGTCTCCGTCGTAAGACGGGAGCGGCGGTACGATGGCGCGCAGCGGGAAACCGACTGCGTCGCGGGGCGAACGGCGACCTCCTCTCGGGGAGGCCGCAATGTGCCGGCGGTCTTCGCGCTCCTCGTCGGGGAGCTCTTGCGGATGCAGCTCGAAGGTCGAGCACCGGGGCGCCAACCCGGAGGAGAGGGTTCGATTCCCTTCGTCCGCTCTGTTTCTCCCTCTGGGTGGCTCCCACAGCGCGTCTTCTAAACGTGCCATCCGCGTTCGATTCGCGGGAGGGAGGCTCTGTCGAGTATTGCCTCGTGAAGCTGCTGGGTGGCTGGACGATTGTCGATCGTTCGGGACGGGTTCGATTCCCGTACGGGGCGCCGAGACGAATGAAGCGAGGAGTACACGGTCGTCGGTTCGAATCCGATCGCGCCTCGCGGTGAGGCGCGTCGCCCAGCGGACAGGGCAAGTCTCTTCGCACCCTTCGTCGTCTCGCTATGCACGGGTGGTGGAATGGCAGACACCCCTGAATGAGAGTCAGGCGCCGTAATGGCATGAGGGTTCGACTCCCTCTCCGTGCACGAAGTCACAGATACGGGGCCGTCGTCCAACGGGAGGACAGTGGTCTTGCAAACCACGAATGGGGGTTCGATTCCCCTCGGTCTCCACCACTTGGGTCGGAGAGTCATGGCGACCGCGGAGCCTCCAAAACTCCTGCGAGCGGGTTCGATTCCTGCCCGACCTGCGACGTGTCCGGCGTGTTCACGACAACTGAGAAAGGAGGCCGCAATGGCGAACAAGAAGCTTTTCGCAACCGCATCGAAGGCGAAGAAGACGAACACCATCAACAAAGCCGGCGGCCTCGCGTACGCGTTCTCGGCAGAGCACGCGCTCGCGCAGTACGCGGCGACGGGCACCTTCAACACCACGTTCTACGCGAGCGACGAGGACCAGCTCGAGAAGGCGCTCGACCTCGCGAACGCGTGCGATCCGTTGTTCATCGCGAAGACGGCGCTCTTCGCGCGTGAGCGGGGGTACATGAAGGATCTCCCGGCCTTCCTCGCGGCATACCTCGCGGCGAAGGACGTGAACCTGCTCGCCGCGGTCTTCCCGCGGGTCATCGACAACGGCAAGATGCTGCGGAACTTCGTGCAGATGGTCCGTAGCGGCGTGACCGGTCGCAAGTCGCTCGGTACGGCGCCGAAGCGGCTGGCGCGGGCGTGGTTCGACGCGCGCAGCCCGGAGAACATCTTCCGCGCCTCGCTCGGCAACGACCCCTCGATGGCCGACGTCATCAAGCTCGTCCGGCCGAAGCCGACCGACGTCATGCGCCAGTCGCTGTACGGATGGCTGATCGGCCGCGAGGTCGACGCGACCAACCTGCCGGCGCTGGTACGCGCGTTCGAGTCGTTCAAGAAGGGCGAGACGACCGAGCTGCCCGACGTCCCGTTCGAGATGTTGACGGCGCTGCCGCTCAAGAGCTCGGACTGGAAGGCGATCGCGAAGAACATGAGCTGGACGCAGCTGCGAATGAACCTCAACACGCTCGCGCGTCATGGGGTCTTCGACAGCAAGGAGGCCGTGAAGATCGTCAGCGAGAAGCTCGGCAACGAGTCGCTCGTGCGTCGCGCTCGCGCCTTCCCCTACCAGCTGATGATGGCGTACAAGGCTTCGAACAAGGACGTTCCGGGCTCGATCACCGACGCGCTGCAGAAGGCGATGGAGGTCGCGACCGAGAACGTCCCCGCAGTGGCTGGCCAGGTCTACATCTGCCCCGACGTGTCGGGGTCGATGCACTCGCCGGTCACCGGTCACCGTCGGGGCTCCACCACCGCGGTCCGCTGCATCGACGTCGCCGCGCTGGTCGCGGCCTCGCTGGTGCGGAAGAACCCGTCGGCGGAGGTGATCCCCTTCAGCGACGACGTGGTGGAAATCCCGCGTCGACTGAATCCGTACGATTCGGTGATGACGAACGCCGACGTGCTCGCGAACCTGCCATCGGGCGGCACCGCGTGCAGCGCGCCCCTCGTCCGGTTGAACGAGAAGAAGGCCAAGGGCGACCTGGTGATCTTCGTCTCCGACAACATGTCGTGGGTCGACTACGCCGGCCGCGGACGCGGGACTGCGATGGCCAACGAGTGGGCACGCTTCAAGAGCCGCAACCCGGCCGCGAAGCTGGTCCTCATCGACCTCCAGCCCTACGGATCGACGCAGGTCGCCGACGACGAGGACGTCCTCAACGTCGGTGGCTTCAGCGACCGCGTCTTCGAGATCGTGTCGCTCTTCGCCAAGAGCGAGCTCGCCGCAACGCACTGGGTCGACGTGATCCGTGCAGTCGAGCTCGTGTAACCGCGCCCTGGAGCCGCGACCGTCAGGGAGCGGGTTATCAGCAAACCGACAACCCGCTCGCTCACGCTCGCGGCTCCAGGGACGGCTCCCACCTTCGGGCCGAATGTTGTGGGGACTACATCTTCCAATATGACGTCTCCACGAAGCCTCGTCGGCCCACTTACCGCTGTGATCCTCGGAGGACGGATTCGCCCATAACGAATACCGCCGTGGTTCGACTCCACGCACAGCGACCGCACGCGAGACGCGCCGACTGGAGACGGCACGTGGCCCACACCCACGAACAGGAGGGTTCGATTCCCTCGTCTCGCACCGGAGACATGATCATGAAGCTGTTCTCGTATCTGAGGTTCATCCGTGGCTTTCCCCAGTAGCCGCGACCCGAGAGCATCAGGTCGCGCACGCGTCGGGACGGGGTGGTTCCCCTGGTCTTGCTGATAACGAGACCGTCCGCGTTCGATTCGCGGCCAACGCACCGCTCGCCATGAGCGAGCAGAAAGGAGGCGCGATGTCGTTCCTGACCCGCGTCCGTTTGGCCGTTGTCCGTTGGTGGATCCGCAACTCGCAGAGCCGGCCCGCGCCGGACTTTCAGGATCTGGAGGGGATCGGTCGCGCGCTCGCGCGTCCCCCTCTTCGTACTCACGAAACAGAAGCGGATGTACCGCCGCCGGTGTCCGTGACCCGCCCTCGGGAGGCTCGCTTCCCGAACCGGCTCCTCATCCGCTTCGAGTGATCGAAAGCTGTTCGTCTCCGTTCCGGATCGCGGGCTCCTCGGAACGATTTGGACGAACGGCGCGTCTACGAGCGCTGGCTACGCAGCTTCTGATGCGCGAGACGCATCGAGGCCGCGCGCGCTCACCGGCCCCGGACGAAAAACGGGGGCCACCTACTTCTGATGCCGAGCTGTCGAAGAGTTACTGTGGGACCGTGATCGAACGACTCGAGCTCCACGACCTCGAGCGCTGCATGGACCTCGCGGAGCGCGTCGGCTGGCCGCGCGAGCGCGCGAAGTGGAGGCTGCTTCTCGCGCTCGGCCGGGGCTACGCCACGCGCGCCGACGGCCGCCTCACCTCCATGGTCGTGATCACGCCCCACGACGAGGGCAGCTTCGTGGCGATGATGGTCGTCGACCCCGACCATGGGGGCCGCGGGCTCGGCCGGCGCTTGCTCGAGCACGCGCTCGAGACGGCGCCGCGCCCCGTGATGCTGTACGCGACGGCTGCCGGTCGGCCGCTCTACGAGAGGCTCGGCTTCGTCCCCGTCGACGAGGTCATCTCGCTGACCGGCCTCCTCCCCGGCGGGCCGCGGCCCCCGCGCCCCCACGACGCCGACGCCATCGTCGCAGCCGACGCGCGCGCGTTCGGCATCGGTCGTGGTGGTCTGCTCCGTGCCCTGCTCGCCATCGCCGACGCCGTGGCCGCAACGGACGATGGGTTCGCCATCCGCTTCTCCAACGGCGCCATCGACGTGATCGGTCCGGTGGTGGCAGCTTCCCAAGAAGCGGCGATCGACCTCGTCGAGCAGGTGGGCGCGAGCGGGATATGTCGCATCGACGTGCCGCGCTCGTCGCACCGCGTCGTCGAGCATTTGCGTTCACGTGGATTTATCCAGCGAACGAGGGCTCCGCTGATGACGTTCCCCACCGCCGATCTGCGCGGCGACCGTGCGCGGTATCACGCGATTGCGCTTCAAGCATTCGGATAGTCGCTTGCCCGACGGGGCATTGCGGGGGACCATTCGCTCCATGACGTCCCGCTGGCTCCTTATCGCGGCCCTCAGCTCCATGGCGCTCGCCTGCTCCGCCGCCGGCGGGAAAGACGACGAGAGCCTCACCCCCTCGGGCGACGCGTCCGACGAGGGCGGGTTCTCGCTCGACACCGGCGAGGGCACGTTCGACGTCGGGCCCGACGGGCCCAAGGGTCCGTGCGAGGGCCTGCGTTGCCAGCAGGTGTCGTGTCCCGCGGGCAGCGACACGACCGTCAGCGGCACCGTCTACGCGCCGAACGGCAAGCTGCCGCTCTACAACGTCATCGTCTACGTCCCGAACCTCAAGCCGCTCCCCCTCACCAAGGGCGTCACCTGCGACAAGTGCGGCGCGCTCGCCAGCGGCGATCCCATCACCACCGCGATCTCCAACCACAAGGGCGAGTTCACCCTCAAGAACGTCCCCGTCGGGACCAACATCCCGCTCGTCATTCAGCTCGGCAAGTGGCGCCGTCAGGTGACGATTCCCACGGTCACCGAGTGCGTCAACACCAAGATCACCGACCCGAACAAGACCCGCCTCCCGAAGAACAAGTCCGAGGGCGACATGCCCAAGATCGCGATCACGGTCGGCGGCTGCGATCGGCTGGCGTGCATGCTCCCCAAGGTCGGCATCGACGCGAGCGAGTTCGGCGTCGACGGCAGCGCGGCCAACGTCCACTTCTACGCGCCGGGCGGCAGCGGCCAGGGCCCCGCCGGCATGAAGGACGCGCGCACGCTGTGGTCCAACGCGGCCAAGCTCAAGGAGTACGACCTCGCCGTCTTCTCCTGCGAGTGCAGCGAGCGCCCCGATACGAAGGACGCCGCGTCGTTCGCCGCGGTCAACGAGTACCTCAACGCCGGCGGCCGCATCTTCACCACCGACTTCCAGTACCTCTGGTACAAAAACAGCCCCGATGCGGCGATGCGCTCGGTGATGCCGATCCCCGGCGGCGCTCCGAGCGGCGTCAATCCGGTCGACCTCGTCACCTCGTTCCCCAAGGGCAAGGCGCTCGCCGACTGGCTCACCTACGTCGACCCGAAGGTCCCGTACGGCAAGGTGCAGTGCGACTACGTCTTCGGCAACTTCTCCCCGGCCGACCCGGCCAAGGCCCAGGTGTGGGGCAACTCGGCGGGCTCGTTCGGCGCGCCGTCGGGCATCAACCCGCGCTTCGTCACGATCAACACGCCCGTCGGCAAGCCCGTCGAGAGCCAGTGCGGCAAGGCCGTGCACCTCGACGCGCACATCAACCAGACCGACCAGATCAACACCACGTTCCCCTCGGGCTGCACGTCGGCGATCAAGGCGGGCGAAGAGGCCTTCGCCTTCTTCTTCTTCGACCTCTCGTCCTGCATCCAGAAAGAGGGCGACCCGCCCGCCCCCCCGCCGATCAAGTAGCCAACGCCTGGAGCCGCGACCGTAAGGGAGCGGGCTGTCTCGGGGATGTGTCTGCCCCGCACAACCCGCTCGCTCACGCTCGCGGCTCCGGACGTGTCTAAAACGCCGAGCCCACCATCAGCGACGCGCCGTGTTTGTTCGGCGCGAGCGCGAAGCTCGGCGTCCACGAGGCGCTCGACTTCGCGGCGCCCTCGTCGCGCGGCATCTTCGCCGTCGCGAACCACGCCACCGCGAGGCCGCTGCCGATGCCGGTCGCGACCGCGAGCATGCCCGCCGTGTCGCTCTCCGACTCGGACGCGAGGAAGAGACCACCGGCGACGAGCGCGCCGCCGATCGCCCCGAGATCGAGGAACCGTACGCGCGCGATCGTCGGCGACACGGCGCCCGCGGTGAGCGCACCGACCACCGTGCCGGCGTTGAGGCCGAGCGCGACGGCGAGCCATGTGGTGTCGTCGCGCGAGTCGTTCTCCGGGGCCATCCCGCCGGTGACGAGGCCGACGAGCGCCGCCGTCCACAGCGCGGCCGAGCCGACGTAGGACGCGCGGCCGGGCGTCGTGCCGGCGAACGTGCCGACCAGGCCGCCGGCGATGATCCCGACCGAGGCGCCGCCCCAGATCACGGACGCGACGGCCTTGCCCGACCACGACTCGGAGCTGCGGAAGCGCGACTGGTTCCACGCGATCCACGCGATGCCCTCACCGAGGCCGATGTACATGCCCGTGACCATCGACTGCGGGACGCCGTAGCGAAGCTTGGTGCCCGCATCGAGGCCGTACACCCCCAACGCGGACGCGCCCGCGAGGCCGAGCGCGGGGAGGATGCCAGCCGCCACGGAGTCCGGCTTGGTGACGATCGCGAGCCAGGCGCCGGTGCCGAGGCCGTAGAACACCGAGTTGGTGTAGAGCACGGCGAGCTCGTCGATCGTGCGCTCGTTGGCTGCGCGCGAGTGCACCGTGGACTCGCCGAGATCGCCGCGCGGTACGAGCACGTACCCCTTGGCTGCCCACGTGCGGCACAGCCGCGCGTCGTCGCGCGCGTGGGTGGCGGCGACGATGTCGGGCGCGGTCTTCGCGAGGTCGTCGAACAAGTCGGCGGCCGCGGCGAAGTCGCCGGCCTCCATGCGCTCGCGCGCGATCCGTCGACGCTCCCACCAGTCGCGGGTGTCGGGAGGAGGAGCCACCGCAACAGGCGCAGGCGCAGGCGCAGGCGCAGGCGCAGGCGCAGGCGCAGGCGCGGGCGCAGGCGCGGGCGCAGGC
>JALHOE010000136.1 GCA_022843175.1 Deltaproteobacteria bacterium
CACGCGGAGCGAACGCGTGCCCTCCGTCGGGTGGCGCGCGAGCTCGGCCAGGTACAGGGCCGCCGCGGCGAGGTGCTGTCTGCGCTGCGCGAGGTCCATCAGCAGAACCCGGGCGACCTCGAGGTCGCGTTGCAGCTCGCCTCGCTCGCGCGCGCGGCGGGCGACGTGGGGACCGCCGCCGAGTCGCTGATGCGGGCCTTCCGCTCGGCCAACCGCGAGGGCGCGCGGGTGCACCTGGCCATCGAAGCGGCGCGCGTGCTCCTCGAGCTCCACGACAACGACACCGCCGCGCGCGTCCTCCACGAGGCCGCGACCACCACCACGCTCGAGAACGAGCCTCGCGCGCTCGACCTCCTCCGGCTCCAGCTCGAGGTCGCCATCGCCCGCAGCGATCAGCGCGAAGAGGCGTTGGCGCGCGTGCGCCTCACCGAGCTCGACGTCCAGGCTCCGTCGGAACGGCGTGCGAGCAACGCGAGCGCGGCCGCGCGCGCCCTGCTCTCGCTCGGCGAGCCGGCGCGCGCTCGGGAGCTCGCGTGGCGCGCTGCCCGCGCGATGAGCGGCGACGTCGCCACCGCGGCGTTGCTCGTCGAGCTCGAGTTCGGCGGCGGCCGCACGCGTCGTACCGCCTCGGCCGAGGACGGAGAGCTGCTCGGCATGCTGCTCGCCATCCCCCACCAGGCGCAGGCGCCGGCCGAGCAGCTCGCGATGGTCGCGTTCGCGCGCGCCGAGCTGCTCGATTTGGCGCGCGGCCCGGGCGCTGGCTATCAGGACCTCAATCAGTGGCCGGACGAGGTGCGCGCGCGGGCGCTCGTGCAGCTCGCGCTCGCCGAACGTCTCGCCGCGGAGTGGAGCTTCGCGCAGGCCGCGGTGGCCTACGAGCGAGCCTTCGCAGGCGATCTCCGCGGCCTTCGTCCGCTCGGCCCCGCTGCGCTCGCCGCCGCCGACGCCGCCGCCCGCTCGAACGACGCAGCGCGGGCGAAGACCTTCCTCGATCTCGCCGCGCGCGATCCCGCGTGCCGCATCGACGCGCGAAAACGCGCCGTGGAGCTCGCGCGCGCGATCGGTGATCTCGACGGGGCGCTGCGCGGGCTCGAACGCCTGGCCGCCGAGGGGACGGGCAACGTGCGCGCGCAGGCGCTCGCCGAGCAGGCGCGACTGCTTCACACCAAGGATCCGGAAGCGTCTGCCGAAGCGCTACGGCTCGCGCTGCAGGCGAGCGAGGAGGGCAGCGCGCTCCGCGAGGAGCTCACGCGCGAGCGCGACGCGATCGAGAGCAACCGCGGCTCGCGTTCGCTCCCGCCGGCACCGCCGCCGTCGCTCCGCGACTCGGGCATCACCTCCAACCGATCGACCGGGCAGTTCGAGCGCGCGCTGTCGACGCTGGGCGCCGCCGAGCAGCCCGCGCCGCCGCCCGCCTGGATCGCGCCGCAGTCGGACTCCGAACCGCCCCCCGAGTCCGCGGGCCGGGCGGCGAGTCGGGAAGAGGTCCGAACCCGCACCTCGGATCCCCGGCGCGAACCCGTCTCCACGCCGATGACCGTGCCGGTGCCGATCGCCGACTCGGTCGCGCCGCCCGCGGCGCCCCAGATCGACGAGGAAGAGGAGCCGATCTCGAAGCTCAGCGACCAGCCGCGCCTCACGATGGTCGGCGAGGCCCCGGGCGAGCCCTATCGCCCCCGGTCGATGCCCGCGCTGCCGCGTCCCGCGAGCGCGTCGGGTTCGCTCGACCTCGAGACGCTCGACAAGATCGCGCTCGACCCGGCGGCTCCGCTTCCCGACCGCGTCCGCGCGCTCAAGACGCTCGGCGAGGCGGCGCACGAGGGGGGGCGCGAGGACGAAGCCACGCGGCACTTCATCTCGGCGCTCGAGCTCGGGGACATCGCGGCCGGGGACCAGGCCGCCGAGCTGCTCTCGCTCATGCCGGGCCGCGCGAACGATCTGCTCCTGGTCCGGCGGCGGCAGGTGTTCCTCGCGCCCGGCGATCGCGCGCTGCTCGACGCGCTCCACCACGCGGCGATGCAGCTGCGCGATCTCATCTTCGCTCGCGCGATCGACCACGTGCGACGCGCGTTCGATCCCGTCGCCGGACCCGTCCCGCCGCCGCCGCTCGAGGCGCAGCTCGATCGCCCGGACCTCATCGTGCCGCTGCTCGAACGCCGCGCCAACCCGGTCGCCGCAGAGGCGCTGCGGCTGACGTGGGAGCACGCGAACATGGCGTTCCGCAGGGCAGCCGCCTCGACCCAGGGCGCCGAGCGGGTGACGGGCGCGGTGCCGATCGCGCGCTCGGTCGTCGCGGCCGGCCGACTGCTCGGCGCGACGCGCACGCCGGTCTTCCTCAGAAACCGCCCCGGCCGCGACGTCGAGGTCGTGCTCCTCACGCCGCCGGCGATCCTCCTCGGCGGCGACTGTCGCGAGGACACGCCCGACGTCCGCTACGTGCTCGGCGCGGGGTACGTCGCGGCGCACCCGGCGCACTGCCTCCTGCTCGCGCAATCCGAGGAAGCGGCGCGCGGCACCTACCAAGCGCTGCTCTCGGCGTTCGGACCGCCCGACCACGGCCGCACCGCGTCGCCCGAGGCGTCACGGCTCGCCGCCAACCTATGGCAATCGATCCCGCGCGCGGCCCAGCGCCGCCTGGGCGAGCTGCTCGGCCACAATCCGCCGACGTTCGAGTCCGCGCTCGACGGCGCGCGCCAGGTCGCGCGGCGCGGCGGCCTCTACCTGTCGGGCGATCTCGGGGCCGCCGTCCGGGCCACGCTCGGCGAGATCGGCGAGGCGGCGGTGGTGGCCGGGCAGAACGCCGACCTCGCCGCGATCTGCCAACAGCACAGCCGTGTCGCCGATCTATTCCGACTGGCCACCAGCCCCGAGTTCGCCGAAGCCCGCTGGCGCTCACCCGGGGGCGTCCGCCGGCATCCGTCCTCCTGACGGCCTGATCGAAAAGTCAGAGTTCGTGGCTTTGTCGTCGGCCAACGGGCAGAATCCAGCGCGAATGTCGCGCGGGGTCGGGTTCGTACGTCGCTTGCTACTGCTAGCGCTCGTGCCGGCCGCGACCGAAAGCTGCCTCGTCCTCTCCGACCCGGATTTCCGTGGTCAGGACGACTGCGTGCCCTTCTTCATCACCCACGAGGCTCAGCCGCTCGTGAAGGACCGCCCGCGCATCCCGGAAAACCCGGGCGACCCCGAGGCCTTCCGCGGCACGGTCCCGCTCCGCACCTGCGCGCTCACCAAAACCTACGAAGCGCGGGTCTTCGTCGATGGCTCGTTCCGGTCGTCGCAGCGCGTGGATCCGAACGGCAGCGAGGTCCGCCCGGTCAGCGTGCTGCTCGACGTCGGCCAGCCGAAGCTCGTCGGCGGCTGTCACTTCATCGAGGTGTTCGTGTCGAGCGAGTTCTCGCCGAGCGGCACCGACTTCCGCAAGCCCGCGCGCGCGGGCGATCTGGCTTTCATCCTCTGGACCTTCATCAACGACCCCGACGCCACGGCCGCGTCGTGCGGAGGTGGCACGTGAGCCGCGTCGGCCTCGCCGCGCTCGTGCTCCTCGCCGGCTGCCGCATCAGCGCGCTCGAGGGCGCCGAGTACGTGGGCCCGAAGAACCGCTGCGAGCTCGGCTGCCCGACCGGCTCCCAGTGCGTCGAGGACCGCTGCGTCGCCGAGCAGACGAGCTACCCCCTCACGATCGACGCCACGCCCCCCACGTCCTCGTCCTACGCGCCCGGCGTCACGTTCACCGTGACGGTCGACGACAAGCGCGGCGGCAGCCGCGACCTCAAGCTTCCGGAGACGGCGACCGTCGTCGCGGCGCTCGACAGCGGCGCCGAGATCCCGCTGCGCCTGCGCCTCGAGCGGGTCGGCGCGGTGCCGGGGGCGCCGGCGTCGACGTTCGAGGCGAAGTCGATCGCCAAGTCCACGCGCACGCCCCCGCTCTCGATCCCGGCGGGCGACTACTACGTGTTCGTCGCGCCGGCCGACGAGAGCGCCGACTTGCCGCCCGTGCAGCTCCGCGCCGAGGACAAGAGCGCCCTCGTCGTCACCTTCGCGCCGGGGCCGCAGGAGCTCCGCGTCGCGTACGCCCCCTCGAGCTTTCGCTCGGTCGAGGTCGCGCTCCACGACAACTCGCCGGACGGGGGCTCGCTCCTCACGCTCCCCAAGGACGCGCGCGACGTCTACGTGCTCGACGACACCACGGGCCGCATCGCGTCCACGGTCGGCCACACCTGCGGCACGCCCGCGCTCGCCAAGTCGGTCACCCTGAGGCTCGCGCCCGAGCTCGCGGGACATCGCTACACGCTCCGGGTCGCGCCGGCGGCGAAGCCGTGCAGCTCGTCCACCCCACCGGTCCGCGCGACCCTCGATTTCGATCTCCAGGCGCTCGACGTCGAGGGCCGCGGCAACAAGGTCGTCCTCCAGACGCCGACCGATCGCACCGTGCTCGTGAGCGGCCTCGTGCGCGCGTTCAAGCAGCCGATCGCGATCGAGGGCGATCTCGTGCTCCGCAGCGTCAAGCTCGAGGACGACGCGAAGGCCGGTCGCGCGTGGTCGACGGTCAACGTGCGGATCAACCGCGACGGCACCTTCCGCGACATCGTGCTGCCCGGCACCTACCGCGCGGACATCATCCCCTCGCCCGACGTCCGCTTCCCCTCGAGCGACTTCGCGATCTGCGTCGACTGCAAGGTGCCGTCGCAGGACCCGACCGCAGCGCCCGGTGCGCGCGCCGTCGAGTTCAAGATCGACGGCAACAACGCGCTCACGTTCGACGAGGTGCCCAAGCGCGTCGCGCTCGTGGGCGACGCGGTCGGGTTCGACGGCGCGCTGTTCACCCTCGGCACGTGGGAGGCGTCCTCGTCCACCTCCGGCGCGCTCGCGACGCTCGCCGGCACGCGCATGCTCACGCGCGCGCAGAGCGGGCTGCTCCGCATCCTCGAGGACGGCAAGACCGGCGCGCAGTGGAACATCTCCGCGCCCGACCCGCTCGAGCAGATCGGCGGCCGCGGCCTCGATCCCGGCGTCTACGACTTCGTCGTGCGCACGCCCGAGGCCTCTGGCTACCCGTGGATCGTGCGCCCGCGGCTCGAGATCACCGCCAACGCGAAGTTCGACCTCGGCACGATGCAGGCGTCGCCGCCGGTCGTGTTCACGGGCCGCGTGGTCGATCCGGCCGGCGCGCCGATCGCGCGCGCCACCATCCGCGCGCGCGCGCTGATCGGCGAGAACGACCCGAAGAAGCCCGCGCTCGGCGCGATGCTGGTCGGCGAGACGCGCGCCGACGAGAACGGCAACTACCGCCTCATCGTGCCGAGCACGCTCTCGGTGCCGAAGGCTCCGGCGCCGTAGCTACTTGATCGCGTCGAGCTTCTTCTGGACCGCGGCTTTGTCGATCGAGCCCTTGGGCGCCGCGAGCGCCTTCTTGTAGGACTCCCGCGCCGACTTCTTGTCGTTGTTGGCGAGCTCGGCGTCGCCGTGGAGCTCCCACGCGCGCGCGTGCTCGGGGAACGCCTTCACCATGCCCTCGGCGTGCGCCTCGGCCTTCATCGGCTGCTTGGCGGCGAGGAGCACCTCGACGGCGCGGAACAGGCCGATCGGCTCCTTGTTGTCGAGGCTGTGGGCGAACTTGAACTGCTCGACCGCCTCGTCGATCTCGCCGAGCCCGTTGTGCGCCTCGCCGAGGGCGACGCGCGCGGGCGCGTAGTTGGCCGCGACGCCCATCGCGTCGTTGGCCGCCTTCTTGGCCTCGGCGAACTTCTTGAGGCGCACGAGCGCCATCGCCAGGCCGGCGTGCGCCGCGACGACCTTCGGCGACTGCTTGATCGAGGTCTCGAAGGCCTTCTGCGCGGCGTCGTAGCCGCCGGTGGCGAGCTCGAGCTCGCCGAGGCGGAGCCACGCGGCCGGCCACGTGCCGCGCATCGCCACGGCCGAGCGCGCGAGATCGCGGGCCTCGGTGCCGTCGGGCAGCGCGCGCGCGAGCTCGAAGCTCGCCTCCGGCCAATCCGCGTCGAGCTCCTTGGCCTTGCGCAGCGGGGCGACCGCGGCGGCCGACTTGCCCGCCTCGATCTGCTGCTGGCCGAGGAGGAGCCACGCGTCGGCGCGGCCGGGGGTGGCCTTGGTGAGCGCCTCGAGCTTGGTGATCGCGTCGTCTCGGTCGCCCTTGTTGATCGCGAGCTTCGCGCGCGCGAGCTTGAGCTCGTAGAGGTTTCCGTCGAGCTTCTCGGCGGCCTTGAGCTCGTCGTCGACGAGCGCGTGGCGCTCGAACGTGAGCCAGGCCTCGGCGGCGCACACGCGCGAGAGCGCCTCGCCCTCGGAGCCGACCTTGACCTGCTTGCACATCGGCAGCGACGGCGGCGCCGGCAGCGACGGGTTGTGCTTGCCCGACTCCCACTCCACGACGACGGCCTCGTAGCGCGCGCGCACTGCTTCGGCCCCCTTGGCGAGGCCCGCGGCGCGCGCGAGCTCGGCGCGCGCCTCGGCGAACCTGCCGGCGCGGCGATAGGCGCGGCCGAGGGCGAAGGCGGCGTTCGCGTCGGCCGGCTTGGCCTTCACGTCCGCCTTGAGCGCGGCGAGCTTGGTCTCCTGCGCAGCGGAGAGGCTCGTAACGAGGACGAGCGCGAGCGTGATCCCTGCCTTCCACATGGTGGAAGCGGGGTAGCGCAGCCGAGGGCCCTTGGCAAAGCCCGCGCGCGGCGGTACGCGCGACGGAGTGTTCTCGCCCGGTGACCCGCTGCCGCCCCCGCCGTTCCAGCTCGCCGGACGGGTGGTGTCCCGCTCGCCGCTCGTGGTGGCCGATGCGCTCGGCGCGCGGTCGATTCGTGGGGTGAGCGCGTCACCCGGGGAGCTGGTGGTGGTCGACATCGTGGGCACCGAGATGGACGGCCTCGTCGGCTCGGCGATTCAGATCGTCGGAGCGGGCTCGATCGGCCCCGAGACCGAGCGCCTGCGCACGCGGGGGGCGCTCCTCCACGCGCGCGCCGCGCTGATCGCCCGCGTCCGCGGCTTCTTCGCCGAGCGGGGGTACCTCGAGGTCGAGACGCCGCTCTTGGTGCCCTCGCCCGGGCTCGACGTGCACCTCGCGGCCGTTCCGGCGGGCGAGCGCTTCCTCATCACCTCGCCCGAGTACCAGATGAAGCGCCTCCTCGCGGGCGGGATGCCGCGCATCTTCCAGCTCGTGAAGTGCTTTCGGAGCGGCGAGGTGGGCGCGCGGCACAACCCCGAGTTCACGATGGTCGAGTGGTATCGCGCCTACTCCGACGTGCGCGCGATGATCGCCGAGACCGAGGCGCTCATCTGCACGCTGCTCCCGCAGCTCCCGGCGCCGTTCGAGCGGCTCACGATCGCCGAGGCGTTCCGTCGCCACGCCGGCGTCGACGTGTTCGCGCTCTCCGAGGACGAGCTCTTCCGGATCATGGTGGAGCAGGTCGAGCCCGCGCTCACCGAGCCGGTGGTGCTCACCGAATGGCCGATCGCGCAGGCGTCGCTCGCGCGAAGGTGCGCGCACGACCCGCGCGTCGCCGAGCGGTTCGAGATCATGGTGAACGGCGTCGAGCTGTGCAACGGCTTCGGCGAGCTGGTCGATCCCGTCGAGCAGCGCGCGCGCTTCGTCGCCGACCAGGAGGAGCGCGCGCGCCGCGGTCTGCCGGTGTACCCGATCGACGAGCGCTTCGTCGCTGCGCTCGAGGAGGGCATGCCGCCGTCCGCGGGCAACGCGCTCGGGCTCGATCGCCTCATCGCGATGGCGCTCGGGGCGAAGACCATCGGCGACGTGATGGCGTTCCCCGAGGCGTGGCTCTGATGGCGCTCGTCCCCCCGCTCGACTACACGCCGGAGCAGGTGCGCGAGCTGCTCGCGCCCCTCCGCAACGACTTCTCGGTCGCGATCTGGAACTGCCAGAACGCGTTCGCGGTCGGCGCGATCATCCGGGTCGCGCACAGCTTCCTGCCGCGCGAGATCGTGATCATCGGCGACGCGCCGTACTACCCGAAGGCGTCGATGGGCATGCACAAGTACGAGCAGCTCGTCACCGTCCCCGACAACGACGCGTTCTTCGCGCACGTCGCCGGGCGGCCGCTCTGGTCCTGCGAGAAGGACCACGCGACGATCTCGCTCTTCGACGTCGCCTCGTATCCGCGGGACGTCGTGCTCGTCTTCGGCAGCGAGCGCGCCGGGCTGCCCGGAGACATCCTCGCGCGCAGCGACGCCGTCGTCGGCATCCCGATGTATGGCGTCAACCACTCCTACCCGGTGTCGGTCGCTGCGGGGATGGTGCTGTGCGACTGGGCCCGCCGGCGCTACCGTCCGTGATCCCGACGCAACGTCACGATGAATGACAGCCCCCGGCCGTCCGTCCGCCGGATACGCGCATGCGCGAGCCCCCGACCCGTGAGGCACGAACCTTGAACTCCGCCGTCTCCGTGCGCCTCGCCCTCACCGTCGCCCTCGTCCTCGCCGCCCCCGCCGCGAACGCGCGCACCCTCCTCGAATACAAACACTACCGCGCGCTCTCCATCGATCTGGTGGGCCGCATGCCCACGCGCGACGAGCTCGCAGCGTTCGAGAAGGACGACTTCGATCTCGACCGCTGGATCGACACCCAGCTCGACGCGCGCGGCTACGGAGACCGCCTCACCCGCATCTGGATGGACACGCTGCGGCTCGAGCTCTCGCCGGTGATCCAGCTCCGCCCGCCGTCGACGATGCTCCGGCGCGTGATGATCCAGGGCCCCGACGGCCCGGTCTACGTGTACTTCAGGCCGGGGCAGCACCGCGCGCGCGAGGCGACCGACGGCGATTTCTGCCTCACCAGGGACGAGTCGGGCCTCAAGGTCCTGCCCAACCAGAACAAGCCGCCGGTCGGCATGCCCGTCACCGTGAGCAAGACGGTGCTCGAGGCGAACACCGTGCTGGTCAAGCCGTGGTGGCTCTATCGCGACTACCGCAACGCGATGCCGGTCCTTCACTTCGGCACCACCTGGACGACCGCCGACGCCGGCTTCGAGCCCTCCGACGACCTGCTCGTCGAGGCCGACGGCAAGGCGAAGACCGTCGCGGTGCGCGTCTGCAAAGAAGAGGCGCAGACGGCAGACAGCGGGCTCGTCTCGCCGCGCGCGAAGGGCCCGTGGGCCAAGCAGCACAAGGGCGAGCCGATCGCGTGCCGCAGCGGCGTCGCCCACGCGATGTCGACCGACTGCGGCTGCGGCGTCGGTCTCGAGCGATGCCTCCCCTCCGAGGGCGTCAAGAAGGGCGACACCGCGTTCGTCTCGGCGAGCCGCGTCGGTCTCGGCGTCGAGCAGCCGTTCGACCGCGTGGAGCAGTCGTCCTCGGAGTGGACGAAGCTGTGGCTCGCGCAAGAGGCGTCGATGTACCTCGGCCGCATCATCCGCGAGGACCGCGACTTCCGCGAGGTGCTCACCGGCAAGGGCACGTGGATCAACGGCCCGCTCGCGCAGTTCTACCGCTCGTCGAGCGGCAGCGGGGTGGGCAAGATGAAGCAGTACGGCCTCGCCGACGACGGCGATCCGCTCTTCGATCCGGGGCGGGTGCCGATCGGCCTCCTGCCGCACGACCTGAGCACCTGGGAGCGGGTCGAGTCGCGCGGCCCGCGCGCCGCGGGCCTGCTGACGATGCCGGTGTTCCTCGAGAAGTACGCCACCCGTCGCGCCCGCGGCGCCGCCATCTACAGCGCGTTCCTCTGCAAGAGCTTCGTCGCCGCGCCCAACGTCAAGCTCACCCCGTCCAACGATCCGAACCTCATGACGCGGCCCGGCTGCTCCACGTGTCACACCACGCTCGAGCCGCTCGCCGCGTGGTTCTCGCGCGTGAGCGAGGGCGACATCCGCTGGATCCCGGCCGACGCGATGCCGATCGAGAACCCGAAGTGCAAGCTCGACGCCGCGGGCAAGGCGCCGCCGAGCTGTCGCGATCACTACGATCCGGCGTTCTCCACCAAGGAGCACGGGGTGCTCCGCGGCGCGTACGCCTCGCACGCGCACGCCGACGCCGGACCGATCGGCGCCGGCGAGGAGCTCGCGAACAGCCCCGAGCTCGCCAGCTGCATCGTCGAGCGGATCACCAGCGCGTTCCTCGGAAGACCGATCGGCAGCGAGGACGCAGCGCTGGTCTCGTCGCTGCGCGAGGTGCTCACGTCGCAGGGCTACCGCATGCGGCCGCTGGTGCGCGCGCTCGTGAAATCGAAGGCGTACCGCGAGGCCAACGACCTCGAGAAGGTGCCCCAATGAAGCGGGTCCTCCTCGCCGCCGTCGTCTCGATCACCGCGTGCTTCGGCGCGCGCACCCCCGAGGTCGTGCCGTCGGTCCCCGTCGCGAGCCTGCCCGGCCACGACCGGCTCGCCGTCGACACCTCGCCCAAAGAGGGCCTGCGCATGGTCCCGCCCGAGGCCTACGTGCGCACGTACCTGCAGCTGTTCGGCGGCCTCGCGCCGCTCGCGGTGCAGAAGAAGGCGAAGGGCGGAGACGGCGCGCAGCTGTTCGACGCGTGGAGCGACTACCTCGCGACGCTCGGCTTCCCCGACGACAAGCAGGATCTCCCCCGCGCCACGCAGACCAACGCGCTGATGGTCGCCACCTTCGAGCGACTCGGCGCGGCGCTGTGCGATCGCGCCGTGGAGAACGATCTGCGGAGCAAGAAGCCGCTCGCCGAGCGCGTGGTCTTCGCGTTCGAGGGCGAGGCCAAGGACGAGGCCTCCTTCACCACGCGCTTCGACGTGCTCCACCGGACCTTCCTCGGCTACCCCGAGAAGCTCGCCCCCGGCCGCGCGGCGCGCTTCTACAAGCTCTTCACCGACACGGTCGCGCGGCACCAAAAGGACGTGAAGCCGAAGCTTGCACCCGAGGAGACGGGCTGGGCCGTCGTCTGCGAGGGTCTGATCCGCCACCCCGAGTTCCACCTCTACTAGCCATGAACAGGCGCAGCTTCTTCAGCTCCCTCATCGCCCTCGGCGCGGCCGCGCCCATTCTCTCGTCGGCCAAGCCGGCGTCCGCCGAGGACGAGTTCTTCATCTTCATCCACGGCACCGGCGGCTGGGACGTCACGCTGTGGGCCGACCCGCGCAACGAACGCCGCGGGATCATCGACCCGGCCACCACGCTGAACACCGACACCGGCCTGGTGCGCCTGTGGCAGGACCAGACGCTCGACGACGACGAGCAGACGTTCAAGATCGTCCAGCCCGCCGGCTGCAAGATCCCGTTCGGCCCGGGCATCGGCAAGCTCGTGGAGCACGCCGACCGCCTTACGGTGATCAACGGCCTGGCGATGAACACCGTCAGCCACCCCGACGGCACCGCGTTCTCGGCCACCGGACGCCACCTCGTGGGCGGGCGCGTGGCGACGTCGAGCATCGACACCATGATCGCCAACGAGCTCGGGCGCGATCGCACGTTCCCGATCGTGTCGGTGTCGTTCCCCTCGTCGTTCGTCGGCGACGGCCTCGACCGCCGCGTCGTCCCCCTACGGGTCGGGTCGATCAACGCGATCACGCGCGTGCTCGCGCGCTCGGAGAAGTGGGAGACGATGGCGGACCGCGACGCGGTGACCGCGCTCCTCTCGGCCGAGGCGCGCGAGCTCGCGAGCCGCTCGCACCACCCGGACGTGCTCGAGGGCATGGCGGTCCAGTACGACGCGCTCCGCAAGATGCTCGGCGGCGAGCTGCAGCAGGTGTTCGCGCCGGGCGCGCTCCGCAACGCGCAGTCCGGCTTCGACTACAAGGCGCGCTTCGGGCGCGACCACGCGATCAACGCGGCGTTCGCCGTCGAGGCGATGAAGCGCAACCTCGTGCGCTGCGTCGGCTTCACGCTCGGCGGCTTCGACACCCACCAGACCAACTACAAGAACCAGGCGGCGATCCAGCAGGACACCTTCGACTGCGTCGCCGATCTGGTGCGCGCGCTCGATGCAGCACCCCACCCCACCCGCGCGGGCCACAAGCTCTCCGAGCACACCCACATCCTGGTGATGAGCGAGTTCTGCCGCACGCCGCAAATCAACGTCAACGGCGGCCGCGACCACTACCCCAACAACTCGGCCCTGGTGATCTCGCCGCGGTTCAAGGGCAACCTGGTGTTCGGCAAGGCCGACTCCGAGCAGCTCCTGCCGGCCAACGCCAAGGCGTTCGCGCTCGGTCCCCGTCCGATCGCGCCGCCCGACGTCCTCGCCACGTTCCTCTCGGCGTTCGGGATCGACCACGGGCGCTACGTGCGCGACGGAGAAGTCGTGCCGGAGCTGCTCGCGTGAGGTGGTTGCCCCTGCTGCTCCTCGGCTGCGCCGCGCCCCGTCCGCAGCCGCTCACCGTCCACGCGGTCGAGTGGAACCCGCACAAGGTCGACGTCGGGCGCGTAACGGCGCTCGCCGAGTCGGGCGAGGATCTCTACGTCTTCGGCTCGACCGGAGCCCACGTGCTCGCGGGCGGCGCGATCGTGGGGAGCGATCCGAGCGTCAAGGGGTGGCGCGCGGCCACGACCATGACCGCGGTCGACGGCAATGGCACGTGGGTCGTCGCGCTCGACGACCGGGGGCGACTGTTCCGGGTGCGCGACCGGAGCAAGCTCGAGCCGATCGCCAGTCGCTTCGGCCTCGAGGGCGTGCGCGAGCTCGCGCAGCTCGGCCCGTCGCGCGTCGCGTTCCGGCTCGACCACGCGCTGGCCATCGCCGACGGCGACCACATCTCCCGCTACGACTACGCGTTCACCGCGATCGCCGGCGGCGGCGGACACGGCGCCGGCTTGATGGCGGGCGGCGTGCGCCTGTTCGATCCGTTCCGCGGCATCGACCGCACCTTCGCGATCGCGGCGCAGCACCTCGCGTTCGACGGCGCGGGCAGGCTGGTCGTCGCGTCGAACGACGCGATCCTCCGCGAGGACGGCGGGAACCTGAAGACGCGCTATCGCGGCGCGGCGATCGGCGCGCTCGCGGCGGCCGGCGAGCGGGTGTGGTTCCGCGACGGAGAGGAGCTCGGCGTGCTCGACGCCGGCGCCACGAGCGGCCTCCACACCAAGGGCACGCTCATCGGCTCGCCGACCGGCGACGTGTGGACGCTCGCCGACGGCGCGCTCGCCCGCTACTCGCTCGACCGTGCGAGCGTGTGGCAGACGGCGATCGCGCCGATCTTCTCCCGCGTCTGCGCGACCTGCCACGCCGCGGGCACCGCGCTCGATCTCTCGACCCCTGCCCGCTGGGACGCCAAGCGCGCGGCGATCGCCAAGCGGGTCGTGCAGGAGAAGACGATGCCCCCCGCGGGCCACCCGCTGACCGAGGCCGAGCTCGCCGCGATCGCCACCTGGACCCGCGAGCGCTAGCGCCGATGCGGTTCGGTTGGGTCGCTCCGCGGCTCAGCGCTCGGTAGCTGCGCGAGGTCGGCCGCGTCGAGGAGAAGTACCCTCGGCCGCCGTAGCAAGCTCGCCGAGGAACTCGTCACGGTCGTCAGCGACCTGTCGACCGCCGAAGCAATGTTGACATAGGCCCCCGGACGGCCGGGCTTACGCCTCGACGTCTCTGTGAGCGCCGCGAGCACGAAGTCAATCCGCTACTTCGGCGGCGTGAGCCCTTGGTTCCATTTCGGCGGAGGCGCCCCACGGAACCCCCGGCGGGACCGCCCGCGGCGGGGGGTGGTCTGCCGGCGTCGGGAGGCACAGGATAGAGAAGTGCGCCAACGCCTCGCCGCGCTGTTCACCTCCGCTTGCGCCCTCGGGGCCGCGAAGCAGGCGCCGAACGTCGACGTCTATTACGTCTCGCACACAGTCCTCGAGCTACGGATCGGACACGCGTCGACCCATGCCTGCACCGTTCGGTACTGGTTCGCGCCTGAGTTCATGTACTCGGGCCACTCGATCGACGTGTACGGTCCCGACGTTCGCGTCGGTGCGATCGTGGGACTCGTCCCCGACACGACATACCAATATGCCGTCACCTGCGACAGCTCGACGGAGGCGGTTGGCTCCGCGCGCACGCTGAAAGCCTCTGGACCACTCCCATCGGCGCCGGCGATCCCGACCCTCTCGCTGACGGTCACGCCCACATCGAAGGTACGTCGAGTCACCGCCACGTTTGTCGCGCCCGCCGGCACCCCGACCGCGTGCTGGTGGGAGCGCGGGGACGACACGCTTCCGGAGTTCGAATTCGACTGCACCAACACCCCGGGCACCGCGGAGCGGCGGCTCTTCGCTGGCAACTCAATTCGCTTCGTCATGCGCAACGCTGCCGGCGAGACGCAGAGCGCGCTGATGAAGGTCCCGTAGCTCGCACGCGGATCTCGGAGCGCGCTATGGCACCGTCACGGTCGACGAATACGCGCTCCCCGCCGAGTTCCGCACGCCGAGT
This sequence comes from Deltaproteobacteria bacterium, assembly GCA_022843175.1. GTDB lineage: Bacteria > Myxococcota_A > Polyangia > Polyangiales > JADJMO01 > JALHOE01. The sequence continues at coordinate 14,326 of JALHOE010000136.1, forward strand.
CTGATCTTCAGCTTCAACCCCGACAGCGCAGTGCCACCGCTCGCCGTCGTCGTCGTCGCGTCGCCGGTCTCGAAGGGCACGAAGCCGATGCCCCTGTCGACCTCGAGCCAATAGACGGTGGGCGCGCTCGGATCGGTCGCGAACGCGAAGCTTGCGGAGGACCCGACGAGCGCCGCCTTCGTGATCGATGGCACGAACGGAAGAGCGCTCGTGCTCGAGGGCGTGACCAACCAAGCGTCCGCTCCCTCGCGACGATCGCAGACGGCGCGATACGACAGCAACGAACCCGGCGGCAGGGCAGGAATCGTGACGGTAAACCCCGCTGACCCGCGCTTCATGGCGATGCGGTTTGTGTACGGCCTTTTCGCGCCGTAGGCGATCCAGCAGTTCGTCGTGTCGACGGTGGGGAGCGTCGGATTGAAGGGAAGGTCGAACGTCACGGACGTCGCGGACACCGCGATGGCGATGGGCGCGACCGTCGGGAAGACCGTCGACGCGTGCGCGAACATCGGCGCCGTCACCGCTGCGACCGCGAACATCCTGCCGCCAACCAGCCACGGTCTTCCCACGTGTGGTCTGAAACGCGTCGGGTGCAAAGATTTGTAGCGCTCGTCGTCATCCGGGCCGTTGCACGACTGGCCAGTCGCCGCTGGTTACAGGCTGTATCGACCGCCGACGGTGAGAAGAACGCCACCGATGCCGGCGCCCTCCCGCACTTGCTCGCTTTGAAGGTTCGAGACGAATACCGACGCTCGCAGCAACGGAGCGAGGCGTCCGATCCACGCGAGCTCCGCTCCCAGTTCCAAGAACAAGGCAGGGGCGCTGAGATCGAAGGCGGGCGCGTAGCTGCGGCCGACCCCGTAGCCCACGCCGAGTCGCGGCCCAGCCTACAGAGTGCCGGAGCCCCATCGACCGGCAACGAAACCCGCAGGAGCAACGAAACCGAAGCCGTCGGGGCCCGCGCAACCTCTGTAGTAGTGACAGCCCACCAGCGACCGAGCGGCGATCAGTTCGAGCCCCGCACGAAATCCAGCGTCGATCACGATTCCATACTCGGCACGCAGCGCCGCGAAACCGGCAAGCACCGGTCCGGCGCCATCGCTTCCGGTGTACGCGCCGGACATCCCCGCTCCGAGGCTCCCGGTGATCGCGAGCTCGTGCCGCGGCTCGCTGCGCGCGGCCGGGGCGATGAGGATGGTGGAAAGCAGAAGCGGTCCGAAGTGCTTCACAGACTGATGATGCAACCTGCTTTGCGCCGAGCGATGTCACGATGGTGAAGTACAACATCGATCGTCCCGCTGGGACGGCATCGCCGCCGGCGTTCGCCCCCCCCCCGGCGGCGCCTATGCGTCCGATCAGACGATCACCTTGTCGAGTACGCCCGGCGCGACGATTTGCTACGCAATGGGCGGCCCGTACGTCGTACCGATGTGTGGCGACGACGCGAAGTGCACGTTCTCCGCCGTCGAGTACACCGGTCCCTTCGTCGTACGACCCACGGCACCGTACGGAGCGACGGTCGCCGCGCAGGCGTGCATGCCGTGCGGCGAGCGATCGAGCGACGTCACGGCGCACTACCTCCTGAAGAAGTAGGCTGCCCGTCGACGCGATCGATGGAGGCCGCTCAGTCGTCGCCGACAACACCGTCGCGGCTCCGCGACCTCGGCACGCCGGTCGAGTTCTCGATGTTCCAGCTCCTCGGCGATCGCGAGCACCGTCGTGGTGAGCGCCCGATCGAGCTGATCGGCGTGGCAGGCGGCTCGGCCTCGTGGCCGCCGAGCACGCGGGTACGGTCGGGAGGCCCTGACGGTTCAGGCGCGCGCGCCTGGACTCAGCGCTCGAGGGCGTGGGCGCGGGCGTGGAGGATGTGCTCCACGATCTCGTCCACCCCCACGCCCTTGGTGATCTGCGCGAACACGGTCGGGCCATCGCCGCGCATTTTCTTGGCGTCGCGGTCCATCACGGCGAGGTCGGCGCCGACGTGCGGCGCGAGGTCGACCTTGTTGATCACCAGGAGATCGCTCTGGGTGATGCCGGGGCCGCCCTTGCGCGGCACCTTGTCGCCGCCGGCGACGTCGATGACGTAGATGGTGAAGTCGACGAGCTCGCGGCTGTACTGCGCGGCGAGGTTGTCGCCGCCGCTCTCCACGAACAGGAGCTGCGGGTGCACGTCGCGCATCAGCTCGTCGAGCGCGAGCAGGTTGTGGCTGATGTCCTCGCGGATCGCCGCGTGCGGGCAGCCGCCGGTCTCCACCGCGCGGATCTGCTTCTGCGGCAGGGCCTCGTTGCGGAGGAGGAACTCGGCGTCCTCACGGGTGAAGATGTCGTTGGTCACCACGCCGAGGTGGACGCGCTCGCGGAGCGCGCGGCACAGCTGGAGGAGCAGCGCCGTCTTGCCGCTCCCGACCGGGCCCCCGATGCCGACGGTGAACGCGCGCTCGTCGAAGTCGCGGTCGTGCGGCTGCTCGCGGTGCTGGAAGTGGCCGGGGTGGTCGCCGTGATCGCCTCGATGTCCCATGGATCTCCTCAGCTCTGAAAGAGTCGCGAATAGAGCGTGTCGTGGGTCGCGCCGAAGAGCTCCTGGAGCGGCGCGGTCTGCGCGGGCTCGTCGACCCTCGCTCGGGCGAGCGACTCGAGCAGCGGGTGGAGCTCGAAGTGGAGCGCCTGGGCGCGGTGCGGGCCGAGCACGCCGAGGCGCACCGCGGCGGACGCGAGGCTGCGGACCGAGAGGTGGAGGAACACCCGCCGCGCGTCGTCCTCGGTCACCCCGAGGGCCCTCGCGCACACGCCGAACGCGGGCGCGTGGTGCGCGGCGGCCGGGCGCGCGAAGCCGGGGAAGACGCGCGCGCAGGTGTCGACGAGCGCCCTGCCCTGCGTGCGGCTCGCGCGGTTCGCGACCGCGCTCGTGAGGAAGGCGTCGCGCGCGGCGTCGACCTCGGCGAGCTCGCGCGCGTACACCGCGGAGACGAACGGCAGCGCGCCGTGCGCGATCGCGATCGTCGCGTCCCGCAGCCACGCCGAGACGTCGTCGACCACGCCCGCCTGCACGCACGCCTCGAGCCCGGAGGAGTGCGCGAAGCCCCCGGTGGGGAACGCCGAGTCGGCGAGCTGGTAGAGGAGGAACGACATGCTCAGAACAACGAGTAGCGCTGTGCGAGCGGGAGCATCTGCGCCGGCGCGCAGGTGAGCAACTCGCCATCGGCCCGCACCTGATAGGTCTCCGGGTCGACCTCCATCTTCGGAAGCGCGTTGTTGAGACGCATATCCTTCTTGCCGATGCCGCGGCACCGGCGCACCGCGGAGATCATCTTGTTGAGCCGGAGCGCGGGGAGCACCGACTCCTCGATCGATCGCTGCGACACGAACGCGATCGACGTGGCGCCGGTGGCGCGCCCGTGGGCGCCGAACATCGGTCTCATCATCAGCGGCTGCGGCGTGGGGATCGACGCGTTGGCGTCGCCCATCTGCGCCCACGCGATGAGCCCGCCCTTGATCACCAGCTCCGGCCGCGCCCCGAAGAACGCGGGGCGCCACAGCACGAGGTCGGCGAGCTTGCCGCGCTCGACGCTCCCGATGTCGTGGCTCATGCCGTGTGCGATGGCGGGGTTGATCGTGTACTTGGCGATGTAGCGCTTGATGCGTTCGTTGTCGCTATCGCCGCTCTCGATCGCCATGCGGCCGCGCTGGATCTTCATCTTGTGCGCGGTCTGCCAGGTGCGGGTCACCACCTCGCCGACCCGGCCCATCGCCTGGCTGTCGCTGGAGATGATGCTGATCGCGCCGAGGTCGTGGAGGATGTCCTCGGCGGCGATCGTCTCGCCGCGGATGCGGCTCTCGGCGAAGGCGACGTCCTCGGGGATGTTCCGGTCGAGGTGGTGGCAGACCATCAACATGTCGAGGTGCTCGTCGAGCGTGTTGACGGTGAACGGGCGCGTCGGGTTGGTCGAGCTGGGGATGACGTTCGGCTCGCCGCACACCTTGATGATGTCGGGCGCGTGGCCGCCGCCGGCGCCCTCGGTGTGATAGGCGTGGATCGTGCGGCCCTTGAAGGCAGCGATGGAGTCGTCGACGTACCCCGACTCGTTGAGCGTATCGGTGTGGATGGTGACCTGAATGTCCTCTTCCTCGGCGATCCCGAGGCAGCAGTCGATCGCGCTCGGCGTCGTGCCCCAGTCCTCGTGGAGCTTGAGGCCGACCGCGCCGGCGCGGATCTGGTCGACAAGCCCCTCGCTGCGCGAGGTGTTGCCCTTGCCGGTGAGGCCGATGTTGATCGGCATCGTGTCGGTGGCCTGGAGCATCAGCTCGATGTGGCGCGCGCCCGGCGTGCAGGTGGTGGCGTTGGTGCCGGTGGCGGGGCCGGTGCCGCCGCCGATGAAGGTGGTGACGCCGCTCGCGAGCGCCTCGGGCACGAGCTGCGGGCAGATAAAGTGCACGTGCGCGTCGATGCCGCCCGCGGTGAGGATCAAGCCCTCGCCGGCGATCGCCTCGGTGGTGACGCCCACGGTCATCCCCGGCGTGACGCCGGCCATCGACCGCGGGTTGCCGGCCTTGCCGATGCCGGCGATGCGTCCGTTCTTGATGCCGACGTCGGCCTTGTAGATGCCCGACCAGTCGACGACGAGCGCGTTGGTGATGACGACGTCAAGCGCGTCGTAGTCGCTCACGCCGGCGGCCTGCCCCATGCGGTCGCGGAGCACCTTGCCGCCGCCGAACTTGCACTCGTCGCCGTAGCTCGTGAGATCGCGCTCGACCTCGAGGACCAGCGCGGTGTCGCCGAGGCGGACCTTGTCGCCGGTGGTGGGGCCGTAGATGTCGGCGTAGACGCGGCGGGAGATCTTGTGGCTCATGCTTCGCTCCCGTCGCCGGCGACGGCCACGAGGCGGATGGTCTTGGTCTCGCCCGGCTCGAAGCGGACGGCGGTGCCCGCGGGGATGTCGAGGCGCATGCCGCTCGCGCGCCCGCGATCGAAGTCGAGCGCGGCGTTGGTCTCGTGGAACGGGTAGTGGCTGCCGACCTGGATCGGTCGGTCGCCGTGGTTGGTCACCGGGAGCTCGGCGGACGCGCGCCCGGCGTTGAGCTCGAGCTCGCCGTCGACGGTGATCACCTCGCCGACCGCGCCGGCCACCGGCTCCACGTGCGGCGCATCGGCGCCGAACACCTCGAGCGCGGGCACGGGGAGGAAGCTTCCATAGAGAGCGAGCGCGAGATCCCCGTGCACGTCGACGACCGGCTCGTGCACGGTGACGAGCTTGCTGCCGTCGGGAAACGTGCCCTCGACCTGCACCTCGTGAATCATCTCGGGCACGCCCGGCTGCACCTGCGAGCGCCCGAGGATCTTGCGCCCGACGTCCATCAGCTCGGCGACCGACCGCCCGTCGCGAATGAGCTCGAGGAGCTGCGTCGCGATCAGCGCCACCGCCTCGGGGTAGTTGAGGCGGAGACCGCGCGCGAGGCGCTTCTGCGCGAGGACTCCGGCTTGATGAAGGACCAGCTTATCGACGTCGCGAGGCGACAGGTGCATGCGCGCGGGATGGTAGCGCGGGAGGTTACGGCGCGGTTACCGCTTGCGCGACAGCACATCCCCCACGAGCGAAAACGTCTCGGCGAGCAGCGAGCGCAAGCACGCGGTCGCGACCTCCGCCCGCGTCGCGGCGAAGCGCACGAGGAGCGCGTCCCCCCGAACGCTCGCGGCCACCGCCAGCTCGGCGCCCCGCGCGGGCGGCGCGCTCTCCCGCGCGATGCGCTCGCGCGCGCTCACGAGGAGCGGTCCGACGAGGATCACGGTGCCGAGCACGTCGAAGCGCCCGAGGCGCGCGGCGATCGAGCCGTGCGCGGGATCGAGGAGGGTCGCGTCGCGGAGCGAGCTGCCGACCGAGAGCGAGCTCCGATAGCGAGCCATCGCCCACCGCTCTCCGCGCGATACGCGCCCGGCGTGGAGCACGTCGACGATCGCGGCCGAGGCCCCCGCGGCGAGCGAGACGTCGATCGACTGCGCGTACTCGGCCCCCTCGAAGCACACCGTCGCGTCCGGGATCGACGCGAACATGGCCCCCTCGCCGACCCGCGCGCGGAGCACGTTCTCGGTCCCGCGCGGCGAGCGATACACCTTGGTGCTGGCCTGCGTGGTGAGGAGCACGCGCGCGCCCGGCTCGACGTCCACGTCGAGCGCGATCCGGTCGCCGTCGACGAGGCCGCCGCCGAACGTGGTCGCGAAGATCCAGACCGCGTCCTCACCCCTGGTGCGGAGGAGGCGCAGCGGGCTGTTCGCGCGCGACGACACGACGGCGTTGTTGCCCTCGATCCGCGCGACCCGCACCGCTCCCGCACCGCTGACCATGCCGCGCGATGATACTTCTCGGGGTGACGCCGCGCTCCAAATAGGCGCGCGCGTAAGCAAGCGCCTGAACGCCGTTATCCCCGCCCATCCCCGCTAATCCTTCTTCAACTTATCCCGACAAGCCCGCTCACACTTCTCGAACTCGTCGAGCGTCTCGTTGTCCGCCAAGCACGTGACGACGCACTTCTTCCGCTTCGGCTCGTCCTCCATCTTCTGGACGCACTGCTTGGTCTTCTTCTCGAGCTTCTCGTCGGTGATGTCGGGCTTCTCCTTCTTCGCGAGCTTCCCGATGCGCTTGCACGCCTCCTCGTTGGTGAGCTCGTCGGTCTCCTCGTCCTTCGAAGCCTTCTTCTTCTTCTTCGGGTCCTTCTCGGCCCCCTCCTCGTCCTTCGACGACTTCTCCTCCGCCTTCGAGCAGCCGACGGACAGCGCGAGCACCACCATGAGGAATCGAGTCATTTCGGAGAGTTAACGACCTGCCGACGATTTGGGTAAGTGTCAACTTGACAGCGCAACTGTCTAGACACACAGTACCGGCATGCTCAAGCTCGACGAGCTCGCGACGCGCGCCGGCGTCAGCCCGCGCACGGTTCGCTATTACATCCAGCGCGGCGTCCTCCCGCCCCCCGACTTCAAGGGGCCGGACACCGCGTACAGCGAACGGCACCTGCACGCGCTCAAGGCGATCAAGCGGCTGCAGGAGGACTACCTCCCGCTCGACGCGATCGCCGCGGCGCTCCACGGCAAGTCCGAAGCGGAGCTGAGGAAGATCGCCGCGAGCGGTCTCGCCCACAGCAAGCCGGTCGGCGCGACGACGCCGCGTTCCGAGATCGCCAAGGTCGAGGCGGCGAAGACGATCGAAGCCAAGCGGGGCGAGCGCATCGCCGTCGCGGAGGGCATCGAGCTGTGGGTCGAAGAGGGTGCGGATCGAGCGCTGGTGGAACAGATCCTCTCACTGAAGCGAGGCAACCAATGATCACCGAGATGGGCGGACTCAAGAGCGTCGACGGCAAACCGATTCCCCTGCGCGCGGTCGACGTCACCGGAGACGTCGTCGGCGGCACCGCGCGCATCCGCGTGCGCCAGCGCTACGAGAACGTGGAGAAGGCGCCGGTCGAGGCGATCTACGTCTTCCCGCTGCCGAGCGAGGCCACGCTCAGCGGCTTCGTCATGGAGTGCGAGGGCCGGCGCATCGAGGGCGTGTGCAAGGAGCGCGAAGAGGCCTTCCGCGCCTACGACGACGCCACCCTCGAGGGCCACGGCGCCGCGCTCGTCGAGCAGGAGCGCGCCAACGTGTTCACCGCCACCGTCGGCAACCTGCTTCCGGGCGAGACCACGGTCGTCGAGGTCGAATACGTGCAGCGCCTCCACGCGCACGAGGGCGCCCTCCGGCTGATGATCCCCACGCTCGTCGCCCCGCGCTACATCCCGGGCGCGCCGAGCGGCGACCGCACCGGCCACGGCGCCGCCGACCCGACCGACCGCGTGCCGGACGCCGATCGCATCTCCCCGAAGATCGGCCGCCCCGACTACGTCTTCGGCCTCGCGCTCGATCTCCACGTCGGCGAGGCGAGCATCGAGTCGCCCTCTCACGCGATCAAGGTCGAGCGCCGCGGCGCCGTGGCGCACGTCACCCTCGCCAACGTCCCGCTCGATCGCGACGTGGTGATCCTCGCCGAGGGCACCGCGAAGGCGCCGGTGGCTGCGATCGCCACCCATCGCACGGGAGAGGTCGGCACGTTCGCGATTTCGCGGCTGGTCGATCTCTTCGACCCGAGCGAGAAGCACCGGCCGCTCGACGTCGTGTTCGTCCTCGATCGCTCCGGCTCGATGGGCGGCACGTCGATAGAAGAGGCGCGCAAGGCGCTCCGGCTCTGTCTCCGGCAGCTCCGCGAGGGCGACCGCTTCTCGATCATCGCGTTCGACGATCGGATGGAGACGTTCGCGCGGGTCCCCTTCGCGCAAAAGACGCTCGAGCAGGCCGATCGCTTCATCGCGGGGATCGACGCGCGCGGCGGCACCGAGCTGCTCGCGCCGCTCGTGGCCGCGGTCAACGACGCCGAGCGCGGCGTGGTGGTGCTGCTCACCGACGGGCAGGTCGGCAACGAGGACGAGATCCTCGCGGCGGTGATGGCCGCGCGAAAGGGCACCCGGGTCTACGCCTTCGGCATCGGCACCAACGTGAGCGACGCGCTCCTCGCCCAGCTCGCGCGGCGCACCGGCGGAGCGGTGGAGCTGATCCACCCCGGCGAGCGGATCGACGACAAGGTCGTCACCACGTTCTCCCGCGCGCTCGCCAAGCGCGTGTCCGGCGTGCGGGTGAAGCTCGAGGGCATCGAGGGCGACGAGCTCGCGCCGGCCGAGCTCCCCGATCTCGTGGACGGCGAGGCGTGGAGCCTGTTCGGCCGCTATCGCAAGGCGGGCCGTGGCCGCGTCGAGGTGCGGGGCACGCTCGACGGCGAGGCGTTCCTCCTCGAGCTCCCCATCGAGCTGCCCGAGCAGGCGAGCAACCCGTCGATCGAGAAGCTGTGGGCGGCGGAGCGCGTGCGCGATCTCGAGTCGATCGAGGTCGAGGGCCGCCGAGCCAAGACCATGCGCGACCGCATCGTCGCGATCGCCACCGCGCACGGGATCGCGTCGCGCTACACGTCGTTCCTCGCGATCGAGACCCGCACCGGCGACCGCCGCGTGCCCGGCGCCGCCGAGGCGCGTCCGATCCCCGTGCACGCGCCGGCCGGCTGGGCGATGTTCCAGCCGCGGATGCAGGCGTTCACCGGCGCGCCCGCCGGCGGCGCGCCGATGCCGATGGCGATGCCGATGCGCGCCGCCCCGCCCCCGCCCGCTCCGATGGCCGCGGCGCCCGCGTCGTTCAGCGCGAAGCGCGGCGCGCCCAAGGGCTCGATGTTCAGCCGCGCCCGGGCGGCGATCGGCGGGATGTTCGACGGCGGGATGCTCGACGGCGGTCCGCGCTACGAGGCCAAGGAGAGCGCAGCGTCGGCAGACGAGGGCGCAGCGCCGGAGGAGAAGCGCGACAGCGATCCGGTGTTCGCGATCCTCTCGCGCCAGCTCGCGAGCGGGCTGTTCGACGACGGCGGCAAGGGCGACGCCGCCGAGCTCCTCGCGTCGACCACGCGCGCGCTCCTCGCGCTCCTCGCGCTCGGCGTCGACGCCTCGCACGCGCAGCACGGCGAGCTGGTGCGCAAGGCGATCACCGCGTTGCTC
>JALHOE010000137.1 GCA_022843175.1 Deltaproteobacteria bacterium
GCCCCGCCGCGCGAGGTCGTCGTACCGCCGCCCGCCCCGACCCCCGTCGCGTCGACCTCCGCCGCGCCGCCGGTGGATCCCGAGGCCTTCCGCAGCAAGCCGCCGGCCGCGGGGCCCGCGGTGGCGTTCGTCGCCCCCAAGATCGTCGAGCACAAGCTGGCCAACGGCGTGCGCATCCTGCTCGTCGAGCGGCACGAGCTCCCGATCGTGGCGTTCCAAATCGTCGTCGACCGCGGCGCCGATCAGGGCCCGCCCGGCGCCGGCGCGTTCCTCGGCGCGATGCTGGTGCAGGGGACCAAGAGCAAGTCCGCGCTCGAGATCAGCGACACGATGGGCAAGCTCGGCGCGCAGTTCGGCTCGTGGGGCAACCTCGACAGCATCGGCGTCAGCGGCAAGGTCCTCGCCTCCGGCTTCTCCGAGGCGTTCGCGCTCCTCGCCGAGTGCATGCGCAACCCGGCGCTCTCCAAGCACGAGATCGAGCGCGAGCGCAGCAAGCGCCTCACCTCGCTCGCGCAGCAGAAGGACTCGCCGGCGACCATCCTCCGCAACAGCGTGTCCGAGGTGCTCTATCCCGAGAGCCACCCGTACCACGCGCCGCTCCTCGGCACCGAGGACGCGCTCAAGAAGCTCACCGGGCAAGACCTCGCGGCCCTCCACAAGAAGCTCGTCGAGCCCGAGGACGTCACCGTCGCCATCTCCGGCGACCTCACCAAAGACCAGGCGATCGCCGAGGTCACCAAGGTGCTCGGCTCCTGGAAGGGCAAGCCGGACAGCGTGCCCGAGCTGAAGGATCCGCCCGAGCCCACCGGCCCGCGGATCGTCGTCGTCGACCGACCGGGGGCGACGCAGTCGCACCTCTCGGCGGCGCTCATCGGCGTGCCGCGCGCGAACAAGGACTTCCACGCGCTGCAGGTGATGAACACCATCCTCGGCGGTCAGTTCTCGTCGCGCCTCAACCTCAACCTGCGCGAGAAGCACGCCTACACCTACGGCGCCAGCTCGTCGTTCGACATGCGGCACGGCGCCGGCCCCTTCAGCGCGGGCGGCGCGATCGTCCGCGAGGCGACCACCCCCGCGGCCCTCGAGATCCTCTCGGAGCTCAAGCGCATCGCCGAGGCGCCGGTGACCGACGAGGAGCTCGACGTCGCCAAGGCCAACCTCATTCGAAGGCTGCCCGGCTCGTTCGAGACCGTGAGCGACGTCGCCGGCTCCATCGCCTACCTCTCCATCTACAACCTCCCGCTCGACGAGTTCGACAAGCGCGTGGCCGGCTACAACGCCGTCACCAAGGAGGACGTGCAGCGGGTGGCGAAGCTCTACCTGCGCGCCGATCGGCTGCGCATCGTCATCGTCGGCGACGCCAACGTCATCGAGAAGGACCTCGACAAGCTCAACCTCGGCAAGCCCGAGATCCGCAGGCCCGCGCCCGCCGCGCCGCCCAAGAAGAAGTAGCGGCGCTCAGGCGAGCATCGACGTCGTGAGCTCGCCCTCGATGCTCTTGCCGTCGATCGTGACGTAGAGCTGCCCCTCGTTGCGCACCAGCTCGAGCTTCGTGTTTCGCTCGAGCTGGATGGCGTCGAGGAACGCCGGCTCGAAGCGCGCGATCTCGATCGCGTCGGCGCGGTGGATCGCGTGCGCCTCCTTGCGCAGCGCGACGAGGTCCTGGTGGGTGAACACGGCCACCCGACGCGCGGCCTTGGACGCCTTGTGCAGCCGCTCGGCGGCCGGCGCGCCGACGTCGATCCAGGCGAGCAGTATGCCCGTGGGATCGCGGACGGCGATCGGCGGCTCGTCGGTGGACGAGATGCCGCCCTTGCTGAAGGCGATGCCGTCCTCGTAGGAGAGGCAGTAAGCGAGCAGGCGCGTCACGAGGAACCGCATGGACTCGGACGGGTGCTGCGCAAGGCGGAGGTCGAGCGCCTCGTAGACGCCGCGATCGACGTCCGAGAGCGCGACTTGCACGCGGTACATGGTGGCGGTGAGCGCCATCCCAGGAGCCTAGTGCTATTAACGGCGGGCATGCGTGCGGTGTTGTTCGGGCTGCTCTTGATCGGCTGCACACCGAGCCCCGAGCGGGTGTGCGGCTGGCGCATGCGCCTTTCCGAGGAGCGGTTCGGCAAGTCCGATCCGGTCACGCGCAAGCGGGGCGTCGAGCACTGCCTCGAGCTCGCGCGCAAGGAGCGCAGGGAGAACCCGGCGCGCTACAAGTGCCGGTCGGCGTGCGCCCTCGATTCGCGCCACCTCGACCAGGTCTTCGAGTGCGAGAAGAGCTGCTGATGGTGGTCGTGATGAACGGATGATAAATTTGTTCACCACTCATGGAACGCCGGGAGACCATCCTCGCCGCCTGCGAACGGCTGCTGCACCGCTACGGGCCCAACAAGACGACGATCCAGGACGTCGCCAAAGAGGCGCGGATCGCGGTCGGCTCGGTGTACCTCGAGTTCGACTCCAAGGAGCGGCTGCTCGAGGAGCTCTCCACGCGAAAGCACGACCTGGTGCTGCAGGCGATCGCGCGCGGCCTCGCGAGCGACGGCCCCTACGGAGAGCGCCTTCGCCGCGCGATCGACGCGCGCACCGAGGCGTATCTCTCGATCGCCGAGGGCTCCGCGCACGCGTGCGAGCTCGTGCAGTGCACGCGCGACGGCGTGCAGAGCGCGCGCGAGCGCTTCCACAGCGCCGAGCACACCATGGTGTGCGAGCTGCTCCGTGCCGGCGGGCGCGCCGGTGAGCTCGACGTCGCCAAACCCGAGGTGACGACGCGGGCCGTGCTCGTGGCCTACGCGCGGTTCACGCCGCCGTGGTTGTTCTCTGCGCCGCGCGACGAGTCGAGGTCGCTGTTGCGCGCGCTGCACGACGTGGTGCTGAACGGCTTGGTGCGGCGGAAGAAGCGGTGATGCCGTGGGGACGCGGTCGGTCACATTTATTTCATGCCATTGACGGGTCCGTGAACGAATTTAGTTTCCGTTCATGACCCAACTCCGTGGCGGGGCGATCGCTCCCGCGAACCCGTTCCCGATCCTCCCGCTGCGCAACGGCGTTCTCTTCCCCGGCACGGTGCTCACGCTCCCGGTCGGGCGGGAGCGCTCGGTCGCGCTGCTCCGCACGCTCAACGTCGGCGACATCGTCGGCATCGTGGCGCAGAAGAGCGCCCGCCACGACGACCCGAGCCGCGCCGACCTTCATGATGTCGGCACCTTCGCCCGGGTCGCAGAGCTCGTGCGTGTCGGCCCGGCGGAGTATCGCCTCACGATCGAGGGCCTCGATCGCTTCGACCTCACCGCGCTCACCCGGCGCGATCCGTTCTGGCTCGCCGAGGGCACAGTCCGCGAGGATGAGATCGCCGATGCGCGCGAGACCGCCCTCCTCGCCGACGGGCTCCGCGAGCGGGTCCGGGAGATCGCCGAGCGTGGCGCCGGCTCGCTCCTCCAGGTCGCGCAGTCGGATCGCGAGCCGTCGGTCTTTGCCGATCAGGTCGCGGCCGCCCTCGGCCTCGCGTCGGAGAGGGAGATCGCGGTCCTCGTCGAGAAGGACGTGGCCGCGCGCCTCCGCATGGTCAACGACCTGCTCAACGAGACGCTCGAGCTCGCCGATGTGAAGAAGAAGATCGACGGCGAGCTCCGCAGGGAGCTCGGCAAGAACCAGCGCGAGGCGCTCCTGCGCGAGCAGCTGAAGGCGATTCAGCGGGAGCTCGGCGACGACCCCAAGGCCGACGAGCTCGACAAGCTGAGGAAGAAGCTCGACGAGGCGGGCCTCTCCGACGACGCGCGCGAGGTCGTCGACCGCGAGCTCCGCCGGCTCCAGAGCATGGGCGGGCAGGGGCCCGAGGTGCACGTCATCCGGACCTACCTCGAGTGGATCGCGGACCTCCCGTGGGAGAAGCGCGCCTCCGTGAAGGAAGAGCTCGACGCCATCGAGCAGAAGCTCGAGCAGGACCACTACGGGCTCGGTGACATCAAGAAGCGGATCCTCGAGCACATGGCGGTCGCCAAGCTCACCGGCAAGGGGCGGGGGACCATCCTCTGCTTCGCGGGGCCGCCCGGCGTGGGCAAGACGTCGCTCGGTCAGTCGATCGCCGACGCGACGGGGCGCCCGCTGGTCCGAGTCTCGCTCGGCGGCGTCAGCGACGAGGCCGAGCTCCGCGGCCACCGGCGCACCTACGTCGGCGCGCTCCCCGGTCGCGTGCTTCACGCGCTGAAGAAGGCGAAGGTGAAGAACCCGGTCGTGCTGCTCGACGAGGTCGACAAGCTCGGGCAAACCTACCGCGGCTCACCCGAGGCGGCGCTCCTCGAGATCCTCGATCCGGAGCAGAACAAGACGTTCGTCGATCACTACCTCGAGATCCCGTTCGACCTCTCCGAGGTGATGTTCATCTGCACCGCGAACGACCTACAGAACCTCTCGGCGCCGCTCCGCGACCGCCTCGAGATCGTCGAGCTCTCCGGCTACACGATCGACGAGAAGGTCCACATCGCCAAGCAGCACCTGGTGCCGAAGGCGCTCCGGGAGCACGCCATCCCCGAGGGCGCGCTCACCATCACCGACGCGGCCCTCTCCGCGGTCATCCGCGATTACACCCGCGAGGCCGGCGTGCGGCAGCTCGGTCGCGAGCTCGGCAAGCTCACCCGCGCCATCGCCGTCCAGGTCGCTCGCGCGAGGGACGAGAAGGTCCGCGTCACGATCGACGAGGGAGATCTCGCCGGCCACCTCGGCAAGACCCGCTTCTTCAGCGACGTCGCCGAGCGCACCGCGGTCCCCGGCGTGGCCACCGGCCTCGCATGGACGCCCGTCGGCGGCGACATCCTCTTCATCGAGACCTCGCGCATGAAGGGCAAGGGCAACCTCGAGATCACCGGACAGCTCGGCGACGTCATGAAGGAGTCGGCCAAGGCGGCGCTCACCTACGTGCGCTCCCACGCCGACGAGCTCGGCCTCCCCGAGTCCACGATCGCCGATCTCGGCGACATTCACATCCACGTGCCGGCGGGTGCGGTCCCCAAGGACGGGCCCTCGGCGGGCGTCACGATGTTCACCGCGCTCACCTCGCTCCTCACCGGGCGGCGCGTGCGCTCCGACACCGCGATGACCGGCGAGGTCACGCTCCGCGGCCGCGTGCTCCCGGTCGGAGGCATCAAGGCCAAGGTGCTCGCCGCGCACCGCGCCGGCATCACCCGCGTCATCCTCCCGGCGAAGAACGCGCGGGATGTCGACGACATCCCGAAGAACGCGCGCGACGCGATGGAGATCCTCTTCGCCGAGGACATGCGCGACGTGCTCGCCGCCGCGCTCGAGGCCCCGAGGGTTCTCGGCGAAGCCGCGAACGACCCGCACCTCGAGCCGCTCGGCCGCGTGGAGAAGACCGGCCACGCCGACGCCGCGGCGTAAGGACGACGGAGCCGCGCGCGTGAGCGAGCGGGTTGTCGGTAGCCAACGACGGAGCCGCGCGCGTGAGCGAGCGGGTTGTCGGTAACCCGCTCCCTCACGGTCGCGGCTCCGGGGCCCCGTGGCGGTCGTCACGCATTGCAGTCCGCGCACACGAGCTCTCCGTCGATGCGCTCCATGTGCGAGGCGCGAACGAGCGTGCCGCAGCGGCCGCAGGCGAACTTCGCCTCGGTGCTCGGGTTCCCCCGCGGCGCCTCCGCGTCCGCCACCTCGCCGCCGTACTGCACGACGATGCCGCGGTCCTCGAGCGCCGAAACCACCACGCGCAGCACCTCGCGGAGCTCGTCGTTCTCGGCCTCGAGCCGCTGCAGCCGACTCTCGTGATCTTCGTCGATGCGCCGGGCGCGGTAGCCGCGCTCGTCCCGGACGAGGTAGTCGAGGAGCTTCATCGGCCGAGTGTATGATGAGTCGATGGATACCCGCTCGCTGACGCTCGCGGCTCTGGTGGGGGTGTTGGCGGGCGCATGTGCGGGCACGCCCAAGCCCAGGGATCCCGAGCCGGCCGAGCCCGCGCCCGCGAGCGACACCGCGCCCAAGGGCAGCGTCGCCGGCGGGAGCCTCGCGCCGGTCGACGTGAAGAAGGCGCTCGTCGCCCGCAAGGACGACGTGAAGGCCTGCTACCACGCGCTCCTCCTCAAGAACAAGAAGGCCAGCGGCAAGGTGGTGATCCGCTTCACCATCGGCGAGGACGGCAAGGTCGAGGACACCGTCATCCTCAACGAGACGACGCTGCCCAACGAGACCGCCCAGTGCATCGCCGACGTGGTGAAGGGCACCGACTTCCCCAAGCCCACCGGCGGCAAGGCGCGCATCACCTACCCGTGGGAGTTCACGGCGGAGTAGCGTCACGCCTCGTCGGCGATGCGGAGAAAGAGCGCCGGCCAGTCCACGTCGGCGTAGCCCTCGCCGAACCGGACGAAGACCATGTTCTTCTCCGGGACGAGGAAGTTGTATTGACCGTGGTAGCCCTTGGCGAAGTAGGCGCGCCCGTTGAGCGTGATGAACCACTGATACTTGGCGCGGCGCACCCAGCCGTCGCTGCTGTCGACGATGCCCGCCACGTCGTCGGCGGCGAGCGACTCCTTGATCCACGCCGCGGGCACGATGGTGCGCTCGCCGAGCTTGCCGTCGTGGAGGTACACGAGGCCGAGGCGCGCCTGATCGCGCACCGTCGCGTTGAAGCCGCCGAACAGCTTCTCGACGCCGTTCTGTGCGCTGTCGAGCGACCACGTCGCGGTGTGCTCGGCGCCGAGCGGGTGCCACACGCGCTCGGCGAAGTAGCGTGAGACGGTGCGGCCGCCGAGACGGCGGTGGAGCGCGTCCCACAGCAGCTGAGTGTTGATGCTGGCGTACTCGTAGTGAGTGCCCGGCTTCCACTTGACGTCGTAGGTGTAGAGCCGGCTCTTGAGGTCCTGCGAGTAGTAGAACATCGCGCCGGCCACCGACTCCTCGGTGAAGTTGATGCCGGACGTCATCCGCAGGAGATGCTCGATCGTGATGTCCTCGTAGCCCGGTCGCTTCTGGAGCTCGGGGATGAACTTCACGATCTTGTCGCTCGTGGCCCCGAGCAGGCCGTCCTCGATCGCGCAGCCGACGAGGAGCGCCGCCATCGTCTTGCTCATGGAGAAGGCGGGCAGCGGCGTCTCCTCGGTGGTGCCGCGGAAGTAGCGCTCGTAGATGATGTGGTCGTCCTTGATCACCAGGAACGCGTGCGTCTTGTTCCGCTCGAGCATCTCGTCGAACGAGCCGTACGACTTCTTCTGTGCGTCGGTGAGGCGGAGCTTGGCCTCTTGCGGCGCACGCGCGAGCAGCATCGGCGCGGCCGAGGGAGCGATCGCGCGGCGATCGAAGTACTCCCCCGCGCCGAGGTTCGGGGTGTTGTAGTAGAACATCCGCGAGAAGATGCAGCCGCTGCTCGAGAGCGCGCACGCAATCGCGATGGCCGCACAGCGAGAGTTCACGGTCAGGGGACCATAGACGAGCGGCCGCCGGGTTTCTTCTCTCTCGCCCGCCCGAGCGAGCGAGCCTAGCCGCGGCCGCGCTCGGTGAGCGCGAGCAGACGCTGCTTGCTCGTGACCCCGACGTGGCGGGCTACCTCCCGCCCGTCGCGGAACACGAGCAGCGTCGGCGCGCCGCGGATGCCGAACCGGTTCGCGATCTCGGGCGAAGCGTCGATGTCGATCTTGCCGACGCGGAGCGCGCCGACCTGCTCGTCGGCGAGCGTCTCGAGGATCGGGTTGAGGTGCTTGCAGGGCCCGCACCAGGTCGCGGTGAAGTCGAGGAGGAAGGTCTCGCGTGAGCCGAGGACCTCGGTCTCGAAGTTGTGGTGGTCGACGGAGAGAACATTTTTACCCATGCCGAGGAGGGTTCCGTGCGGGCCGGTTCTTACAGCCGTAAGATCGAGCGCCCTCGACACCCATCGCGCCGTGGATCGCCTGGAACGCCTCTCCGCTCTCGCGCGCGAACGCCGCGCGCTCCTCGCCGTCGCGCGGTCCGAGGGCCTCACCGCCGAGGAGGCGCTCGAGTGCGTGCAGGACGCCCTCGTCACCTACCTCGCCCGCGACGAGGAGGGCGAGCACCCGCTCGCCACGGTGAAGACCATCGTGCGCAACGCCGCGCGCAATCACCGGCGCCTTCACCGCCGAGCGCTCCCGCACCACCCCTTCGACGACGAGGGCACGGCGTCCGTCGAGCTCGACGCCGAGCTGCTCCTCGCGCACGCCGAGGACGTCGTTCGCCTGCGGATGTGCGTGTCGTCGCTGTGCGGCGTGCAGCGCGCGGTGATCACCCTGCGGCTCCTCGAGGAGCGCTCCGGCGAGGACGTCGCCGACGCGCTCGGGCTCACGCGCGGCCACGTCGACGTCCTCGTCCACCGCGCGAAGGCCGCCCTCCGCGTGTGCATGACGCATCACGAGTAGAGCGACACGGCGCCCTCGGGCATGCGCCGCAGCACCGGCTCGAGCTCGACCACCTGGTCGACGAACCGCACGCCCGTTACCCGCGGGAGCGACGCGACGATCGCCGCCACCGCCTCGCCGCCCGCGGCCATCCCGTCGGGGGCGCGCAGCCGCAGCGTCCGCGACTCGGTCTGCGCGACCATCTCCACGGTGGAGGCGACCCACCGCAGGAGGAACCGGCGAACGAGCTTCATGTACAGCCCGAAGAACGCGCGAAACCACCGCGCGGTGACGAGCCAGAGCGGCATCGCGAGGAACGCGTAGACGAGCGCCGTCGGCTTCGGCGACAGGAACGCGCGCACGTTGGCGGTACCCGTGGAGTGATGGAGCATCCACGGTTCGGCGAGCGACATCTGCAGCGAGGGGCGTTCGCCCGAGGGGAAGCGGAAGCGCGGTCCGCGCGCGACCGGCGGCCCGAGGACCGCCTCGCCGTCGACGAATGACCGCGCGCCGATCGCCATCGCGGCGACCATCAGCTCGATGGTGCCCGTGCCCGCGCCCGAGTACGGCGACGACCGGATCGCGAGGTCGAGCGAGCGCGCGCCGCGACCCGCCGCCGCAGCGCCGAGCAGGTTGGACAGGCCGGTGAAGATTCCGGCGCCGAGGATCACCGCGCCCGGGCCGTCCCGGCCCGCCAGCGCCCGATGAATCCGCTCGACCGCCTCGCGATCGGACGACGCCTCGACGAGCACGAGTCCGCGCGCGAGGCAGAACTCGGCGAGCGCATCGGGCGCCGTCGTCGTGGTGTCCGCGACGTCGACGACCACGTCGAAGCCGACCAGGCTCTCGAACGTCGAGGGGTCTGCGAGGTCGACCCGGAGCGGGCCGCGCCGCGACGCGACGGCCACTTCGTATCCGGGGATCCTTCGCAGCGCGGACACCGCGCGCGAGCCGAGGAAGCCCCGTCCGCCGATGACGACGACCTTCATGCTCTGCGAATCTGGGGCCGCCCCGGCTCGCGTTCCAGGTGGTGTAGACTCGCGCGGTGCGTTGGTTCCTCGTGCTCGCCCTCACCGTGATCGGCTGCCGATCGTACCAAGACGACGTCGAGACCATCTGCAACGCCGAGGAGCACCTCCGCGACGTCGACAAGCTGGATTACCAAGCCGCCGGCCACGCCCGCAAGGCGACGATCCTCATGTCCGCGATCGAGCGGAAGGTGAAGACCGACGAGGGCAAGAAGCTCTTCACCACGATCGGCGCCGCCGCGCCCGCCGCGAAGTTCGAGCTCCTGCGCACCGAGGCGGCCAAATCGGGGCTCACGGTCTGCCCGTTCGCCGACTTCCTCGAGAAGGGCGGGAGCGCGCTGCCGCCGATCGACCCGAAGCCGCCGGCGCCGCCGATGTCGGCGAGCGTCTCCGCGCACCCCAAGGATCTCTCCGTCCTCAGGATCCTCGACACCAAGGTCGTCGGCAAGCTCGCCCCCGAGCCCATCTCGCGGATCGTGCGCGCAAACTTTCCCAAGCTGCGCGCCTGCTACGAAGAGGGCCTCAACCGCGACGACTCGATGAAGGGCACCCTCTACGTGAAGCTCACCATCACCGCGGCGGGCGCGGTGCAGAACGTCGCGGTCGCCGAGGGCACGCTGCAGGACGTGACCGTTCGCAAATGCATCGTCGCCGCGTACCAGTCGCTCACCTTTCCGCTCCCCGAGAGCGGCAAGGCGCAGGTCACGTCCTCGATCGAATACCGCCGCGCCGACTGACCGATCACACCCCGAAGAGGCGGAGGTCGAGCTGGTCGCCGTCGAGCGGCGGGCAGAAGTAGTAGCCACCCGAGACCGCGCGGGTGAACGACAGGAGGCCGTCGAGCACGCCGTCCTCGAGGCCCGCCATGCGGCGGAGCACGCGCTCGAACTTGTCGAGCTCGGAGACGAACGCGACGAAGTAGAGGCCGTGCTCGGTGACGTTGCCCCACGGCATCGAGCGGCGCAGCATGAACGCAGGCGGATCGAAGCTCTCCTGCGCGGAGCGTTTGACGTGCGCCGAGGCGATCGCGTCGGGGATCTCCTCGTTGGTGTCGAACGTGCGACCGATGATCGCGTCCCGCGCGCTCGCTTCGAACGCGCCGAAGCGCTCGAGGTCGTGCACGTATCTCTGCACCGCGACGAAGCTCCCGCCGGCGAGCGGGCCGCTCGCGACGATGGCTGCGGCGACGGCGGCGTCGCCCTTGGGGTTCTCGGTGCCGTCCTCGTAGCCGGTGAGGTCGCGACCGCCGCGGTAGCGGAACGTGTCGACCTCTTCGATGAGGCGGAAGCCGCTGAGCTTGCGGCGGATCTCGAGGGCGCGATCGAGCACCTCGCCGCGCTCCTCACCGCCGAGCGACACCCACAGCGCGCCCTGGATCGCCGGGAACGAAACGCCCTTGCCGCTCGTTGCGGAGAACCCCTTGAGCCCGGAGACGTGCGCGTCGAGCGCGAGCGAAAGCGGCTGACCGAGGCCGACGATCGTGCGTTGTTTCGCGGGGAGCGGGCGCAGCACGTCGAGCGCGGCGCGCGGATCGCTGCCGGGGTCGAGGTCGAACACCAGCACCGTGCCCACGGGCGGCACCGGCTCGAGAATGGTCGGTTGGGGGCGCGGCATGCTCAGCCTTTTCTAGCGCGACAACGGACGAGCTCGCCAACGCTTTGGCGGAGCCGGTGTCTGAATGTTCCGCGAGCGCATCACATCGATCGCAACAGGGTCCCATGATGACGACCGATACCGTGCGGCAGAACGAGCGTTGGCCCGCCCCGCAGGTCGACTGGTCGCGCACCTTCGCGGTGTGGGACGAGGGACGGGAGCGCGACGCGCTCTACGTCGTGCTCGACAGCGGCGAGACCGTGATGACGTGGTGCGCGCTCGCCTCGCTCGCGGGGCTCATCGAGGCCGAGCTCGACGAGCGCGCCACCGATCGTGCGCGCTCGCTCGTCAGCGTCGCCCACCACGGTGACGTGCCCGTACGCTGCGTTCGCATCGATCTGGTCGAGCCGTTCCTCGCGGAGATCGAGGCCAGCTAACGCACGAACAACGGGAGATCCTCGAAGCTCCCCGCCTCGAGCTCCAAGCCGCGGGTGCCGAGCGGGACGACGTGCTCGCCGATGCGGACGAAGATCACCATCACGTCCTGGAAGCAGTGCTTGGAGCGACCGATGGCGACGCCGCGGTCGCCGTTCTTCGGGCTCCATCCGCTCCACCCGGACAAGCCGGCTGCCTGCTTGATCGCGTCGCTCGGCCACCCGAGGCAGTCGATGGTGTTGATGGTGCTGTAGGTCTGGCCGGCGTCGACGACGCGTACAACTGCCGCGTGTGTCCGTCGCTCCAGCACGAGCTTCGGCGGCACGAAGCCGAGCACGGGCGCCGTCAGGAAAATGAGCGCCGCGCGCCGCATCGGCTGATTCTACGTCAACGCCGCGTGTACCATGGGTCGATGCGCTGCTGGCTCGCCGGCCTGGTCGTGACCACCGCGACCTCCTGCACCTACGACTTCGACGCCTACACGCCCCGCGGCGACGCCGCGGCCGTCGTGAACGACGCGGTCGTTGGCTGCAAAGAGGCGGGCGCGCGCACCTTCGGTGGCCATTGCTACTTCCCCACCACCGCGCCCCTCGCGTTTCCCGACGCCAAGAAGGCATGCGAGGCCGCGAGCGCGCACCTGGTCGTGATCACGTCGAGCGGCGAGCAGGCGGCCATCGAGTCGATGGCGAGCGGCGCCGATCGGTGGATTGGCTTCTCGCGCCCGCCGGGCTCTGCGAGCGACGCCAAGCTGTTTCGGTGGGTGACCGGCGAGCCGGCCAACTACTTCAAGTGGGACGCCGGCGAGCCGCGCGGCATGGGCGAGTGCGCCCGCATGAAGACCGGCGGCCCGTGGGGCGACAGCTCCTGCGCTGCGCAGATCGTGGCGATCTGCGAGCGCGAGAGCATCTGAACGTTAGAACGCCAGAACGTCGGAACGTCAGAACATCAAGCGGTAGCCGAGCGACAGGCTCGCGGCGCCGGTGTTGCTGTTGCCCGTGGCGAGGTGCTTGATGCCGCCGTACTGGAGCAAGAGCTCGCCGATCACGGCGCCCGGTCCGGCCTTGAGCTCGAGGCCGATCGGCACGCCCACGCCGATGCGGGTCGACGTCTCGCGCGTCTCCTGGAACGAGGGCGTGCCCTCGTTGGAGCGCACGAAGCTCTGCAGCATGTAGATACGCGGGCCGATGCCCACGTACGGCACGAGCGTGCCCATCGACTTGATGCGGAACATCACGAACGGCATCACCTGCAGCATCTGCTGGGTGAGGTGCCACGTGTACGTGCCGCCGGTGACGCGCGTGTCGCTCTCGGTGCCGGATTGCTTGGGCGCCGCGTAGTCGGCGGCGACGCCGAACGCCAAGCCGTTCTGCAGGGCGTAGCCGAGGTCGATGCCGCCGATCACGTTGGGGCCCATCCCGCCGAAGGGGACGATCCCGCCGACCTTGCCGGTGAGGAACACGCCCTTCTCGCCTGCGCCGGGGCGCTCCCGCGAGCCCCCCGACTCGTCGGCGGCGAACGCGGTGGTGGACAGCAGGAGGACGGAGATTGCGATGAGCTGCTTCATGACCATCCTCCTCACCACACCACCGTCTCGGTCGTCTTGCTCGCCGCCTCGGTGCCGGTCTGGCCACCGAGCAGGAAGATGAACGCGCTCTGCACCGCGCTGCCGAGGAGGTAGCGCGACTGCGTCATGGTGAGGCCCTCGTTGTTCCAGGAGCTGGGGATGAGCGTGGGCATCGAGGCGGCAAACTTCGCCGCCTTGGCGCCGCCCGACGGGGTAGCGTTGGCTCCGCCGAAGACGAACAGCGAGTTGTTCGCCGAGCAGATGCCGTAGCCGGCGCTGTCCGCGCTGAAGTCCTTGGGCCCCGTGTCCCACGCGCCGAGGGCGCCTCCCACCTGGACCTTGGCCGCGTCGACGGCGCCGTTGAGCGACGCGCCGGCGCGTCCGCCGCCTGCGTAGATCCAGGTGTCGGCCCCGCTCACGAGGCTGGTCGTGGCCGAGGTGACGATCCACGCGCCGAACTCGGAGCGCGGAACGGCGTTGGTGGTGGTGCCCGCAGTCCACGCGGCAGCGGCGGACTGGCGACCGTTCGCCGCGACCGTCACCGGCAGGAAGTCGTAGCTCCCGACCGGCGTGGGGCTGTTGCCCATGATCGCGTAGACGTAGAACTTGGTCGGGTCTCCGGGATCCACGGCCCACGCCACGCCCGGCGCGGAGCGCTTGACGGCGAGGTTCGGCAGCTTGAGCCACGCACCCGTCGAGCCGAGCGGCAGGGGCGCGTCGGTGCCGAGCATCTTTCCGCCGTCGTCCTTGAACAGGAGGGTGTCGGCGCCGGTCACCGAGCCGAGCAGCTGCTCGCTCCCGGCGGCGCCGTCCTTCGCGGTGCGGTAGATCTTGTAGCCGGTGATGTTCGGCAGCGTGGCGCCGAGCTTGTCGACCGGCTTCTTCCACACCAGCGTCACCGCGATCTTCTTTCCGGTGAACGTCGGAACGCGCACCGCGAACACGTCGCTCGCGAGCGACTCGCCGTTGGGGTTGTCGGTGTCGGCCGCGTCGAAGGTCGCGCTGACGCGGTACTGGTAGAAGCCGGCGTCGAGTCCGAGCATCTCGAGCGCGAGGTCGACGTCGGTGATCTCGGGCGTCTCGAGCGGGGAGAGGATGAGCGCCCGCTCGGCGGTGTTGGTCGGTCCGGCGCCGTCGTCGCCGCCGACGTTGTAGATGTAGCGACCGACCGTCACCGCGCCGGCCAGCGTCCGCTTGGAGCCGAGCTTGACCCGCGGGGTGACCCACGCGCCCATCTTGCCGAACAGGTCGACCGGCGCGAACTCGTAGGAGTCGAGCGCGGTCGTAGAAGTGCCTCCGTCGCCGCCGATGGCGTAGACGAAGCGCTGCGCGGTCGTGGCGTCGCCGCTCGCGGCGGAGAGCGCGCGGCGCGCGGTGGTCATCAGGGTGCCGGCCTTCGGCGTGCTCAGGTTGAGCGACGAGTTGGTGACGCCGATCGCCGAGTACTCGCCGTAGGCCTTGTCCGGGTTGGTGATGCGGAGCACGCACACCGAGCCCGAGGAGAGCGTCGAGCCGTTGACGGTGACGGTGCGCGTGGTGGACCCGCCGCCGGTTGGCGTCGCGATCGTGGCGGTCGCCGTCACCGGCGCGCCGGCGGCGTCGACGCAGCTCAACGACACCGTGGCGCCGGCGTCGAAGTTCGCCCCGACCACGGTGATCACCTGGCCGGTCGCGCTCACGATCGAGGACGGCGTGACCGTGGAGATCGCCGGGGGCGCGCTCGTCACCTCGTCGTACGCGTTCTTGAGGAGACCGACGGTGCCGTCGGGGTTCACGGCGATGAGGTCGTACTTCTTGACCGCCGTACCCTTGGGGACGACGCCGGTGAGGCGGTCCTTGTCGAGGAACGACACCCCGACGAGCGGTACCGCGACGTCGGTCGCGCCGGCCATCGACGGGTTCATGAACAAGCGCGCGCCGTTGATGAACGGCTTGTCGGCCGGAGCGGCCGCGGCCGTGTCGCGGAACACCGTCACGGCGGTGTCGTCGCCGGTCCACCCGAACGGCGGGACGACGTTCTTCATGGTGACAGTGAGCTCCGACACCACCCGGATGCCCTTCGGGAGCGTGGCCGAACAGCCCGTTCCGTCCTTGAGTCGCACGTCGTACTCGCCGGCGCTCTGCCCCGCGGGCACCAGCGCTTGCCGGCGGTTGGGACGTCCGGTGACCGCAGTGTCGGTCAGCGTGGTGACGGGCGTCATCGCGCCCGCGGGCGTGATCGTGACCTCCGGATCGCCGGTGATCGTCGTCGCGAACAGCGTGACCTGGGTGTTGACGCCGTTATAAACGACCGGCGGATCGGCGTAGAAGACGATCGGACCGGCGGTCACCGTGATCTGCTGGTGGGGGAGCGGTCGGTCCTCGCAGCCGTCGGGATTGACGACGATGACGTCGCACTTCTCACCGGGCGTCGCGCCGGGCCCGAACGTGGCCGAGACCTGCTTGCCGTCCGGCGTGACGGTCGCCGAGGACGACTCGATGCGCTTGCCGCTGCAGTCGATGATCACCTTGGCGCCGGTGATGAAGCCCTCGCCGCTCACCGTGAGCTGGCTGCCACCCTCGCACACCGTCGACGGCACCACCGCGCTGACCTTGGGCGGCGGGTTGATGGTGAGCTCGATGGTCTCGCTCGACTGACAGTCGGCGGGCGCCGGGTTGATCAGCGTGACGGCGACCTTCGTGGGCATGGTGACGACGAAGGCGCCCTTGGGGATCTTGATCGAGACCGACGTGCACAGCTTGACGTCGCGTTCGCGGAAGTTGCCGGAGACGAACTGACACGCGGCCGCGTCGGCGATGGCGGGGTAGGACTTGTCGCCGACCTTCACCGTCGGCGCCTTGTCGTCGAAGAAGAGGAAGTTCGAGCCGTTGACGACGACCGTCTGCTCCGACTGGTCGTCGCAGATCGACGGCGGCTTCAGCTCGCTGATCGTCGGCTTGGGGACGATCGCGAGGTTGCCGGCGATCGTAGTCGCGGCCTTCTCGTCGGGGTTTTCGACCTTGATCGCCATGACGCCGGTCGGCATCGCGTCGGCCTCGTGGATCTCGAACGCCATCTGCGTCTCGCTCGTCCACTTCACGCGGCTCGCCGCGGGGTTGGCCGGGTCGTCGACGATCGTGCGCGGCGCGGCGACCGTGCCGCCGGCCGGGATCGGAGACACCATCGTGAGCTCGATCTTCGGCAGCACCAGCTCACGCTTGCTCTCGAGCGTCTTCGAGGGCATCGGCGTCATGTTCGATCCGTGGATCGTCACCGTGCTGAAGGGCCTGCTCGCCGGCGTGGCGTTGCACGCGAGGTCGGGCTCCACGCGCTCCGAGGCGATCGCGGGGCTCTCCTTCTCCTCCGAGCAACCCGGAGAGAAAGCGCCCGCTGCGGCGAGGACGACGGCGAGTCGGAGAGTGCTGCGCATTGCAAGCGACCTTTCGTATTGCCGAAGATCTACCACCTTCGTTGCGTCCGATCTTGCACATGATCAAAGTGCGGACAGTACTCCTCAGCGCGGACGTGCGACGATGTGGCACCGCCCACGCCCCGCCGAGATCGCGTCAGCTCGTGTCGCGGCTATTTCTCGTCGGGCGAGATGCGCTGGTCGCGGTTGACGTCGAGGGCCTCGAGCACGACGCGCGCGGCCATCTCCGAGGGAGGCTGATTGCTCACTCTCGCGATCGCGTCGACGAGCTCCTGCGGCGTCACCATCCCGTCGCCGTTGGCGTCGATCGCGACGAACCCGCCGAGCTGCTCCCAGAGGAGGCTCGCGAACGCGCGGATGAGGACGACCTTCACCTCGCGTCCGGTGGTCTTCACGGGGACGGCCTCGGGGCGCTCGCGGGCGAAGCGCACCAGCGGCAGGACGTGGTCCATGCCCTCGAAGAGGTTGCGCACGAGCGCGATGCTGTAGAGGCGCTCGGGGTCGAACGGCGCTCCGTGGATCGCGACGATCTGATGTCGCTCGTCGACGACGATGCCGTCGTCGACCTGGAGGAACCCACCCGACTCGGCCGGCGCCTTCGCGCGTGAGGTCGCGATCGCGTCGCGGATCACCGCGCCCGGCAGGCGTGCGACGACGATCTCGTTGTCGAACGGGACCTCGGTCTTGAGGTCGCCGTAGGTGAGGCGCCCGGTGTACTCGCGCATGCCGCGGATGCCACCGCCGTTGAACAGACACCCCTCCGCGCCGAGCGCGTCGCGTAGGCGCGAGCAGATCAGGGTGCCCATCGACGTCTGGCGGTAGCGGGTGCCGATCGAGGAGAGCCTGTGCCCCTCGTCGAGGAGCAGGAGCGTCGCGGTCTCGAGCTCGCGCACGCGGACCAGGTGCTTGTCGACCCTGGCGCGGAGCGCCGCGTCTTCCTCGTAGTCGGCCACGCTGTCGAGGCGCACGCGCACCATCGGCTCGGGCGCCCACTCGATGTCGATGACCACGGCCTGCACCGCCTCGGCCGGCGCCTTCACGAGCCACGTGCGCTCGATCTGCTCGACGAGCGCATCGTGCTCGTGGCCGCCGATCACCACCGGGAACGCCGGGTGGGTGAGGCACAGCGCGCGGTCGTCGAGGACGCGCTGGTGGGTGATCGCGATCACCGAGGTGCACCCCATGGCGAGCAGGCGGTCGGCCTCGTCGCGCGCCGCCACGTTGGCCGGATCGACCCGGGCTCCGCCGAACGGAGCGCGCCGGTAGAGCGTGGGATCGCCGTCGACCACGCCGACGAGCCCGAGCTTGATCCCGGCGACGTCGAGGATCTGATGGGTGGGGAACGAGTCGTCGAGGCCCCGCACGTTGGTCATCAGCACCGTGCAGGTGAGCTCGCGGAGGCGCGCGCGGAGCGCGTCGACCTCGAGATCGTCCTCGTGGTTGCCGAGGATCGCGTGCGTGATCGGCACGTGGTTGAGGCAGTCCACCATCCCGCGACCGGCGTCGAGGCTCGAGAGGATGCTCGGCGCGAGGAAGTCACCGGCGAGCGTGACCAGGAAGAGATCGGCCGGGTGATGCGTGGCGTGGTGATGAACCAGCGTGCGGAGCCGCGGCAGGTTCTCGAGCGAGTAGACGTCGTTCACCGCGACGATGCGGACGCGGGGTGCCATGCGCTCGCGACGTTACTCCACCTTGGTCTTGCAGCCGAAGACGACGTTGACCTTGGTGCCCGGGTCCGTTTGGACGACGGTGCAGGCGCTGCCGCACAGGAGGATCTTCGTCTTGTCGGCGTTGAACTGCCAGCCGTTGGCGCCGCCGTCGCAGGGCTTCGAGGAGTCCTGCACCAGCTCCTTGGCCGCGCCGCCGCTGCTCGGCGTGTAGCTCACGTTGACCTTGTTCGGGTCGATCGTCTCGCCGGTGGGCGGCTTGGGCACGGTGAGCTCGCAGGCGACCTTGCCGGCGATCTTCTTGCCCATGTCGAGGAACAGCGGGCCGAAGTCGACGGCGCAGAGGGGATACCACTTGCCGCCGGTGAGCTTGGTGAGCTCGATGTACTGCGAACCGGTGTTGACCATGCCGGTGCCGCACTTGACGGTCTCGTCGGTCTCGCTCGCGCCGCAGATCGGGAAGAACACGTATTTGCGCTTCGCGGCCGTGCCGAAGGTGCCCGCGCCGCGCTTGAGGATCTCGTTGTCGAACGTCTGCCAGTAGGGCGAGGGCGCGGGTTGGCGCGCGTCGTCGTCGGTGATGACGACGAAGATCTTCGTCGCGTCGGGGCGGAGGCTCCCCGACCACTTCACGAGATCGTTGGTGCTGTCGTAGGTGGAGAGGATGAGACCGAGGGCGTCGTTGGACTGCACCTCTTGCGCGGCGCGCCGATAGGTGGGCGGGTTGTCGCCGCAGGTCGGGCCGCCGAGGGGCGGGGGGATGCACACGCCGAACGTGTCGGTGCCGGGGCGCGCGATCATCACCACGCGGTAGTCGAAGCCGGTGCTCTTGAGGAACTCGGACATCTTGTTGATGTTCGTTTTGACCTTGGCGATCTCCTCGCTCATCGAGCCGGACTGGTCGATCGCGACGATGATGTCGACCGGCGGCTTGATCGCCTCGGCGCTGCTCGTGGCGCAGCCCGCGTCGGGGCTGACGACGTCCATCTTGGGCGAGTCGAGGATGACGTCGAACACCGGCTCGGTGTCCTGCGTGATCGTGCTGTCGCCGCCGACGTCGGCGAAGCCGCCCGGGGTTGCGTCGCGCTCCTGACCGGCGCTGCAGGCCGCGATCGAGAACGCCAGGAGGGTAAGGGCAGGGTGAGTCCGCATCGGGGGCCCCAATGTGACACGGGATCGCTGTCTTGTCCTACGCTCGCCGGATGATGGACATCCCGCGCCTCTCGGCCGCCCTCGCGAGCTCGGGAGGCACGCCGACCCCGCTCGGGACCGGCGAAAAGGCGTGGTTCGGGGTGCGCGGCCGCCGGACGCTCCTCCTCGAGTCCACCGCCGGCGGCGTGCGGGTGTCCTATCGACCGGCCGACCGCGGGCCCCGGCGGGTGCTCCTCGTCACCGATGCGTCGCCGGTCGCCGAGCTCTCGGATGCGGTGCGCGAGTGGGGCGAGCGCCTGGCCGCCGAGGAGCTCGCGATCGGCAAGCGCTATCGCGTGCTGCAACCGTTCCTCGGGTACGTCGCGGGCGACGAGGTCGAGTGCGTCGGCGCGGTGCTCGATCCGCACGCCTCGGCGTGGATTTGGTCGTTCCGTCGCGCGGATGGCAAAGCCGTCGACCTCACCGAGCTCGCCGACGCGCACGTGCCGATCCTCCGCGACCTCGATCTGTACCTGGGGGCCGCGTGAGGCGCCTGCTCGTCGCGATCGTGGTCGGCTGCTCCTCCGGCGAGGCGTCGACCGAGCCGCCCGCCGACGTCGCCGAGGACGCCGTCGTCGTCGAGCCGGTGGATACGTCGGTGCCCGACACGGCGTTCGACACGGCGTTCGACGCGCCGCTCGCCGAGGCCGAGGTCGAGGCCGGCCCGGTGTTCCAGCCCTTCGACATCAACCACGTGCTCGGCACGGGGCAGAGCCTGTCGGTCGGCGCGGTGGGCGCTCCGGCGCTGAGCACGATGCAGCCCCACGCAAACCTCATGTTCAGCAAGGGCGTGATCCCCGGCGGCGCCGGGCTCACCGCGTTCGCGCCGCTGGTCGAGACGGGCGTGGAGACGCTGTCGAGCGGGCTCGCCAACAACACCGGCAAGGGCAAGGACCACGCGATCCTCATCAGCGCGCACGGCATCGGCGGCACCGCCTACGCCGGCCTCAAAAAGGGCACGACGGCGTTCGGCAACGGCATCGCGCAGGTGCGGGCGGCCAAGGCGCTCGCCGACGCGATGAAGCGCACCTACGTCGTCCGCGCGGTCACCAACGTGCACGGCGAGTCCGATCACGTCGGCGGCAACAAGATGTACGACGCGAACCTCCTGCAGTGGCAGGCGGACTACGAGACCGATGTCACCGCGATCACCGGGCAGACGCTGCCCATCCCGATGCTGCACACGCAGATGAGCAGCTGGACGAAGTACGGCCAGGCCACCAGCGTCATCCCGCAGGCGCAGCTCGACGCGTCGCGCAGGTCGGGCGGAAAGCTCGTGCTCGTCGGCCCGAAGTACACCGCGCTCTACGTGTCGGACGGCGTGCACCTGTCGAACCTCGGCTACCGCTTGCTCGGCGAGTACTACGCCAAGGTCTATCGCCGCGTGGTGCTCGATGGGCTGTCGTGGACGCCGCTGCAGCCCAAGTCGATCGCGCGCGCCGGCACCACCATCACCCTCGAGCTCGACGTGCCGGTGCCCCCGCTCGTCCTCGACACCACGCTCGTCACCGACCCGGGCTCCTACGGCTTCGAGGTCGTCGACGACGGCAAGCCCGCGAAGATCGCGTCGGTCGCCCTCGCGGGACCGACGTCGGTGAAGATCACCCTGAGCGCGGCGCCCGCGGGCAAGGTGCGGCTGCGCTACGCGTACACGGGCGTCGCCGGGGCGGCGGGCGGCGCCAGGACCGGGCCGCGCGGCAACCTCCGCGACTCCGACCCGACGACGTCCGCCTACTCAGCGGCGAAGCTGTTCAACTGGTGCGTTCACTTCGACGAACCGGTGCCGTGAGCGCCGCTCCACGAGCTCATTCGATGACGTCGAGCAACGAGTACGTGCGCACCGCGCCGAGGAACGTCTGCAGCCAGGTGTCGACGAAGTGGGTCACGTCCTCGGCGGCGAGGCCCGCGTTCGGGATCGGCATGTAGCCGACCGCGCCGAACCCGCCGTCCTTGTTGCAGGTGACCGAGACGATGTCGACCGAGCGGTTGACCTCGTTGAAGCGCGGCAGCGCCTCGGCGCACGGGACCTTCATCTGCGAGATGACCACGACCCCGAGGCGTCGGACGGGCGTGTCGAGGACCACGACGACGAACGTGAGCTTGCCCTTCACGCCGGAGTCGCAGAGGAGTCCTTTCTCCTTGGGGACGCACTTGTGGCCGACGCGGTTGAGCGCGGGCTCGAGCGAGGAGAGGACCGTGGAGGGATCGCCATCGGTGACCGACGAGCGCGCCGGCGTGGCCGGTTTGCACGCGAATGCGCTGGACGCGACCACGAGCAGGGACCCGAGGGGGAGGAGCCGCATCCGGCCTGTATACTTGAATTCATGGACGACCACGGCCTGTTCGGACCTCGATCCATGGCGTGGCGTGTGATCGGTCATCCGGTCGCGCTCGTCGGCGGGCTGCGGAGCCTGCTCATCCAGTCTCTCCACCCGCTCGCCATGGCGGGGGTGGCCAACCACAGCGACTACCAGCGAAGACCGCTCGAGCGGCTGCGGGGCACGGCGGCGTATGTCGCCGCGACCACGTTCGGGAGCCACGCCGAGGCGCACGCCGCGGCGGCGCGAGTCCGCAAGGTCCACGAGAAGGTGCGCGGGATCGACAAGGTCACCGGCAAGCCCTACAGCGCGGACGACCCGGACACCCAACTGTGGGTGCACTGCGTGGAGTGGCACTCGTTCCTCGCGGCGCACCGCGCGCTGTCGAGCGCGCCGCTCAACGATCGCGAGCAGGACCAGTACATCGCCGAGGGCGTGCGCGTGGCCGCGCTGCTCGGCGTGCCCGAGGCGATCGTTCCGCGGAGCCGCGCCGAGCTGCGGGCATACTTCGCGCGGGTGCGCCCGTCGCTGTGCGTGTCCGAGGCGGCGCGCGAGGCGATCGACTTCGTGCTCGCGCCGCCGCTCCAGCTCAAGACGCTCGCGTTCCAGCTCCCGATGCGGCTCAACGCGCGCGCGGCCGCGCCGCTGGTCCCGCGGCATCTGCGCGCGCTCGCGGGGATCGAGCTGCACCCGAGCGACTACGCGGCGATGGCGGCGGTGATGGCCGGCGCGCCCGCGCTGCGGCTGCCGCTGTTCCGCAACGCGCCCGCGTTCATCGTCGGTAAGAAGACCGCCGACCTCGGACTCCGCGCGATGCGGCTCCGCGCGGCCTGAGCTCCGCGGTCACCGCGCGAACGTCTTCTTGATCCCGTAGGTCTGCATCTTGTGGGCGAGCGTGCGCACCGGCATTTGCAGCGCGCGCGCCGCCTCGGTCTGGTTGCCGCCGTGCTTCCTGAGCGCGTCGACGATGAGCTGGATCTCGTAGGCGCGCAGCTGCTGGGCGCTCGTCGCGCTGTCCGATCTGCTCGTCGGGTTCCTGCTCGGCTACGGCATGATCACGAAGTACGCGTTCGGCAAGAGCGAGGCGGCCCTGGCCAAGGGCGCTCTGGTGCGCGAGAAGCTCGTGCGCGTGCAGGCACCGCTCGGGCTGCTCGCGGTCGTGATGGGCGTCCTCTACCTGGTGTGGCTCTACGCGCTTTGACCGACGCCGCAGTATGCTTGGTCGCATGCTGCCGGCCTCGATCCTTCCGGGGACGCGCATGGATCGCTACGAGCTCCACGAGCTGCTCGGCGAGGGCGGGTACGGCGCGGTCTATCGCGCGCGCCACACCCTCACCGAGCAGTGGGTCGCGTTGAAGGTGCTACGGCGCGACGGCAACGCCGAGGCGTTCGAGCGCCTGGTGCGCGAGGCCCGCGCCGTCGCACAGCTCGGGAGCGCGCACGTCGTTCGGGTGTTCGACGCCGGCATCGCACCCGAGGGGCCCGCGTTCATCGCCATGGAGCTCCTCGTGGGCTGCGATCTCGCGGAGCTGGTGCGTCGCGAGGGGCCGTTCGGGATCGAGCGCTCGCTCGATCTCGTCACGCAGATCCTCGAGGGCCTCGCCGTCGCCCACGAGCGCGGCATCGTCCACCGCGACATGAAGCCGGCGAACGTGTTCGTCACGCGCACCGAGCAGGGCCACGACTTCGTGAAGCTGCTCGATTTCGGCATCAGCAAGGTGCGCAGCGCCGCGCCGGTCACCGCGCCCGGCCTCGCCATGGGCACGCCCGGCTACATGGCGCCGGAGCAGATCGGCAACGCACGCGACGTCGACGGCCGCTCCGATCTGTTCTCGGTCGCGGTCATCCTCTACGAGCTGCTCACCCGTCAGCGGCCGTTCTCCACGCGGAGCTATCACGAGTTCGTCGAGGAGCTGCAGGCGGGGCGCGTGCGGCCGATCCGCGAGCTCGCGCCCGGCATCCCCGAGTCGCTCGCGGCGGTCATCGAGCGCGGCCTGGCGCGCGATCCGGACGGCCGCTGGCCTTCGGCGCGCGCCTTCG
>JALHOE010000138.1 GCA_022843175.1 Deltaproteobacteria bacterium
AGCAGAGCACCCGCGAGCGCGCCGCCGGCGCGAAACGCATAGCGCGCGAGCACCACCGCGATGGCGACGGCGGCGGCGGCGGCGCCGAGGAGCGGCGAACGCAGCATGCCCGCCACCGCGCCGAGCCCGACGCCGCTCATCGCGAACACGAGCCGGCCACCGAGCGCGAACGGCTCGATCGGAGCGATGTCGTCCTTCAAGCACTCCGAGGCGAGGATCGGCTTCGCGATGGGACGCAGGCCGGAGATGCTCGAGGGCCGCGCGACCGGCAGCCGCGCGACGCTCGGCGGGTTGGTCGGGTCGAGCGGCGGCAACGAACGCAGGCGCCTGTCGCCGCTCGGCTCGGGCATCGTTCGCGCGCGGTTCGTCGAGTCCAAAGGGAGGGTCAGGTTAGCGCGTCGCCCGGCATCGAAGCCAGTCGGGCAACGAACGCACGGCACAGCCGTTTGGTCGCGGACATACCCGCGGGGATGCGGCAGAGAGTTTGCTCGTCGAGGTAGAGCCGGCGGGCCAGCTCGACCTGGATGGCGTGACAGTGCATCGCAGGACGGCCGTAAAACGAGGTCGACCAGCCGCCACGGTAGGGCCGGTCGTGCTCGACGGAGCGGCCGTGGGAGGTGGCCACCGCCTCGACCGCGTCGATGATTCGCTTGTGCGCGGACGTGCGGCCACGTGATCCTGGAACGACGTCGGCACGCGCGATGCCTGCGTCGGAGTGCCCAGCTCGACCGACGGACGGCATGGAGTGGGCGCAGAGCAGGATCGCGTAGCCGAAGCGCGCGACCTTGCGCTCGAGCAGCGTGCGCACGGACTCGTGATACGGCCGATGCACGGCGTCGACGCGGAAGGCGTATTCGTCGCGCGTGAGCGGTCTCACGAGGGCGGGCTCGTCGTCGGTCGTGGTCCGCCAGATGAGGCCACGCGCCTGCGGACGCGCCGCGCGGTGATCGCCCGCGACGACGCCGGCGTCGACGTCGTCCTCGGCGCGGTTGAGATCGGCGACGTAGCGGCTCGTGCGCGCGACGATCAGCGTTGCGCCCTCGAGCGGCGCGTCCTCGTAGAGCTCGTCGACGAACAAGTCCGCGTCGCGGGCGAGCGCGCGCGCCGGCGCGATGAGGTTCGGCAGCACCTCGGCGGGGACGAAGAGCCCTGCATGAGGGATCTCGACCACCACGGGCGCTTCGCCCGACTTCGGCTCGACGATGTCGAACCACGGCCGCTTCATCGCACGCTGTCCTTGACCCCGTTGACGATGTCGACGTCGCGCACGCCATCGGCCTCGGCACGGTACGACAGCACGAGGCGGTGACGGAGCACCGCGACCGCGAGCTCGCGCACATCCTCGGGCTCGACGGCGGCCTCGCCGCGGAGCGCCGCGCGCGCTTTGGCCGCGAGGACCAGCGCCTGCGAGCCGCGCGGGCCGGCGCCGAAGCGGACGTACTTGGTGACGATGGAGGGCGCCGCTTTGTCGTCGGGGCGGGTGGTGCGCGCGAGACGCACCGCGAGATCGAGCGCTTCGTCGGTGACCGGCAGCCGCGGGATGAGCGCCTGGAGCTTGCGCAGCTCGTCGACCGAGAGGACGCGCGGCGCGTCTTTCAGCGCGCCCGAGGTGGTGCGGCGCGCGATCTCGCGCTCCTCCTCGACGCTCGGGTAGCCGACGTGCACCTCGAGGAGGAAACGATCGAGCTGCGCCTCGGGCAGCGGATAGGTGCCCTCTTGCTCGATCGGGTTGCGCGTGGCGAAGACCTGGAACGGATCGGGTAGGTCGTGGGTGGTGGTGCCGCTCGTGACCCTTCGCTCCTGCATCGCCTGCAGCAGCGCGGCCTGCGTCTTCGGCGGGGTACGGTTGATCTCGTCGGCGAGGATCAGGTTCGCGAAGATGGGCCCCGGCGCGAAACGCAGACGACGGCGGCCGGCCTCCGGATCTTCCTCGAGCACGTCGGTGCCGGTGATGTCGGCCGGCAGGAGATCGGGCGTGAACTGCACGCGGCCGAACGAGAGATCGAGCGCCTGCGCGAGCGTGGCGACGAGGAGCGTCTTCGCGAGGCCGGGGACGCCGACCAGGAGCGCGTGCCCGCGCGACAGCAGGGCGACGAGCATGGACTCGACGACCTCTTCCTGACCGACGACGCGGGTCGCGATCGAGTCACGAAGGGCGGTCGCGGCAGCAGCTGCACGCGCGAGCAATGCGACGTCGTCTTCGGCGGGGGCTTCCAAGCGTCGAGTGAGTTAGCGCAGTCCGGCGCGGAGGTCACCCACCCCAGGTGCAGAGACCCGAAGCGCTGTCGCAGACGCTGCCGGGCGCGATCGCGGGGCAGATCGAGGCTCCGACGATCGACGAGCAGCGCGGGGCGCACGCCTCGGTGGTGTTCCAGTTGCACACGTACCCGGCGCGCTCGCACGCGCGATCGGGGGCGCAGTGGCACGCGTCCTCGTCGATGATCCCGTTGCCGTTGTCGTCCTTTCCGTTGCAGCACTCGCTCTTGTAGAAGCTGCTCGCGCGGCAGTCGGGATCGTCGCAGTCGGTGAGGCCGTCCTTGTCGTTGTCGAGGCCGTCGGTGCACGCCGAGACGCCGATCTCGGGCTTCGCGCCGGCGCAGGCGGCGAGCGCGGCGCACGCCTTGTCGGCGCAGTCGGCGTAGCCGTTGCCGTCGTCGTCGAGCTTGTTTCCGCAGTTCTCCTTGAGGCCGTAGTCGATCTCGATGTTGAACTGGTACTTGCCCATGTCGAGGTAGGTGAACCCGTCCATGAAGGCGTAGTAGGTGCCGGCCTTGGCGACCGGGATGTCGATCGCACCGGCCCAGGCGCCGCCCTCGTCGTCGTCGCAGTCGAGCTCGAAGCCGGCCTGGCACGACCCGCGGCGCAGGTGCACGGTGGAGTCGAACGGCGGCTGCTTGGTCCCGGTGGAGCTCACCTTGAGGTGGGCGGGCGCGGTGAGCACGATGCGGAAGACCGCCTCGCCGCCCGCCCCGCCGCAGGTGCCGGTGACGTGGTTCCAGAACGTGCTGGTGTCACCGAAGTAGGTGCCGCTCGCGGTCACCGTCAGCGCGGTGTTGCAGTTCTCGTGGCGCGCCTTGCACCAGTCGGTCGCGAAGCACGCCGGATCGTCGCAGTCGATGAGCCCGTTGGCGTTGTCGTCCTTGAAGTTGTCGCACACCTCGATCTTCGTGCGGCACGCGTCGTCGAGGAGACAGCTCGGATCGGCGCAGTCCGCGAGGCCGTTGCACGAGTCGTCCTTGCCGTTGTTGCAGACCTCGCTCACGCACTTGGTGCACGCGGGATCGGTGACGCACTGCGGATCGGTGCAGTCGATCTTGCCGTCGCAGTTGTTGTCCTTCTTGTCGGTGCAGTTCTCCTTGGCGCCGGGCACGCAGAGGCACGCCGCGTTGGTCGAGCACTGCGGGTCGAAGCAGTCGACGAGCCCGTTGCAGTTGTTGTCGATCCCGTCGGTGCAGCTCTCGCGACGGAGCCGGCACTGGCACTCCGGGGTCGCCTCGCAGGCCTTGTCGAGGCAGTCGGTCGCGCCGTTGCAGTCGTCGTCCTTGCCGTTACCGCACACCTCGGCCGCGGTGCAGACGCACGACTTGTCCATGGCGCAGGCCGGATCGCTGCAATCGACCTTGCCGTTGCAGTCGTCGTCCTTGCTGTTGCCGCAGATCTCGACGGGGCCGCAGCCGCTGCACGCGGGGAGCTTCGCGCAGGCGAAGTCGGCGCAGTCGCTCTTGCCGTTGCAGTCGTCGTCCTTGCCGTTGCCGCAGATCTCGATCGGCCCGCACACGCACTTGGGGTCGCCCTTGCACGCGCCGTCGGCGCAGTCGGTGAACCCGTTGCAGTCGTCGTCCTTGCCGTTGCCGCAGGTCTCCTTCTCGGCGCAGCCGGTGCAGGCGGGGAGCGCCTTGCACGCGGGATCGGCGCAGTCGATGAACCCGTTGCAGTCGTCGTCCTTGCCGTTGCCGCAGGTCTCCTTGTCGCTGCAGGTGGCGCACGAGGCGTGGAAGCGGCACGCCGGGTCGGCGCAGTCGGTGAGGCCGTTGCAGTCGTCGTCCTTGCCGTTGGCGCAGGTCTCGGTCGGCGCGCACACCGCGCACTCGGCGGACATAGCGCAGTCGGGATCGAGGCAGTCGGGAAGCCCGTCGCAGTCCTCGTCGAACTTGTCGCCGCAGCGTGACTCGAGCTTCTCGCACTTGCTGCAGCTCGGGTCGGCCTTGCACGCCGGGTCGGCGCAGTCGGCGGCGCCGTTGCAGTCGTCGTCGATGCCGTTGCCGCACACCTCGTCGCCGCGGCAGAACCCGCACTCGGCCGCGCACGCCTTGTCGGCGCAGTCGGGCTTGCCGTTGCAGTCGTCGTCCTTGCCGTTGCCGCAGATCTCCGCGGGGCCGCAGCCCATGGTGCACGCCGGCTGCGGCTTGCACGCCGGGTCGGCGCAGTCGACGAGGCCGTTGCAGTCGTTGTCGCGACCGTCGAGGCAGTTGCGCTCCACGCCGCCCGCGCCACCGACCGGATCGGGCGTGCACGGCCCCGAGCAGAGCGGGTGCGCGGCGCACGCCACGTCCTTGCAGTCGATCGCGCCGTTGCAGTCGTTGTCGACGCCGTCCCCGCAGCTCTCGGGCTGCTTGAGGTCCTTGTACGCGCACTTGCCGGCGACGCACTGGCCCTGCCGGCACGCGTCGGTCGACACGCACTCCTCGTTGCTCACGCACGTCTTGACCGGCCCGGTGTCCGCGTCGACGCCGGAGTCGATCGGGTCGAGGAAATCCTCGCCGATGTCGGAGCGACCGCAGCCGGAAAGGACGAGCATCGCGGCGAACAGCGCAAGAAAGCGAGCCATGCGGCGCGGAGCCTACACCGGCGCCACGAGCCGGGCCGAATGGGCCGCCCGGACGGGAAAAGAACGCCGCGCCCGTGGATAGCGGGCACGAAAAAAAAGGGCCTCGCGAGGGTGACTCGCGAGGCCCGGAGAAGGTTCCTTACCACTACGGTCGTAGGAAGGTCGCCAGCATGAACCCCTAGCGAGTCGCTAGGTGGGGCCCTGTAAAATCGAGCCTTCAGGCTTCCCGGTGAAGAACCCCGGGCTTGCACAACGGCTCGACGTCGGACCCCGGTTCATACTCAAAGGGGATCAATGAGGCGTCTATACGGACCGAGCAGAGGGAACACCTTGTTCGTAACACCGGGCCCCGGGTCGTCAACGGTCAGTTAGCATCCACACCGCGAGCGATGCGGCTGCCGTTCCATATCGACCCGATCGGTCGGCTCCTCAACGACGTCGGGATCTCGGGCCCCACGGTGGCCCTCTCGATCCTCGCCGCCGACGCGCTGCTGACGAGCATCCTTCACCGGGATCTCAAGCGTTCGCTGCGCCTGTCGGCCTCGCTGGCGTGGCTCTACCTGGTCATCTCGGGGGTGCGCTGCCTCGCGCCCATCCAGAGCCACGACAACGAGCTCGAGCGGGTCTTCAAGGTCATCGCCGCGGTCGCGCTGTCGCTCGCGCTCGCCCAGACGCTCTTCGTCCTGATCGTCGACTTCGTCCTCGGCCGCAACGGCAAGAAGCCGCTCCGCCCGATGATCCGTTACGGCCTGCTCGGCGTGACGTTCCTCGTCGCGGCCCTCGCCGGGTTGCGCGCGGGCGGCGTCGCGACGGTCGGCGTGCTCGCCGGTGGCGCGGTCGTCATCGGCGGTCTCGGCGCCGCCGTGGCCGAGGTGCTGCGGCAGGTCGGCGCCGGCGTGCTCGTGCAGTACGCGCGCCCCTTCGAAGAGGGTGACGTGGTGAAGCTCATCAACCACGACAAGCGGGGGATGGTGCTCGGCACCAACTGGCGCACGACCACCCTCAAGAGCAACGACGGCATCGAGTACATGGTGCCGAACAGCGAGTTCGTCACCCAGACGGTCACCAACTACGGCCACGGCGACAAGATCTTCCGCCGCGACCTCGACTTCGAGGGCATGTACGAGGCGCCCCCGGAGCGGGTTAAGCAGGCGGTGCTCTCGGCCATGCGCGACGTGCCGGGGATCGAGCCCACGCCGCCGCCGGCGGTCATCGTCTCGGCGTTCGGGGCGAGCGGCGTCGGGTATCAGTTCCGCTACTGGACCCGGCGCGCCGAGGACTACGAGCTCGTCGACGCCGACTGCCGCGCGCGCATCTGGTACGCGTTCGCGCGCGCCGGCCTCGGCTTCCCCTTCCCCACGCGCACGCTGCACCTCGCGCCTCCCCGCGATCTGAGCGAGCACCAGCGCAGCGTCGCCACTCGGCTGCGGCGCGCGTCGCTGTTCGCGTCGCTCCCCGAGGACGCCGTCCTCGACATCTCCCTCCACGGCCACGAGGAGCCGTACGGCGCCAACGAGGTGATCGTCAAAGCCGGCGAGCAGGGCAAGTCGATGCACGTGGTGCTCGACGGCGAGGTCGCCGTGTGCGCCGCCGAGGAGGGCCCCAACCGCCGCGAGCTGTTCCGCCTCGGCGCCGGCGACTTCTTCGGCGAGATGTCGCTCATCACCGGCGCGCCGCGCACCGCGACGGTCGTCACCGTCACCGACGCCCGCACCTTCGTCATCGACGAACCGAGCTTCCGCGCCATGCTCGCGCGCCACCCCGAGGTCGCCGAGGCCCTCAGCGAGGTCCTCGCCCACCGTCAGGCCGAGCTCGCCTCAAAGCTGGAACAGCGCGCAGTGGACGAAAATCAGCGACGCGCGACCAAGAGTGTGATGCTCGCGCGCCTGAAGGGTTTGTTCGGGCTCGCAGACAAGTAGACGCAGCGCACTGCTCTGCGTCACGATGCGCCCGATGCGCCCCGTCGTCGGTCTCGCCCCCGCCCTCGCACTCGCCCTCGCCGCCTCGACTGCCTCCGCGCAGAACGAGGGCTTCGCGATCAATCGGTACGAGCCGACGCCGCTCGCCAACGACTGGCTCCGCGTCGAGCGGCCGACCGGTCTGCCCCACCTCGGCTTCGGCGCGGTGGTCACCGGCGACTACGCCCATCGCCCGTTCGTGTTGGTGCGCCGCAGCGCCGACGGCTCGTCGACGCGCATCCACGACGTGGTCAGCGATCAGCTGTTCGCCACGCCGGGCGTCGCGTTCGGGTTGTTCGATCGGTTGACGCTCCACGCGGCGGTGCCGGTGGTCGTCTATCAAGATGGCAAGGGCCTCGCCGAGAACACCTCGGTCAACAAGCCGGCGAGCACCGTGCTCGGAGACATCCGCCTCGGCGGGCGCTTCCGCATCGTCGGCAACACCGAGGCGACCGAGCGTCGCGCGCCCGACTTCCTGTCGCTCGGCATCGGGACCTACGTCTGGTTGCCGACCGGCGATCAGTCGTCGTGGGCCTCCGACGGCGCCGTGCGCGCGCAGCCGACGGTGATGCTCGAGGTCGCGCCCTCGCGGCATTTCTACATCACCGGAAACCTCGGGTTTCAGCTCCGCCCGGTGCGCGCGGCGAAGGACAGCGCGACGGGGAGCGAGGGCTTCCTCGCGATCGCGGGCGGCGTGAAGGTCGCCGACGACAAGCTGCGCATCGGCGCCGAGGTCACGGCGGGCACCGGTCTGCGCGACTCGACGCTCTTCAAGATGACGAGCTCGCCGATCGAGGGCCTCGTCTCCGGCACCTATCAGATCGGCAGCGGGTTCTACGCGTCGCTCGGCGGCGGCGCGGGCCTGTCGTACGCCGCGGGGACGCCGGCGGCGCGCGTGCTCTTGCGCGTCGGCTGGGTGTCGCCCTGGCCCGAGCCGAAGAAGGCGCCCCCGCCGCCGGTCGTCGACAACGACTTCGACAAGGACGGCATCGACAACCCGCACGACGCCTGCCCGCACGACAAGGGACCGCACTCCAACGATCCCGACTCCAACGGCTGCCCGGACAAGGACAAGGACGGCATCGCCGACAAGATCGACGCGTGCCCCAACGAGCCCGGGCCGGACACCTCCGACGCGAAGACGCGCGGGTGCCCCCCGCCCCCGCCGCCCGCCGACAAGGACAAGGACGGCATCCTCGACAAGGACGACGCGTGCCCCGATGTGCCCGGGCAGTTCAGCGACGATCCGAAGAAGCACGGCTGCCCGCCCGACAAGGACAACGACGGCGTGCTCGACAGCGACGACGCCTGCCCGGACGATCCCGGCCCGAAGACGACCGATCCGAAGACCAACGGCTGCCCGGTGAAGACGAAGTTCGCCGAGGTGAAGGGCTCGTCGATCGTCATCCTCGACAAGGTCAACTTCGCCAACGACTCCGACAAGATCATCGGCAACAAGTCGTTCCAGGTGCTCGACTCGGTGTTCGAGATCCTCGACAAGACGCCGTCGGTGAAGAAGGTCCTCATCGAGGGCCACACCGACGACAAGGGCAAGGTCGATCACAACAAGGACCTGTCCAAGCGTCGCGCCGAGGCGGTGAAGGCCTACCTCGTGAAGAAGGGCATCGACGCCGGTCGGCTCGACACCGCGGGCTTCGGACCGGACAAGCCCATCGCCGAGAACAAGACGGAAGCAGGCCGCGCGAAGAACCGTCGCGTCGAGTTCGTCATCGGCGGCCCGTGAGCTCGGGACGGTGATCGCCGGGGCCGCGTTGGCCTTGCAAAATCCGCAGATTTCAACTATTGACAAACCCCGATGGCTCGCTCTGACGGCGAGGCCGAGCGGGGACGTTCGAAGGAGCGAGCCGCCGAGGCCAACAGCGCGGATGACGCGCAGGCCGTGCCGCCGGTCGCGCCCGCCAACGTCAACGGCACGCCCGACAAGAAGAGCTCGTCGCCGCCGCGCGAGTTCCAGCCGACGATCCCGCCGCCGCCGGTCGCCGGTCCGTGGCGCTCCTACAAAGAGATCGTCGCGCAGCTCTCGGGCCGGCTCGTCGAGGCGCAGCGCCCCATTCGCGTCCTCAACTCGCTCAAGTGGGAGAACGACGTCCTCGAGAAGTTCCGCGCCTCTCGCTATCGGGAGAACCCGGCGATCGACGCCAAGTGGTACGCCTCGATCGACCTCGGCTTCGACCCCAAGCAGAAGGTCGCCGAGTTCGAGGACATCGTCCGCGAGATCGAGCGCGAGCTCCCGGCGGACGACGACATCGCGAAGATCCTCGAGGTCACCGCGCTGCAGTATCGCGACACCGTGCGCATGCTCGAGGCCCGCGGCACCCCGATGTTCTACGGGTACTCGCGCAAGCTCTACGGCTCGCCGAAGGACAAATACCCCGACGGCAAAACCAGCGTCCGCGACAGCGCGCACGTGCTCTACGGGCTCCTGAGCAACCTGCAAGAGGACCTCGGGCCGCCCAACGTCCGCGACATCAGCGCGCCCAAGGCCGTCGACATCCTCAACGCGCGGCTCAGCGCCTACTTCGGCGAGTCCACCGTGCGCGTGCACGAGGACGACGGAATCTTCGCGGACGCAGCCGCCGGCAGCGACTACGTGAAGATCCGCCGCGGCGCGCAGTTCTCGCTCCGTGACATCGACCTGTTCGAGGTGCACGAGGGCTGGGTCCACCTCGCCACGTCGCTCAACGGTCAGGCGCAGCCGGTGGCCAAGTGGCTCGGCAAGGGGCCGCCCCGCACCACCGCCGCGCAAGAGGGCCTCGCGGCGCTGATGGAGATCTTCACCTTCCGCACCTACCCGCGCCGCGCGCGGAGGCTCAACGACCGCGTGCTCGCCGTCGACAAAGCCGAGGACGGCGCGGACTTCACGCAGATCTTCGAGTGGTACCGCACCGAGGGCTACGACGAAGAGGAGTGCTTCAACGCCACCCGCCGCATCTTCCGCGGCGGCACCACCGGCGGCGGCACGCCCTTCACCAAGGACATCTGCTACTCGAAGGGCATCGTCCTCAACTACGCGTTCATCCGCGCGTGCATCGAGCACGACCGCCCGGAGCTCATCCCGTTCCTGTTCGTCGGCAAGATCGCTCACGAGGACATCCCGATCCTCGCGGGCCGCGTCGGCGACGGGGTGGTGAAGCCGCCGATCTACCTCCCAGCGATCTTCCGCGACCTCAACGGCCTCGCGATTTGGATGTCCTACAGCACGTTCTTCACCCGCCTCGGTGGCGTCGAGGTGAGCGAGCACTACGCACGGTTGTTCCAGAAGGGCCGTTGAAGCTCGCTTGATTGAGGACAGAAGTCCGCAAGAGCGCTCGACACGATTTCTGAAATCCTGCAAGGTGAACGGACAACGGAGGATGTCCTGATGTCGACTCGTTTCGGCGCGTTGCTCGCCCTCGCCGTCACTGCGCTCGCTGCCCGTGCCGACGCGGCGACCGGCACATGCGACGTGAGCTCGGGCGAGTACACCGCGTGGACGGGCACCGCCGCCGCGCTCGAGACCGCCGATCCGGCGACGACGCCCGGCGTCAGCGAGGCGCGCTGCTTCAAGGACATCCGCTCCCTCGGTGGCTTCGTGGTCGAGGACGTCTTC
Source organism: Deltaproteobacteria bacterium (assembly GCA_022843175.1). Lineage (GTDB taxonomy): Bacteria > Myxococcota_A > Polyangia > Polyangiales > JADJMO01 > JALHOE01. The sequence goes on from JALHOE010000138.1 coordinate 10,397, forward strand.
AAGGACGGCAAGGGCCGCTTCGCCAACGAGCTGCCGTCGTTCGGCAAGCTCGTGAACATGTTCCCCGGCGAGAACGGCAACACCATCTGCAACGGCTTCTTCGCCAAGAGTCAGCGCAACACGCCGAGCGTGCAGTGCGTGACCGGCTGGAACAAGTCCTTCGCGCAGATGAGCGAGTACGCCAACGCGCTCGACTGGAAATACATCAACAACGTCCGCTACAACCCCGGCGCGCGCCTGGCGTGCCCGAGCACCTGGCCGGCGATGGGTTGCTTCGGCGGGCGCTGCTACGACGCGGCCTGTGTGAACACCGACGGCACGCAGAAGCTCTGCGCCGCGGGCCAGATCTGCAAGGCGGGGGCGTGCGTGGCGGGCGATCCGAGCTCGCTGCCGGCCTGCAGCACCATCGACCCGCAGGGCGCCGCGATCGTCGACGGCGATCCCAAGTTCTACAACCCGTGGGACGCGCCCACGTTCGACCTCGGCGGCCTCGCCAACAAGGTGGCGATCTTCGCCGTCAACGACCACGGCCCGCAGCCGTGCGAGTCGAACGAATACACCGTCTATCTCACGAACAACCCGTCCTCGCGGGTCGTGATCGACAACCCCATCAAGGACGGCGCCGATCCCAACAAGTGGAACCGCGCCAAGCTCTTCAAGATCTACACCCACGGATGGATCGACAACGGCGACTGCTGCGACTCGCCGAAGACGTGCGACCCGACCAAGTGCACCCTGCCCAAGCCGGGCGACAACCCGGTGCTCGAGGCGGACTCGATGGCGCTGGTGTTCTCGCTGCCGTGCGGCATCTCGTTCCGCTACGCGTCGTTCATCGCCGGCTACGACGGCAAGAGCCTCACCGATCCGTCCGCCCCGCCCGACCGCTGCGCGTTCCACTCCTTCGACGCCGAGATCGACGCGGTCGCCGGCCTCAACGACGACGAGTCGGCGATCTGCCCGGACAAGGACGGGGACGGCTTCCCCACGTGCGACTGCACGCCCAAGCCCGTGCCCTGCGACTGCGTCGACGATCCGGCCAAGGATCCGGACGCCAAGAAGTATTACCCCGGCGCGCCGCAGGCCTGCGATGGCCCGCAGTACTCGTGCGCGCCGTCGGCCTGCCCCATCGGCAGCTACTGCCACAACAAGCAGTGCCTCAAGCCGTGCGAGATCGGCGAGTTCAAGTGTCCGGTCGGCTTCACCTGCCAATCGATCACGCCGGACGGCGGGCCGGCCGCGCAGGTCTGCGTGCCGTCGCCGTGCGGCGACGCGGGCGTGTGCGAGCCGGGTGAGGTGTGCAAGGACGGCAAGTGCGTCGACCTCTGCGCGCCGCCCACGGCGTGTCCGGTCGGCACGGTTTGTCAGGGCGGCAAGTGCATCGACCCGTGTGCGCTCGTGAAGTGCCCCGCCGGTCAGGCGTGCCTCGCGGGCAAGTGCGTCGACAACTGCGCGTGCCTCGCGAAGGACGCCGCGGCGTATCCCTGCAAGGGCGCGACGCCCACCTGCGACGCCACCAAGGGCACCTGCGTCCCGCCCGGCTGCGACAAGACCACGTGCCCCGCGGGCAAGACGTGCGTCGGGACCGAAGCGGGCCCGGTGTGCAAGGGCAAGTGCGAGGACGTCGTCTGCCCCGGCAAGCAGGTCTGCGATCCGGTCAAGGGCTGCGTCGACAAGTGCGAGCTGCTCGCCGCGCCGTGCTCCTCCGGCATGGCGTGCAAGGACGGCGTCTGCGTCGACGAGGCCTGCGTGCTCGTCGACTGCTCGCCGCCGTTCGTGTGCTCGATGGGCAAGTGCGTCGAGCCCGGCGCCGGCGACGTGTGCCTCACCTGCGACACCGGCGCGACCATGGACGACGCGGGCGGCGACGACGCGGGCACCGGCGACGCGTCGACCGGCGACACCGGCTCGGTCTTTGTCGAGAACCCCGATGCCAACCAAAGCACCGGCTGCGGCTGCACCACGCCGGGCAGGGCCGGCACGCGGACGGCGCTGTCGCTCGCGGCGGTCGCCCTCGCCGCCACCGTCCTGCTACGCCGCCGTCGTCGCTGATTCATCCGCTACGCTGCCGCGATGACCTTCAGCGTGAAGCTCGCGGGCGCCCTCCACTACGCAACGCCCGAAGCAGCTGCGGCGGCGCACGCGGCCATGATCGAGGGTCGGGGGCAGAACCCGATGTTGATCGACGGCGCGCGCGTCGAGGGCTCGTCGATCGTGTTCGCGTTCGACGGAGCCCTCTCGCGAAGCAAGGGCACGGAGCGGGTCGACTCCACCGAGCTCGGCATCGAACGGGCGACCCTCACCGCGATCACCGGCTCGGTCGTCTACACCGACGCGTCCGGCCACGCGCGCACCGCGACCGCGATCGGGCGGCCGTTCTGGTACGCGCGGTGGGAGAACCAGCAGATCGGCTTTCACGAGGCCAAGGCCAACGACCTCCTCGCGAGCAACATCGGCGCCCTCGAGCACGGCCAGCCGCTGCGCATCCTCGTGCCGCTCGCCGGCAAGGCGGAGGACATGCGCTGGCTCGCCGAGCGCGGTCACGAGGTGGTCGGCGTGGAGTTCGTGGTCCACGCGGTCCGTGCGTTCTTCGACGACATGGACGTCGAGCCGCGGCGTCACCAGCTCGGCAGGTTCCAAGCGCTCACCGCCGACGGCGTCACCATGCTGTGCGAGGACTTCTTCACGGTGACGCCCGCCGAGGTCGGCCTGTTCGACGCCATCTACGATCGCGGCGCGCTCGTCGCGCTCGAACCCGGGAGCCGCGAGCGGTACGTCGCGACCTGCCGCGCGCTGCTGAAGCCCAACGCCCGCACGCTCCTCATCGCGTTCGGGTACGACCAGAGCAAGACGCACGGCCCTCCGTGGAGCATCGATCGCGCAACGGTCAACGCGCTCTACGGGAGCGCGGAGCTGCTCGAGAGCCGCACGCTGCCGGCGCCGCCAAGGATCGCCGCCGCGGGGATCCCGCAGATCGAGGAGTGCGCGTACCTGGTGTAGCGGCGCGCTACTCCGTGATCGGCGCCGGGGCCTTCGTCCAGGTCACCGTCGGCACCTTGCCCTCGAAGGACTCGGAGATGAAGTCGAGGGCGAGCTTCTGCGCCTCGAGGTACGGGTTCTCGAAGTTGAGCTCCTTGGCGAGCTTGGGGAACGGATCGCCCGACGGATCGCCGAAGATCGGGCGGTCCTTGGCGTAGATGCGGTGGCCCTTCTTGCCGAACAGGTCGAGCCCGTGCTGCGCGGGGTAGAGCTGCACGAGCACCGCGGTGTGCCCCATCAGCGGCACGTCGTGCGCGCCGTTGCCGTCGACCTCGGCGAGCGTCGTGAGCGTGGGGCCGTGCGGCTTCACGACCGGGATGCCCATGCCGCGCGCGAGCGCTTCGGTGCCGTGGTTGGACACCGTCTCGTCCAGGAGCGCCTCGAGGATGATGAGGTTTCGCTCCTTGGCCGTGGAGGACACGCCGATCGGATCGCCGCCGTCGATCACGTGCTGCATCAGGTGCACGAGCGGATGCCACGGCGTCATCTCGACGTTGCGGAAGCCGAAGTTGAGCGCCGCCGAGCCGTTGAGGAGCGAGTAGATGGTGGGGCTGTTCGACGCGAGCTCGGTGAGGAGCGCGCCCCCGGGGACGTTGAGGATGTAGGCGGAGTGATCGGGCTCGATGCCGGCGAGGAGCGAGCCGAGAATGCCGCCGAGCGAGTCGCCCATGTACGCGACTCGGGAGCCGTCGAGCTTCGGTTTGACGCCGGCGAGCTCGAGGCCGTCGAGCGTGGGGCCGGCCTTGAGCACGCGGACGAGCGTGGTGTGATCGAGCACGGCCTGGCGGAACTGATCGCGGAGGGCGGCGAGGCGGAACAGGTTGCCGAACAGATCGGTGGGCGCGGTGTTGGTGCCCTCGCTGTTGCGATCGGTGAAGCCGTCGGGGCCGTCGTACTTCGCGGTCTCGCGCTTGTAGTCGGCCTTCTTGTCGCCGCGCGCCGCCGCGTCGAGGCCGCGCGTGCCCTGCAGATACGCGTCGATCGCCACGGTGACCCAGCCGCGCTTGGCGAGCGAGTTCGCGATTTGAAGCGCGTCCCCGCGCTGGCCGCCCATGCCGTGCTGGAAGACGACGCACGGATATCCGCCCGCCGGCGCCGGCGCCTTGGGAACGAAGAACGAGACCCACACCTTGTTGGTGGGGTGCTTCGGGTTGATCGCGACCTTGCCGCTCTCGTGGTGGAACGTGCCGTGGGTGGGCTCGCCGTAGCCGCTCCCCTGCTCGAGGACGTTGGGCGCGTCGAACGCAGCGACGCCGATGGACGCGATGTTGTCGTGCGCGACGCCCTTGTTGCTCCCGCCGAAGTCCGGATCGTCGTCGCCGCTCGGGAGCTTGTTGGGCGCGCCGAGGAGGTCGTCGAGCGAGGCGTTCCACCCCTCGGGCAGCGGCGTGGTGGAGGTGAAGCGCGCGGGCGTGACCGGCGCGACGTCGGCGGCGGCCCACTTCAACTGCGGCGTCGGCGTGGCGCGGATGACCTCACGCGCAGCGCGGAACTCCTCGGTGACCGGCCCGGTGGTGTAGACGGCAGCCGACACCACGCTCGACTTGTCGAGGCCGACCTTGGCGACGGCCTGATCGATCGCGTCGCCGTAGGTCTTGCGGGTGGCGTCGTTGCGGGCGCCGTCGCGGAGCGCGGCGAACGAGCTGCTCGCCGAGAGCGGCACGCCGGCCCTGGTGGTGATCTTGTTGGTGAGGAGGACCGCGATGCGGTGTTTCTCGGGGAGCACGACGCCGCGCGCGGTGGAGACCACCATGACCGGCGTCGTCTCCATGCGTGCGTTGTTGAGGCTGTCGTCGCTCCAGTGCGCCTGGCACTCGAGGACCTTGCCCGCGTCGACGTCGACGACATAGGCCGCGGAGTCCTTGCCGGTGCAGTCGCCCGGCGCGCCCTTCGGCAGCTTGCTCGAATCGGGCGCCTCGCCCGTGAGCTCGAAGATCGCGCCGCCGTACACGCCGAAGCCGCGGGTGCGCGCGAGCGAGTCGTTGATGTAGGTGGCGCCGACCGGCAGGGGCACGAGGCGCTCCATGCCGGCCTGGTCGAGGACGATGGTGCCCTCGGCCGAGAGGTAGAGGTCGCTCGGGAACGGGACGTCGAGGAACGAGAGCTTGCCGGAGGCCGGGATCTCGAAGCGCGCGGAGAACCCCGCCGTCGGGGGCGTGGAGCCGTCGTCCTTCGAGGAGCAGGCCAGGATCGCGAGGGGAAGCAGCAGCAAACCGCGGCGAAGCATGGGCCAGGATCTAGCACCGCGCGCGGCGCGACGCTTCACGGCGGGCCGCCGAGGTTCGCAGGAGCGCGCCCACGAGGAGCGCGACGAGCCACGCGGACGACGTGCGCGGGTCGGAGCCCAGCGAGCACCCGTTGGACGACGGCGGCTCGGGCGATTGCGCGATCGGCGCGGCGCAGCCCGGGTCGGGCCCGACGCACTCCGGGCACGCTTCGTCGAAGCGACGGGCGAGGACCCGCTCCAACCACGGACGGTGCGCGTCGAGGCGCGTGTGGCTCGACGGCGTGTTGCATCCGCCGAGGCCGAACGAGACGAGCGCCGCGAGCTCACCCCCGTACAGCACGGCGCCACCCGAGTCGCCGTCGCACGCGTTCGCGGTCCCGTCTCCGAGCCGGAGCAATCGAGAGCAGACTCGTGACACCGTCGTCGAGACCCGGGCGCGCGGCGACGACGTCGGCGACGAGAGTCCGCTCCGCCCGACTCCGATCACGTCGACGCGGGCGCCGAGCAGCTCCCCGGGGAGCGGCGCCGAACGCACGGGCATGGGCGGGACGGCGGCGTCCGACGCGAGCTCGAGGGCCGCGAGATCGATGCCCCCCGCGAGATCCGACTCCGTCGACGTCGCGGTGGGGTACAGCGCGACGCGCGTGACCTCGATCTGCGCCTCGGGCGCGCGGCCGTCGTCGCCGAATCCCACGGTGTAGCGACCGGGAGCCCACACGCAGTGCCCCGCGGTGAGCACCACGCGCGGGGCGACGACGACGCCGGTGCAGAGCTCGGTCGCCCCCTCGCGGTGGACCGACACCACCGAGGTCGTGGTGCGATCGACGGCTCCACCGACGATCGGTTGGGCGCTCTCGGCCGTGGGCTCGACGGCGCTCGGCGAGCACCCGACGAGCGCAGCGAGGGAGACGAGCGTTGCGCGACGCACCAGGGGTGAGGTCTACGCTCAGAGCGAGCCGAGATCGAGCGCTTCCTGCACCGCGGCCTTGGGCGCGCCGATCGGCTTGAGCTCACCGGCCTTGAGGGCCGACGAGCCGAGGTCCATGCCGCGCGCGAGCCGGTGCAGCGTCGCCGCGTTGCCGTGGGAGATCAGCGAGAGCTCGCGGAGGAACATGCGCCCGGAGGCGTTGGCCACGACGAGCGCGTCCGCGCGGAAGTGGAGCGTCATGACCGACGTGCCCGGCTTAATGTCCTGGCCGGTCTGCGCGATCGCGACCGGGTGCTCTTTGCCGTCGGCATCGCGCACCACGAGCACCGCCGAGAGCCCGAGGCGGGCGTCCTGCACGCTCTCGACGTCCACGTCGACGGCGATCTCGGTGACCATGTCGCCCTTGCCGCGCACGATCTTCGGCGTAGTGACGTGGGTCATCTTCGCGAAGGGCACCGTGTAGCTGAAGGGAACGTCGAGATCGCGCTCGTAGGGTCGCCCGTCCGCCGTCGCGCCCGTCGCCTTGACGTGGATGCTCCACACCCCGACGTGCTTCGGATCGGCGCTCACCACCGGGACCTTGGTGCTGTACTTACCGCCGCCCAACGCGACGACCTCGAGGTTGCCGTATCGATCGCCGCCCGGCGTGCGGACATGACCGAGGAACTTGGCGCCGTCGAGCGGCGTGCTCTGGTCGGCGAGGTCGAAGACGACCTCGGCTTGTTCGCCGAAGGAGACGAGATCGCTCGCGCGCGTGGCGCCGAGCTCGATGGTGGAGCTCGGCTGCTGCACGTCGATGATCGCAGGGGACGACTTGAAGACCTCGTTGGTCTCGACCGCGACGAAGCCGGGCACCGTCGGGACGTCGATCGAGAACGTGCGGTTGGGCGCCTGGAACAGCCCGGTCTCGGGCGCGAGTCGCGCGATCTCGTCGAAGCCGCCGATCACCGGCGTGGTGAGCGCCGGCCCGGGCGTCAGCGAGGGCAACCCGGGGCTCAGCGGCGCCGCGCCCGGCGTGAGGAACTTGCCGGAGTCGGCGTCCGCCTTCGGCGGGGGGTGCAGGTCGAGGAGCTTGCCGCCGGTCGGCAGCGTATCGCGCGACAGATCGAGGACCTTGTCGGTCGCGACGTGGCGCAGGTGCACGTTGCGGAACACGTCCATCTGCGTGGTCGGCGACGCGGACGAGAACACGACCACGCGCGCGCCCGACGGCGCATCGATCGGGATGGTCGCGGCGTCCTTGCTCATGCCGGCGTCGAGGACGCGGCGGAACTCCTTGCCCGCGATGCGCGTGGGCATCCGCCCGAGGGTGAACACCTGCTTGACCGGGAGCGGATCGGAGCCGCTGATCGTCGCGTCGCCGTCGCGCACCGGCAGCACGGTGGCGCGGAGCGAGAGCGGGACGACGTCGCCCGGAGCGCGCACGGCGAGGTCCGTGGAGACGCGTTCGATGGGCACTTCGCCGGACTCGGGTTTGGACTCCTGCGTGCCGGAGCAAGCGGCGAGCGCGAGGACGGAGACGCAGAACAGGAGGTTGCTACGCATGGTCTTTTCCTCGCTCAGTTGCAGTAGCCGGTGCAGTCGCTCGCGCACGTGTTGCACTCGTTGAACTCACAGAGGCCGTTGCCGCACGACGTGCCGGTGACGGTCCAGGACGTGTAGTTGTGCCATTGCGCGCGACCGGGGTTCACGTCGCTCTCGACGTAGGGGCCGCCGCACGCCGTGACCTTTCCGGGGAGGCAATCGTTGCCGTCGCCGCCCTTCGCGAGCCAGCACGCGTCGCACATGCCGTCGCCGCGCCAGCTGTCGGGGCAGTACGCCATGTCGTTGACCTCGTAGGTCTCGACGGTGCCGTCCCCGTTGCGGTCGCCGTTGAACGTCGAGCTGAAGGGGTTCTTCGCGTTCGACATCGTGCAGTCGTCCGCGCCCCAGCTGACGACGTAGTCCTTCGTCGTGGGGTTGTTCCACGTGGGGACCGAATCGCGTCCGTACGCCGCGAAGCACTCGGGATCGCACCACCCGTCGCCGAGCCAGGTCTTGTCGCAACCCTTGGTGTACTTGGCCGGGCTCGCACCCGAGATCCAGCCCGGCTGGGCGAACTGGCAGGTGTCCCACTGCCCCGGCGTCGCGTCGGCGGAGGAGCCCGCGGCGGGGGCCTCGGTGAGCGCCATCGCCGTCGAGTTGATCTCGTTGCGGACCTTCTTGTCGAAGGTGCTCTCGACGTTGCTGTAGCAGGTCGAGCTCTGGAAGAAGCCGCAGGTCGAGCAGTCGGACTGCGTGCGGCGCGACTGATGGTGCGTGGTGAAGCGCGCGCCGTCCTTGTTGTTCTCCATGCCGGCGGCGATGTTGAACACCTGGCCCATGGCCGACATCGACTGGCAGGTCAGGAAGCCGTCCGAGCAGCCGTTGCGGTAGGTCGTCGCGTCGGTCGTGTCGAGGAACGCCTTGTGGAGGCCCCACAACGCGACGTTGTATGCGTACGAGCCCGTCCATCCGCCGCCGCAGCGGGTCTTGCCGTCGGTGAGGTCGGCGTCGGGATACGTGCCGTAGCCGGCGCGGAAGGTGATGCCGTTCACCGGGTTGCTGAGCGCCGTGCCCGCCATCAGCTTTCCGGCGTCCGCGTTGTGGAGGTCCATCTGGCCGGTCTGGATGAACTTCACGCCGTCGTCGCCATAGCCCGCGGCGCCGGCGAGCCACTTGACCACGCCGTTGATGAACTGGCTCGTCGAGCCGCCGCCCATCGCCCAGTTGGCGAGGTAGGTGCCCGTGTACGGCGGCGCGAGCGCGACCACCTTGCGCATCGCGTTCTTCGCGCGCGTCCGCGCGGTGCTCCCGGTGTACGTCGCCACGAGGTGACGGATCACGTTGGCGCCGCCGGAGTGCGTGACCACGATCACGTCGTCGATGTCGTCGGCCGTGCCGTACACGCCGTCGGGGCCCATCACGAAGCGCTCGATCTGCGCCGCGGCGCAGTCCGCCGTGCCGGACTCGCCGGCCTGCGACGTGTCGTTGTCGCCGATCGGCGCAGCGTTGTACCAGGGCATGCGCGAGCCGAGGTAACAGCCGAGGACGGCGTACGGGCGAGACGTGCCATCCGAGCGCTTGCGATTGGAGTCGATGAAGCCCTGCGTCCAGTAATCTGCGGTCGCGTCCTTGCCCGTCGCAGTGGGCACCTTGCAATTGAACGAGTCGCCGGTGCTCGCGCAGTTGATCGTGTTGGTGCCGTTGGTGTTCGTGCCCGGGTAGTCGCCGGTGCCGTGGAGAAACACGATCCCGCTCTTGTCGGAGCGTCGCCACGCGACCGTTCCGGTGCACGAGCCGCTGCCGAAGCAACCGGCCTTCACCGTGTACGTTCCACCCGCGCCGGCCGGCACCTTGTACTTGAGGAACGAGGTCGTACCGCCGGGCGAGCAGTTCGGGTCGGTGTCGTCGGCGTCGTCGTTGAACGCGACCTGCGTCGCGCCGAAGAAGAGGCGGAGGTACGTGTCGCCGGTGCCGGCGGCGTTCGGCAGCGAGCAGTGCTTGGTGCCCGCCTGCGTGCTCAGGAGGATCGTCTCGCCAGCAACGACGTTGATGGTGAAGTTCGCCGTGTTCTGCTGCGCGGAGTTGGTGTTCGTGAGGCTGTACGCGGCGCCGTTGCCGCTCAGCGCCTCCGCCATCGCGCCCTTGGCGCCGAGGAGCACCGCCACCGCCGCCGCCGACACCGCCAACGCTCTGGAGAACTTCCGCATCCCGGCCTCCCTGATTCGGGTCAAGCCGTAAGCGAGAAGCGAGCCACGCGCGCGACGCGGAAATTCCCTTGGAAAATGCGGATAACGTTCGGTTTCTGAAGGAGAGTTAAGAGATCGAACACGGCCGGGGTTCAGGAACTGAACCGCGCGAGGCGTCCCCCTCTCCTGCTATGGCAGGGGGAGAGGGAGCCCTTCCAAATGGGTGAGTACAAGCGTTCGAACTACCTCGTGGACCGCCCGTTCCAGCTGCGGGCCACGGCGCTGATCGTGGGGCTGACGTTGCTCGTGGGAGTTCCCCTCGGCGTCCTGTTGATCCGGACGGGGAGCGAGGCCGTCGCGCTCGGACGCGAATCGGTGGAGCTCGGGCAGACGGCGAACAGCGCTTCGACCGAGGCGTTGAAGCAGGGCGAGATGCTCAACCGCCGCCTCGAAATGGAGATGCTCCTCAAGTACGGCAACGACGAGAAGCTGCTCGCGGAGACCAAGCGCGCGAACGCGCTCGAGACCGAGAAGCTCAAGCGGCAGGCCGAGGCGGTGAAGTCGGCCGCCGAGAAGTTCGCGAATCAGCGCGTCGCGCTCGAGGCCAAACAGCGCACGCTCCTCTTCGGCGTCGTCGGGGGAATCGCCGCGCTCGTGCTCTTGGTCGGCATCGCGGGCGTGTTCTTCACCCACAAGGTCGCGGGCCCAATCCACCGCATGCGCCAGCTGTTCCGCGAGGTCTCCGACGGCAAGTTCACGCCGTACCGCCCCTTGCGCAAGGGCGACGAGCTCCAGGAGTTCTTCGCGGAGTTCTCGACGATGGTCGAGCGACTCCGCGAGCGTCAGCGCGACGAGATCACGCACCTCGAGACGGCCATCGAGAAGGCCGCCAACGCGGGAGCCAGCGAGGGCTCGCTCTCCGAGCTGCGCGCGGTGAGAGACGCGATGAAGGTGACGCTCGAGGGCAACGCCGAGCCCAAGAGCTAGGCCCGTCGCCTGCGGGCGAAGCCGACCTTCATCAACCAGGAGAGCGCGCGCACGGCCCGCGGCCCGTCGAGCTCCGCGACGGAGAGCCCCTCGTCGCGAGCGATCGCGCCGAGCAAGCGTTTGTAGAGCTCCACGTCGTGCACCCCCGGCCACTGCAGGCTCATGCGCGGGCGCTCCCTCCCGGCGATCACCTCGCGGCCGAGGGCGGTCAGCTCGACGACGTCTGCGTCACCGAGCGCCCCGGTCGCGTAGTGGCCGAAGATGTCGAAGTACGGCACGTCGTCGATCGCGGCCGCCTTCGGAGCGAAGGGCGCGCGCGCAGCGTGCGCTTCGAGCTCGGACCACAGCGCCTCGTGCGCGGCGACCACCTTGTCGAGCGCAAAGAGCCGCTCGGCGCGCTCGCGCGATCGGGCGGCCATCGCGCGGCGGAGCTCGTCGTTCGTGATCAGCTGCTCGAGTCGATCGCGGAGCGACTCGGGATCGACCACCACCGACTGCGCGAGCGTCAGATGATCGTCCGCCGCGTCGCGGAACGCAGCCATGGCCCCGAGATCCTCGTCGCTCCGGCTCCACAGGGTCGGCACGCGGAAGCCGGTCTCGCCGTCGACAACGGTGTCGCGGTAGCCGTTCCAATCGGACACCACCTGCGGCACGCCGCACGCCATCGCCTCGACCGGCGTGAGCCCGAAGCTCTCCTGGATGTTGTCGACCGGCGACACGAACACATCGGCGCACGCGTACACGAGCGGCGTGCCGCCCGGAGGCACGTCGTTGGTGACCAACACGTGCTCGGCGATTCCGAGCTGGTGCGCGTACTCCATGATCACGCGGCCGAAGGCCTCGGCCGGACGCTCGCCGCCGGCGCACATCAGGAGCAGCTTCTTGTGCGGGTACGCGCGTACGAGCTCGGCGACGACACGCACGAGCGGGAGGAGGTCGGCCTTATCGATCGAGCTGAGACGCCCGATCCACAGCATGAGGAACGCGTCCGGCGGGAGCCCGCAGCGCGCGCGGGCATCTTCGCGCTCGCGCGGTCGAAAGCGTTCGACATCGACGCCGAGTGGGATCACGTCGAGCCGACCGCGGTATTCGAGCCGCGTGCCGTGATTGCGATTCATCGCGTCCGCCACGTGGGAGAGGAGCTTCTCTACCGCCGTGCGCGAAGCCGTCGACGAACAGAGGATCGAGTCGTACGGCGCGGGGCCCTCGAGCAAGAGCCGGAGGAAGACGTCGTGCGCGAGCTCGCGGTAGCTCAGCGTGTGATGGGTGAGCGTGACGGGAAACGCGGCCCGCAGGCTGCGCCGCACCGCGAACGGGCGCTTGGCGTCGAACGCGAGGTCGTGCCACGCGGTGATCGCCTGGTCGCCGAGCGTGCTCGCATCGACGACCCGCACCGCGCGACGGCCGGGGCGCTCCTCGGTGAGCCGCAGACGCTCCTCGATCGCGGGCCGCGCGCGCGGACCGGCGAAGATCCGACAGTCGCGCGTCGCGTAGCGATCCAGGGCCGAGACGAACCCATCCACCGCGACCTGCAGCCCGACGATCGGCTCTCCCGAGGCCGGCGGCCGAGCCAGGAGCCCGAGTGTTCCCATTGCAGGGGCAACCATACCTCGACCCGGCGATCGGTTGACCGCTCGGCGGAAGCAGCGCATAGCTCCGAGCGGACATGCCACGCAGAGCAGCTCGGCGCGTGGTCGCGGCGATGGCCGCGCTCGGTGCGCTCGCGGCGTTCGCGTGGCCGCGCCTCGAGAAGCAGGCCAACGGCGAGGAGCCGGTCACCGATAAGGTCGCACCGCGTGGGATGATCGCGTTCTTCGCCGGCGGCGCCTGTCCTCCGGGCTGGGTGCCGGCCGAAGAGGTCGAGGGCCGCTTGGTCGTCGCGGTGACCGAGCCGAGCGCGGTCTCCGTCAAGGTCGGCGCGCCGCTCGCCGATCGCGAGGACCGCACGCACACCCACGCCGTGAGCGGGAAGGTGACGCTCTCGTCGAAGGACGTCGTCGCGTTCGACGGCTCGAACAAGGACGGCGCCGCGGCAGGCGTCTACTCGGTTGCCGGCACCGCTTCGGCGGAGACCACCGGGCTTCCCTTCGTACAGGTGCGAGCGTGCGCGCGGCCCTGATCGTCGCCGCGCTGGTCGCTGGCTGCGGCTTCGATGCCGGCGGCCTCGGCGGCGCGTC
>JALHOE010000139.1 GCA_022843175.1 Deltaproteobacteria bacterium
GCGCGCGTCAGCGAGCGCCTAACCCGTGAGGGCTCTCGCTCGAACTCTCCCAGTCGCAGGATGCTCGGGCTTCTCGAGAGCTCGCTGGTTCTTCGTATCCCGGCGGGTTGGCGAGCGTGGAGTCCGTATGCGCCTGCGCCTGCGCGTGTTCCTGCGCGTAGGCGCTCGCTGACGCGCGCGCCTGCTCTTCTTACCGGCCCTTATCCGTTGGCGTCACGCTCTTCAGAAGCGGCGGGTCGTCACTCATCACCCCGTGCACCCCGAGGCTCCACATCCGCTGCTGGTCCTCTTTGTCATCGACCGTCCACACGTGCACGCGGATGCCGAGCTTGTTGTATGCCTTCATGCGGTCGGCGGTGATCGCCTCGTACGGCGCCTGGAACAACTTCGCCGGCGGCACGTACGCGCCGATGTCCTCCTCGGACTTGATCTGCAGGAGCTTCACGATCTCGCCGCCCGCGAGCGAGGTGGCGAGGTTCGGGCGCTTGGTGCGGACCTCGCGGAGCGTGTCGTCGTCGAACGACGCGACCACGATCTTGTCGGCCATGCCGGAAGCGTCGATCACCGCGAGCACCGCGTCGACGATCGACGGGCGCACCTGCTTGATCTCGACGCTGAATGGCATCTGCGGGAACGCCCTGAGGAGCTCCTCGAGCGCGGCCATCTTGATGCCCTTGCCCTTGTAGGGGAACGTCTTGCCGCCGTCGGTCGTGAACTTGGCGCCGGCGTCGAGCAGCTGCACCTCGGCCCAGGTCTTCTCCTTGATGGGGCCGGTGCCATCGGTGGTGCGGTCGATGAGGTCGTCGTGCGTGCAGACGACCTTCCCGTCCTTGGTCGCGTGGACGTCCACCTCGAGCACGTCGACGCCGAGCTTCACCGACTCCTGCATCGCGAGCAGGGTCTCCTCGGGCCACACTTTGGCGCCGCCGCGGTGTGCAATGACGAGGTTCTTGCCGCACATCTGTAAGTTCTCGCCGGTTGCGCAGCGCCGCTCGACCGGCTGAGGCTGCTCGCCGGAGCTCGAGCACGACGCGATCGCAAACGCGACCGCAAGCAAGAGGACAACGCCGGGGCGGAACATCAGCGAACGATAGCGCAGCGCGATCGCCCGGCCAGCGTGTTACATCCAGGGACCCTCATGGGTCTTCCGCAGATCGACGTCACGCTCCTCCAAACCATCGCCGACGACCTCCCGCTCGCGATCTGGCTCGGCGCCGTCCCCGGCGGCGAGGTCCTCTACGTCAACAAGATGTTCGAGGAGATCCTCGGCATGGGTCCGCCCGAGGGCGCCGCCGCTGGCAACTACGTGACGCCCTACAGCGTGCACACCCGCAGCGGGGAGACGTATCCCGAGAATCAAATGCCGTACGAGCGCGTGCTCCGCGCGCGCGACACCTGCGTCATCGACGACTTGGTGATCCACCGCGGAGACCGCCGCGTCTACCTGCGCGTGTTCGCGCGACCGCTGTTCGACGCCGCGGGCAACATCACCCACGTGCTCGAGACCTTCGAGGACATCTCGCGTGAGGTGATCGCCGAGCAGGCGCGCGTCGAGGGCGAAGCGCGGCTCCGTCACGCGCAGCGCATGGAGGCCGTCGGCAACCTCGCCGGCGGGATCGCGCACGACTTCAACAACATGCTCGCCGCAGTGAAGATCCTCACCTCGCACCTCGAGCGCACCGAGCTCGACGCGCACCGACTGCGGCTGCTCGCGGACATCGGCTCCGTGGTGGACACCGCGGCCAAGCTCACCCACGCGCTCCTCCGCTTCACGCGCCGCGGCGACGCGCAGATCCAGGCCGTCTCGGTCCCCGATGTCGTCAACAACATCGCCGAGCTCTCCCGCCGCACCCTCGACAAGCGGATCGAGATCCTCACCGAGATCCACGGCCGGGGCGTGGTGCTCGGCGATCCCGGCCAGCTCGATCAGCTCCTCATGAACCTGGTCGTCAACGCGCGCGACGCGATGTCCGAAGGAGGCCGCCTGGTGCTCCGCTCGAGGGACGACGGCACGAACGTCGTCGTCGAGGTCGAGGACAACGGACCGGGCATCTCGCGCGACATCCGCGAGCGCGTGTTCGAGCCGTACTTCACCACCAAAACCAACGGACCGGTGAAGGGCACCGGCCTCGGCCTCGCGACGGTGTACGGCATCGTCAAGGGACACGGCGGCGCCATCGAGATCGTCGACACGCCCGGCGGCGGCACGACGATGCGGATCACGCTCCCGCGCGCCGCCGACAGCACGGCGGTCAGCGTGGCGCGCGTCGTCCCGCGCGCGTCCACCCAGCGCGGCACGCTCCTCGTTATCGACGACGAGCCGCCGGTGCGGCGCGCGGCGACGCTCGCGCTCGAGAGCCTCGGCTATCGGGTGCTGCCCGCGGAGAACGGCGAGCAGGCGGTGCAACTCTATCGAGTGCACCACCACGAGATCGACGCGGTCGTGCTGGACATGGTGATGCCCGGCATGGGCGGGAGGCAGACCTACGCGGCGCTCCGCGCGATCGACGAGAAGGTCCCGGTCATCGTCACGAGCGGCCTCGCGCTCGGCGACGAAGCGCGCGCCACGATGGAAGCCGGCGCCCAGGCCTTCGCCGCCAAGCCCTACGACGTGAACTCGTTGTGCGAGACCATCGAGAAGCTGCGCCAGCGAGACAGCGTCAGCTCGGGCTGATCACGTCGCCGCTTCCAGCGTCGTCTAGATCGACACGCGAACGAGCGCACGGTCGTCAGGCGTCGCCCAAGACCTCGGCGAGCGTCGGGGCCGTGAGGATTCGTTCGCCAAAGCACTCGATCTCCGCGACCGTCGCGCGTTCGACGCGCTCGACCACCGACGAGGGAAGTGACCCGAATCGTGCCGTCAGCTGGCGCAGAAGAAGCGCACGCTCGCCCTCGGCGCGCCCCTCTGCCCGTCCCTCCGCTCGCAGTCTGTCTGCTGTCGTGATCATCGTGTCCCTCACTTCGTCCCCGACCTTGGCCAGCACCGACTCCTTCCAGCTCGTCCAATCGGAGGTCGGAGACCTCCCAAATGTAGCGGAAGACCGCGTGCAGCGCCCGTGGGCCGCTTGGGGATCGCGCGACCTCGCGGACCACCTCCGCCCAACGCTCGAGCTTGTGGAGGATCTCCCCCGGACGCCGCGCGTCGCGCAGGCACCACAACACCGCGCGGCCCAGCGCGCTCATCGCGCGCGACTGGAGCTCCTCGTCGGTCTGCGAGGTGAGGTCGTCGAGCACGAACCCCACGCGCGGGAGGTATGGATCGAGCGCTTGGCGCGCGTCGTCGGGTATGTCGAGGATCCCGTCCAGCGCGACCGAGCCGCTCCAGCCGCCCTCGCTGTGGTGCACCACGATCGGAACGATCACCGGCAAGCGCTGCGCGCCGGGGTGGTCCGCGAGCCTTCCCAGATCTTCACCATGTACCGCGTCATGCGGAACGGCATCAGCGGATCCACCGTGCTCTGGTGCTCGAGCAGCAGGTAGAGGAGCGCCGGGTGGCCGGCGAGCTCGATCGAGAAGAGCAGATCGGCGTGCGCGTCGGCGAGGGCTTCGTCGACGAAGGTGCCGGGGCACGCGTCGAGCGTCGCGAAGTCGAGCATCGCCACCAACGCGGGCGCCAACACGCTGCGCACCTCGCCGGCCACGTGCTCGACCTGCGAGAACGTGTGCTTGAAGAGCGCGTCGTGGGGGTTCCGCGACATGGAGCAGGTTGGTTGGTAACCGCGATCTAACACTCAACAAGACGCGCCCGCCGGACCATGGACGCAGAATGTCCGCGTTTGACCGCGTCGCCGCAGCAGGCGAAGCGCGGGCCCTCGAGTTCTGGTCAGTCCGTCTCCGCGGCGTCGGGGCCGCCGTCGCTCGCCGGGCAGGTCATCGCCGAGATCACCGCGGTGCGCTCCGTCGGAGTACAGGTTCGAAAATCGGCTCCCGAGGGCACACCCGGGGCACCATCTGTCTGGAAGAGCGTGCCGCTCGAGATCTGCGCGAAGCACCCGAAACCGGGTGGCCCACGCATTCCGTCGCGACACTCGAAGACGACGGCAATCGGCAGTACGCAGCTCCGTGACGGATCGTATGGAAGGCCGCCAACCGGAATCTGGCATGCGCTGCAAGCCGAGCTGTCGAACGGAGCACAATCCATAGTGTCGAGGTATCCATCTCCGCGTGCGCCATCGTCACTGCCCAACGCCTCCCCATCAGCCGTGTCGCCGAGTGCCGGCAGCGCGTCGGGGACGGGAGCTTGGCGCGGTGAAGCGCAGGCCAAACACGCGATTGCTATCGCAGGTACACGCATGGCAGTCGTTCGAGTTTTGCGTGCAGCATGACCACGCGCGATCCTAGGTGAGCATGCCCGTTCGGTTCCATCGTCGTGTCTTCGGGCACAAGGGGCTCACCGCGGGTCTCGCCGTCGCGTTCGGTTGTGCTTGCGAGGGCAGCTGCTTCGTCGGAAGCACGCGGGTGAAGGTGCCCGGCGGCGACCGAGCCATCCGTGAGCTGCGCCTCGGCGATGAGGTCATGGCGTACGACCTCGCGGCGGGGACGCTTGTCGCCGTTCGCGTGCGCGCAGTGCATTCGGGGCGGGTCGCGGAGGTGTATCGGGTGACGCGTCCCGGCGGTGTGCTCGCTGGCGTAACCGCCTCCCATCCGATCTTCGAAGTGGGCCTTCAGCAGTTCGTGAGGGCCGACGAGCTCGCCCCGGAGTCGCGCCTCCTCGTGCTGGATGGGGTCGTCGAAGCAGAGGTGCGGCCCGCCATCATCGAGGGCATCGAGCGCGTCGCACTGAACGATCTCGTTACGGTGTTCAACCTGACCGTGGACGGGCCGTCGACCTACTTCGCCGAGGGTGTCCTCGTGCACAACAAGAGCACCTACGACCGGTACGAGGACACCCGCGCCGTCGTGGACAGCGACGCGAACGCCGACGCGTCGGAGACCGGGCCCGTGGCTGCCGACACCGCCGTGGCGGGCGACGCGATGGACGGCGAAGCCGGGGACTGACTTGCCCGCGGGAGTGGTGGGCTCGCGTGTCGACCCATGCGGGACCGAGGCGCTCGCTTACGCGCGCGCCTGTGCGTGGGCGCGGGCCCGAGCGCTCACCGGGGGGCCACAGCCACCTCGTGGGGACGACTGTCACATCAACATGTCGCGCCCACCGCGAGACCGCAGGCTTTTCCGCGTGTCCAGAGCGGATCGAGGTTTGCTCCGGTCATGACCTCGTGGTCCGCCGTCTCGCCCTCCTGACGCTCGCGTCGCTCGCCCTCGCTTGCGCGGGGAAGCAGGCGACGGAGGGCTCCGCGGCGGCCGAGCGGCCGGTCGAGCTCGCGCCGGTGAGGATCGGGAACGTCGCCGTCGACCTCCCGCCGGTGCTCTGCGGACCCGAGGACGACGATCTCCCCGCGGCGTGCGACGCGATGGCGTCTCACCCGCAGCAGTTCCAGTTCATCGACGATGTGTGTCGCATCAAGCGCCAGCCGATCGACGACGAGCGTGACTTCAGCTGCATGAACGCCGCGTCGAGCGCCGACATGACGCTCGAGAACGGCAGGGTCGTTCACTACAAGCCGGCCACCGAGCCGGTGACGTTCGACGACGACCTCCGCGAGGCGATCCCGGAGTCGATCAAGGTCTCGGTGATCCTCGTGCGCCGCGTCGACGGAGTGCCGCACTACCGTTACGTGAGCAACGGCACCGCCGACCAAATCTTCCAGACCTGGAGCGCGTCGAAGTTCATGGCGATCGCCAGCGCCGCGAGCACGCTGCGGGCGAAGTCGCAGGGCGCGATCGGGCTCGACGCCACGGTCGATCAGGTGCCGCTCGGCGACCTCGTGACGATCGTGCACAGCTACGACGAGCGACACTACAGCTCGAACTCGCTCGCCAAGTGGTTCCACGACGTCGGCGGGCGGCCGAAGATCAACGATCTCATCCACGGCTGGCTGGCCCGCCCCACGACCGAGACGCTCGGCGGCAACTACGGGCCGGGCTACGTGGGCCTCGGCCTCACGTTCCGCGACGCCGCCGGTCACGCCGTCACGGTGCCGCGCGATCCCGGCTACGCCTACGAGAACCACGTCTCGACGCACACCATGGCGGAGTTCCTCAAGCGCCTGGTGATGCACCGCGAGGACGGCGCGACGCGCCTGCCGAACCTCGAGTGGTCCGACGTCCGCACGTTGCTCTACGGCGCCGACAGCACGCGCTGGTTCGAGAACCGCCCCGGCGGCATGAGCGCCGACCGCTCCGTGTACCTGCAGCTGCACGACTTCGACAACATCGTGAAGCGCTCGCAGGGCCACTTCCGCATCTTCTCCAAGTCCGGCATGGGCTGGGCGCAGTACGTCCACGCGGGGTACGCCTGCTTTCCTTCCCTCGACGCCGAGGGCCGCGCCATCCCCGATCAGGGCCGCGAGGCGATCATCTCGGTGCGCGTCGACACCCCGGCCGGCTACGTGGAGAACGACCGGATCATGGCGCGCACCTACAAGACGATCCTGCGCATGGTGATGGACGGGAAGATCTAGCGCGCGCTCATCAGCCGAATCCACGCCTCGAGCTGCACCTCGTCGGTCGGCGCGCTCGCGAGCCACACCTCGAACACCCGCGACCACAAGCCGACGAACCGGCTCACGACGCGGCTCCCCCCGGCGCGATGCCGAGCTGACGCATCATCGCGAAGTCGTCGCGGAACCCCCAGTGCTCCACGATCGCGTCGCCCTCGATGCGAAAGACGTGAACGTGCTCGAACTGCACGCGCCGCCCCGTGGCCTTGAGCGGAAGGCGCGAGAAGTCGAGATCGCCGCTGTTGGTGCCGGTGAACGTCATTCGGCACATCACGCGGTCGTTCTCCGCGATCACGTCCTCGACCACGAACTTGCCGTCGGGGAACGCCTTGCCGAGCTTCTCGGCGATCACCTTGAGCCCGCTGCGACCCTGGACCTCGGGGAGCGCGGCGTGGTTGATCAGCCCGTCGCTCACCAGCGCGTTGAGGGCGTTGGTGTCCCGCTTGTTCATCGCGTCGACGTAGCGGCGGACCAGGGCGCGGTTCTTCTCGGTATCGGACATGTTTGCCTCCATGTCCGAGAGGCGTTCCGCGGCGCGGAACATCGTTCCGTCAGGGCAGCCCCACCGGAACATACGAGCAGTAGGTGCCCGTGCGGATGGACGCGGTGAGCCACCGCCCGAGCGCCGGGGCGTGCTTCTCCACGCGATCGAGCACGTCCCGCAGCCGGCGCTGGACGTTCACCCGAGCGCGCTCGGCGCCGGACGCAGCCTTGCGATCGCGGCCGCCGAGGCCGACGCCCCGCGCGAGCTGCTCGGCGATGGCGTCGAGCTCGGCCTCGTACTTCTCGATCCGTCCGCGGTCGCCGAAGCGGCGCGCCTCCTCGAGCTCCTCGCGCAGCGTGTCGAGGCGCGCGCGATAGGCCGCCTTGGCCTTTCCATCCAGCACCGCCCCGGCATCGCCCGCGTCGTCGACGCCGATCAGATCGAGGACGTGGAGCTCGCGGTTCGGCTCGCGGAGCAGCCGCTCGAGGTAGTGCACGCCCTTGCGGTCCTCGAGGCGGACCGTGTGGCCGAGCCCCGCGAGCTGCCACGTGTCTCCCTCGCGCGAGAGGCTCACCGCGATCGCCGGGGACGACGACTTCGCAGGAGCGTCGACCGTCGGCAGGTGCTCGACGAAGTAGCGCATGCCGCACTGCTCGCCGAGCACGCGCGCGCGGGCGAGGTGATCGCGCGCGCGTTCGCGGTCCCCGCGTTCGAGCAGCAGCTCCGCGAGGTCGCGCTCCATCTGCGCGCGGTGCGCCGGAAAGCTCCGTGCGCACTGGTGGATGCCCGTCTCGAGCAACGCCATCGCCTCGTCGACCTCGCCCACGGTGCGCGCGCACCGCGCGAGCACCAACGCCGTGGGCCCGCCGCACATCGCGCCCGAGGGCCCCCAGACGAACGGGTTCTTGTGCGGCTCGCCGTCCTGCCGCGCGACGTCGAGCACCTTCTCCGCGAGCGCCCGATCGCCGAGCCGATACGCGACCTCGCCCGCGGCCAACGCCAGGGGCCCGCGGGTCGGGATCTGCGGCGACTCGGCGAGGTGCCGGCGGGCGCCGTCGAGATCGCGACGCATCGCCGAGTGCCACGCGAAGAAGTAGCTGCGGAACGCGGTGCCCTGCACGATCGAGTCGCTGCGGGGGTCGAGCTCGACGAGCGCGTTCGGATCCTCGTACGCGTACATCAGCGAGAGCTGCATGAGCGCCCACATCGGCTCGACCCACTGGACGCCGACCTCGCCGCCCGCCTGCCACATCGAGTCCGCCTCGCGCTTCGCTTCGTCGAGTCGCCCCTCGGACAGCGCCACGATCGCGCGCCCGAGCGGGAGGCGCCACGCGTAGTACGGGCGGCCGAGGGTGTGGACGGTGCGGCCGAGCGCGTCGAGCGCGCTACGTGCGCTGCCCTCTTCGACGGCGTGAATGAGCATGAGGTGGCGGGCGCGGAGCGCGCCGACCGGATCGTCGAGCCGCTCGGCGAAGTCGACGAGGAGCCTGACGTAGGGCGCGCGCTCGGACGCGGGGATGGTGAAGCCGACCGCGGGGATCGCCCACTGCAGGACGCGATAGCGCGTCTCGTCGTCGCCGAGCGCGTCGGACATCGCGATCGCCTCGCGCGCGAGGCCGAGCGCGCGCATGTGCCGGTCCGGGCTTCCCGGGACCAGGGCCGACCCGAGCCGGGCCAGGCAGCGGGCGCGCAGCGACGACGGCTCCTCGGGGAGCGCCGCGAGCGCGTTCTCGAGGAGCTGGATCATCTGCGGATCGGTGCGCCCGCCGAGGAGCTCGGCGCCGTAGACCAGCGCCGCCTCCGCCATCAGCTCGCCATCGCCGGACACGCGAGCCGCGAGCTGCGCGGCGCGGGCGCGTCCGGCGTCCCCCTCGCCCGACATGATCTCGGCGCGGGCCGCCTCGATCTCCAGCGCGAGCCTGCGCCGATCTCCGGGCGCGAGCCGCTGGACGGCGAGGTCGAGGACCGCGCGGGCGTCGTCGAACGCAAAGGCCTTGGAGGCGAGGTCCGACGCGCGACGGGCGACGTCGACGAGGCGCTCGAGGTGCCCGGGGCCGCTCTTGTCGAGGTGGTGGACCGCGCGCACCATCGCGACGCGATCGTCGCTGCGGGCGAGCGCCTCGCCGAGCCGAAAGTGCCAGTCGGCGCGGGTGGCGAGCGGCATCGCGCGCTCGAGCTCGTCGCGGAGCAGCACGTGTACGAAGGCATGGCGCTCCTCGCCGCGCTCGACGATGAGGCCGACGGAGGCCGCGCGTTCGAGCCGCGCGCGGAGCTCGTCGCGCGAGACCTCGACGCATTGGGCGAGCAGGATCTCGTCGAACTCGCGCCCGATCAGCGCAGCGACCGAGAGGACCGCACGGGTGTCCTGGTCGGCGAGCTCGAGGTGTTGGGCGAGCGCCGCGCGAACCTCGTCGGGGATGCGCGGGGTCGCCGTGCCGCGCGCGCGGTTGATGCGGAGGACCTCCTCGACGAACAGCGGGTTGCCCTCGGTCGCCTGATGGATCGACGTGGCGAGGTCGGCGGCGCGCGCCGGCTCGTCGCGCGCGATCCATTGCTCGACCTCGGCGACGCTGAGGCGACGCAGCGCGAGCCTTTCGGAGTCCCGGCCGATCGCGTGGAGCACCGCGGACACCTCCGAGCTCGTGCGCATGGCGACGTCCCGCTGGGTGCCCACGATCATCACCGGCGACGTGCCGATGGCGCGCAGCACGAACTGGAGCATTCGCAGCGACGCCTCGTCGGCGGCGTGCAGATCGTCGAGAAACAGGAGCAACGGCTGCTGCCGAGCGAGGCTCGTGAGGAAGCGGGTCATGCCGTCGAAGAGCTGAAAGCGGATCTCCTTTGCCTCGCCTCCGACGCCGCGCACGCCGGGGAGCAGCTCGGGGGCGAGGACGGCGAGCTCCGGGTACGCGTCGATCGGCGTCTCCCACGCGAGCCCGCGCAGGAGCTGGGTGAACGGCCAATAGGCAGGCGCGATCCCGGCCTCGGAGCAGCGGCCCCAAGCGACGCGCGCGCCCTTCGCGATGCGCGCGAGCTCGTCGCACAGGCGCGTCTTACCGATGCCCGGCTCGCCGAGGAGGAGAAACATCCGCCCTCGCCCCGAGCGCACCTCCTCGAACGCGGCCGCGAGGCGGCGGAGCTCGACCTCTCGGCCGAGGATTCCGCGCTCGCTCATGCGAGCACGCTTCGGCGCAGGATCGTCCGCAGCTCGTCGGTCGAGAACGGCTTCTCGAGCAGCCGACCGTGCATCGAGGAGAGGAACGCGTGCGTCTCGGCGGACAGCACGCCGCCGGTCATGAAGACGAAGCGTGCGGCGAGCGCCGGACATCGCGCCCGAACGCGCTCGAACAACGCGACCCCGTCGAGATCGGGCATGACGACGTCGCACAGGATGACGTCGAACGCCTGATCGCCGTCGAGCAGCGCGAGCGCCTCACGCGCCGAGGTCGCCACGACCACCGAGGCCTCGCCCTCGAGCGCGCGCCGCAGAGACAGACCGATCGAGTCCTCGTCGTCGACCACCAACACCCGCGCTCGTGGGTCGGTGGGCAGCGGCGAGCGGCGGGGGGGCGCCGACGACGCGACGGCAGCGGCGGCAGCGGGCAGCGTGACGCGCATCCGGGTGCCACGTCCGACCTCGCTCTCGACCTCGATGCTCCCCTGCAAGCCGACGACGATCTCGCGCGAGATGAACAGGCCGAGGCCGGTGCCCTCGCCAGCAGGCTTGGTGGTGACGAACGGATCGAACAATCGCGCGCGGAGCTCCTCGGGGATGCCCGCGCCGTTGTCGATCACGTCGACCACGACCGCGGTCTCGGTCGCGGTGACCAGCAGGCGGATCTCGTTCTCGGTCGCGCGCGTTGGATCCACGGCGTGGGCTGCGTTGACGAGGAGGTTGAGGAACACCTGCGCGAGCCGCGACTCGCTCGCGTCGACCGGCGGCACGTCCTCGTAGTCGCGAATCAGCCGCGCGCGGTGCCGGAGCTCGGCCGCGGCCATGTTGACGCAGGAGTCGAGGACCGCGCGCACGTCGACGGGCCCGTGGTCGGCGTCGTCGACGCGGGAGAACGTCTTGAGATCGCGGACGATGGCGCGAACGCGGTCGGCGCCCTCGCGCGCGATGGCCAGCACCTGTTCGGCGACGTCGAGATCCGCCGCCACCGGCGGCGGCACATCGGCGAGCCCGCTGCGGATCCGCGGGAGGCGCCGCGCGAGGATCTCGAGGTTGGTCAACGCGTAGGCGAGCGGGTTGTTGATCTCGTGCGCGACTCCGGCGGCGAGCGTGCCGACGGCCGCCATGCGGTCGGAGTGGAGGACGCGCGCCTGCATCGCGTTGCGCTCGGTGAGATCGCGCAGAATGCTCAGCAGCACGGGCTCCTCGCCGACGACCGCCGAGCGCGAGCTGACCTCGACGGGGAACGTGGTGCCGTCGCTGCGGATGTGAAGCGTCTCGAACACCACACCGCGCTCGAACGCCTGCGCCATCTGCGACGTGACGATCTCGCGGGTAGAGGGGGCGCGCAGATCGCGGATGTTCAGCCGGCCGAGCTGCTCGCGCGAGTACCCGTAGGCGTGCGCCGCGGCCGCGTTGGCCTCGAGGATCGACCCGTCGAGCCGGATGAAGAGCACAATGTCGTGCGCGCTCTCCGAGAGCAGCTGATAGCGCTCCCACAGCTCCTCGCGGCGACGGCGCTCGGTGACGTCCCGGAAGATGATGCCGTGACGGTCGTCGCCGAGCGGGGTGGCGGCGAACTCGTAGCGCCGCCCGTTGCGGCCGATCTCTCCGGTGGCGCGCTCGGTCGTGGCCGTCGCTTCGGCGAGGGCGTCGTCCTCGAACAGCGAAGAGACGGCCGCCCCCTCGGCGGCGCACAGCGTGTCGCGCGCTGCCCGGTTGGCGGCGACGACGACGCCGCGCGCAACGACGAGGTAAGCGTCGGGGGCGCGTTCGAACAGCGAGTAGTGGTCGTCCACAGACCCCCGAGAGCTGGCGGGGAGGGTATCACGTGGCCGCGCGTTAACGCTCGTACGTATCGATGCAGGTGCCCGCGGCGAACGCGCGCAAGGCGACGCCGCCGGGCGTGAAGCCGGCGATGGTCGTGCTGATCGTGTCGAGCAACGTGGTGCCGTCCGCCGCGTAGACCCGGCCGGTGACGACGCCGCCCGCGGCGAACGAGATCTCGAGCTTGTGCCACACGCCGGTGGACCAGGTGCGCGACTTCGTGGTCAGCGACGTGTAGGTGCCGTAGGGCGCGTTGCGCTCGAAGTAGAGCTGATTGGTGTTCGGCGCGGCGACCAACGACCACGCGCCCGTCGCCGTCGCGCCGAAGCCGAAGTAGAAGCGCCCGGAGCCCGAGGTGCGGTACCAGGCGGTGAGCTTGTCGCCCGGGGCGCCGACGGTCACGTCGGTGCGGTAGTAGTGGATCGGGTTCAACGCGGGGGCCGCGTAGCCGAGCGTGCCGTCGTGCGCGCAGGTGGCGCTGGCGGAGCCGGTCGCGCTGCCGTTGCCGACCACCCACGGGGACTTCGGCCACGACGGCTCGAAGCTCTCGATCACCACGACCTTCGGGGTGCAGGTGCCCGCGGTGCAGAGCTCGGTGGCGAGGCACTTCTTGCCGCAGGTGCCGCAGTTGTTCTCGTCGGTATTGAGGAGGGTCTCGCAGCCGTTGGCCTCGCTCATGTCGCAGTCGTCGCGACCCGCGTTGCACTTGAACTCGCACTTGCCGGCCGCGCAGGAGACGGTCGCGGCCGCTACCGGCGCGCACGTCTTGCCGCACATGCCGCAGTTGGTGAGGTCGGTCGGGAGGTTCTTGCAGCCCTCTTCGTCGCCGCAGAAGGTGCCGCCCGCCTCACACGGCGGCGCGGTGTCCTCGATGGGGAAGATCACGTCTCCGCCCGACGCGTCGAGGTCGGCCGGCACCGCGGTGTCGGCGGGCGCGGTGGAGTCGGTCTTCACGCCCTCGTCGGTCTCCGGAATCGGCGCATCGACGCCGGACTCGCTCACGATGCCGGTCTCGGGGCAGCTCTTGCGGCTGCACGTGAAGTCCACGTCCTCGGCCGACGTGGTGCAGCCCGTCGTCGCGACGAGGAGGGCGATCAGCGCGGCCGACTGCGACGGACCCATCGCCGCGAAGCATAGGCGATCAACGGTAGGCGTACGACACCATGAGCGCCGGCGTGAACGCTTGCACCCGACTGCCTCCGTACTCGTCCGTCCGCATCGACGCATAGAGCAAGCGCAGCGCGAGGCCGACGGAGGAGCGCGCAGACGTCGCGAAATCGTAGCCCGCGTGGACGGCGAGCGCGGCGCCGACTGGGGCGTCGTCGGTCTGCCGCGCGAAATGTGCGATGCCGACCGTTCCCCCGACGAACGGGCCGCCCCGCCGCTGCGGGTGCCATTCGATCGTCGGTCCGAGCGTCGCGAGGGTGAAGCTGGTGTCGCCGGTGAGCGGCGCCACCGGCGCGAAGCCCGGCTGCTCGAACGCGACGATGTGCTCGAGGAGCGTCGCCGCCACGACGAACTGCTGAATGCGCGCGCCGACCGAGAGCTCGAGCCCCATGCCGAACTGCGTCGTCGCCGCGAGCACGCCATCGCCGGCGGCCGGGTGGCGCGCGCGAAACCGAGCCACGCCGACGCCCACGCGGGTGAACGCGGGGAAGTCGGGGTCGTCGACCACGCGGCCGAGCAGGCCGTCGACCACCGGAGCCGAGAGCGCATAGAGGACGCCGAGAGCGAGCACCGCTTCGTCGGTGACGCCGCCGGCGGCGAGCGTCGCGAGCGGGATCCCCGCGGTGAGGAACGGGCTCGCGATGGCGGCAGGGACGTTGCCGTGCGCCGCGTGGACGAACGAGCCGCCGAGCGTGAAGGTGCTCGCGCCCGTGATCATGACGGCGTTGCTGCCGGCGAAGTAGCCGTGCGCCATGAGCCCGAGGCCCGTGTAGCCCACGATCATGTTCTGCCAGCCGTAGTAGGTGCGCTTCGGCGGCGGATCGGGAGCGGCGCGGGTCAGGGGCCCGGCGAGGAGGACCGCGGAGACAACGCACAGGGATAGTAGGTGACGCATTTTGTGCCGCGCAGTCGGGCGGTTGGACGCCTCAGCGAGTCCCGTGCCAGCAGAAAAGGGCCCCGCCGGCTTGCCAGGAGCCTGCAACCCCGGATACGACCGATGAACTGACACGCCAGTCTAGTTGGTTTCGTGCAGGTTTCCGCCGAATCACCCTGCAGGAATCGTTCGACTGACGCGTCAGTTCGAGGAGGCTCATGAAGCGCGAACTGGTTATCGGCATGGACGTGGGCTCGACGACCGTGAAGGCCGTCGTGGTCGACGCCGCCACCAAAGAGATCTTGTGGAGCGATTACCAGCGCCACCTCACGAAGCAGCCAGAGAAGTGTCTCGAGCTGCTCGAAGCCATGCACGCCGCGCTGCCCGATCTGAAGCAGGGCGCCGCGCGCATCTTCGTCACCGGCTCGGGCTCCGCGCCGCTCGCCGGACCGCTCGGCGGCAAATTCGTCCAAGAGGTCAACGCGGTCACCCTCGCGGTCGAGCACCTCCACCCCGACGTCGGCAGCGTCATCGAGCTCGGCGGCCAGGACGCGAAGATCATCATCTTCAAGGAGTCGAAGGACTCCGACGGCAAAACGGCGATCGCGTCGATGAACGACAAGTGCGCGTCCGGCACCGGCGCCACGATCGACAAGTGCTTCCTCAAGGTCGGCGTGCCGATGGAGGAGACTCTCAAGGTCAAGTTCGACGCGAGCAAGCTCCATCACGTCGCGGCCAAGTGCGGCGTGTTCGCCGAGACGGACATCGTCAACCTGATCAAGTCGGGCATCCCCAGCCACGAGGTCCTCAACTCGCTCGCCGACGCGATCGTGTTGCAGAACCTCAGCGTGCTCACGCGCGGCAACACGCTGCGGAGCAAGGTGCTGCTGCTCGGCGGGCCCAACACGTACATGCCGTTCCTCCAGGAGTGCTGGCGCCTGCGCATTCCGCAGACCTGGGACGAGCGCGGCTACCAGTACCCGAAGGACGTGCCGATCGAAGAGCTCGTCATCGTGCCGCAGAACGCGCAGTACTACGCGGCGCTCGGCGCGGTGCTCAACGGCCTCCACGAGGACGCGGGCGTCGGCGTCTACAAGGGCACCGCCGGCATTTACGACTACATCCACAACGGTCGCAAGGCGCGCCTCGGCGAGTCCGCCGGTCCGCCCCTGAGCAAGACCGAGCTCGAGCTCCTCGCGTTCAAGGAGCTCTACAAGATCCCCGACTGGCAGCCGCTCAAGCTGCTCCCCGGCCAGGTCGTGCGCGCGGTCATCGGGCTCGACGGCGGCTCCACGTCGTCGAAGGCCGTCCTCGTGAACGAGGACTCGCAGATCATCTGCAAGGCCTACCAGCTCTCGAAGGGCAACCCGATCCAGGACATGAAGGAGCTGCTCGCGCAGCTCAAGGGCTACGTCACCGCGCAGGGAGCGTCGCTCGAGATCCTCGGCTTCGGCGCCACCGGCTACGCCGCCGACGTCCTCGAGGAGTGTCTGCGCGCCGACGTCAACGTGGTCGAGACGGTCGCGCACATGATGAGCGCGGTCCATTTCTTCGGCGACATCGACGTCATCTGCGACATCGGCGGTCAGGACATCAAGGTCCTGATGATGAAGAACGGCGACATCGCCAACTTCCGCCTGAGCAACCAGTGCTCCGCCGGCAACGGCATGCTGCTCCAGGCCATGGCCGACCAGTTCGGCGTGCCGGTGAAGCAGTACGCCGACGTCGCGTTCGGCGCGGAGCTCTCACCCAAGTTCTCCTACGGCTGCGCGGTGTTCCTCGACACCGACCGCGTGAACTTCCAGAAAGAGGGCTACTCCAAGGAGGAGCTGCTCGCCGGCCTCGCGCAGGTGCTGCCGAAGAACGTGTGGCAGTACGTCGTGCAGATCCCGCGTCTGGCGGCGCTCGGCCGCAAGTTCGTGCTCCAGGGCGGCACCCAGTACAACCTCGCGGCGGTCAAGGCGCAGGTCGACTACATCAAGGAGCGCGTGCCGGACGGCGAGGTGTTCGTCCACCCGCACACCGGCGAGGCCGGCGCGATCGGCGCCGCGTTCGAGACGCTCCGCGTGGTGCGCCGCCGCGGCACGTCGACGTTCATCGGCATGGATGCGGCGATCGCGCTCGAATACACGAGCAAGAACGACGAAGAGACGGTCTGCCACTTCTGCGAGAACAACTGCAAGCGCACCTTCATCGACGCGACCCGGCCCGACGGCTCCACGTCGCGCTACATCAGCGGGTTCTCCTGCGAGAAGGGCACCGTCGAGTCGAAGGAGGCCATGCTCAAGCTCGTCGCCGAGCGGAAGGCCCTCGCCAAGGAGTTCCCCAACTGCGTCGACTACGAGTCGAAGAAGGCGTTCGTCCACTTCTTCACGCCGGAGCCGATGCCCCCGCACGGCACGCCGATCGAGGACATCGAGGTCAAGAAGGGCTTCCTCGGCATCCGCCGCGTCAAGAGCGTGCGGCCGTTCCAGCGCTCGTCGAAGGAGTCGCAGGACAAACGCCGCGGCATTCGCATCGGCATCCCGCGCGTGCTCAACGTGTGGTCGATCGCGCCGTTCCTCCGCACGTACCTCGAGGTGATCGGCATCCAGAAGCAGAACGTCATCTTCTCGGACGAGACGAGCGAGGAGATGTGGGTCGCCGGCGGCAAATACGGCTCGATCGACCCGTGCTTCCCCAGCAAGGCCGCGCAGGCCCACGTGCACAACCTCTTGTTCGTGAAGCACGAGCCGGAGAAGAAGCGCCCGCTCAACTACATCTTCTTCCCCATCCTCACGCACGTCGACACGTTCCTCAAGAACACGATGGACACCGCGTGCTGTCCCATCGTCGCCGGCGCGCCGGAGGTCATGAAGGCCGCCTTCACGAAGGAGGTCGACTTCTTCGCGACGCGCAACATCGAGTACTTCGATCCGGCGCTCTCGTTCGCCGAGCCGCTGCTGCTCCGTCGCCGTCTGTTCGAGATCTTCGGTGAGCGCTTCGGCATCACGGAGGACGAGAACGACCACGCGGTGAAGGAGGCGTGGAAGGCGCTCCGCGAGTTCGACCGCGACGTCGAGGAGAAGGGCCGCGCGATCCTCGAGACGGTCGAGGAAGAGGACCGCGTCGCGATCCTCATGATCGGCCGCCCCTATCACTCCGACCCGGGCCTCAACCACGGCATCCCCGAGGAGTTCCAGGTCCTCGGCTACCCGATCCTCAGCGTCCGTTCCATCCCCAAGGACCGCGAGTATCTCGCGCGGTACTTCAAAGAGGACATCGCGAAGGGGCTCGACCCGCTCGACATCAACGACGTGTGGCCGGAGAACTACTCGGTCAACAGCGCGCAGAAGGTGTGGGCCGCGAAGTTCGCCGCCCGCCACCCCAACGTCGTCGTGCTCGACCTCTCGAGCTTCAAGTGCGGCCACGACGCGCCGACCTACGGCCTCATCGACTCGATCATCGAGGCGAGCGCCACGCCCTACGCCGCGCTCCACGACATCGACGCCAACAAGCCGGGCGGCTCGATCAAGATCCGCGTCAAGACCTACGCCCACTCGCTCAAGCTGCACGAGGAGCGCCTCACCGACATGCGCGACAGGCAGCGCGAGCTGCTGGCGAGCGTCGATCGCAAGCGCCTCGAGCTCTTGTCGATGAAGAGGGACCAGCTCGCCGCGCGCAAGCAGAGCGATCCCGCGCTCGAGGCGCAGCTCGCCGAGCTCTCGGAGCGCATCCGCGCCTACGAGGCTCCCAAGCGCGCGCCCGAGGCGCCCAAGGGGCTCGTGCTCCTCGGGAAGAAGCAGGCCGACGGCTCGATCAACCGCATCGCGCACAAGGGCCCGAAGCCGCACGTGGAGCACCAGCACCACCACCACGAGCCGCGCCCGCGCCTCGCCCACGACCTCCGCCACGACGACATCTCTCCGGCCGATCCCACGATCACGGAGCTCAAGATTCACAACCACGCCATCGCCGCCGACGCCGAGGATTGAGGAGAACCGCTATGAACCAGACCACGACTGACAAGAAGCGCCTCCCCCTCATCGAGAAAGGGGTCGACATCGACGTCGAGGCGGAGCTCAAGAAGTTCGAGGAAGAGGAGCGCGTACGCCTCGGCCTCGACAAAGAGCGCGACCAGTGGGTCGAGGAGATGGCCAACCTCAACTTCACCAAGGAGCAGCGGCAGAAGTACGACACGACGATCCTCGTGTCGGGCCTCACGATGGCGCAGGACTACTTCGTAGAGGGCGCGCTCAAGGGCCTTGGCTACAAGGTCATCCACCTCGACTGCCCGGACAACGAGGCGCTCCGCCACGGCAAGGAGTTCGGCAACCGCGGCCAGTGCAACCCGACCTACTTCACCGTCGGCAACCTGGTGAAGTACCTCTGCACGCTGCGCGACAAACACGGCCTCACGGCCGAAGAGGTCGTCAACAAGTACGTCTTCCTCACCGCCGGCGCGTGTGGCCCGTGCCGCTTCGGCATGTACGTCACCGAGTACCGCAAGGCGCTCCGCGACGCCGGCTTCGACGGCTTCCGCGTGCTGCTCTTCCAGCAGAAGGGCGGCTTCGATCAGGCGAGCGGCGATCAGGGCCCCGGCATCGAGCTGAAGCCGCCGTTCTTCATCGGCCTCGTCAAGGCGCTCGTCGCCGGCGACGTGCTCAACGCGATCGGTTACCGCATCCGCCCCTACGAGGTCGAGG
Source organism: Deltaproteobacteria bacterium (assembly GCA_022843175.1). GTDB lineage: Bacteria > Myxococcota_A > Polyangia > Polyangiales > JADJMO01 > JALHOE01. The sequence continues at coordinate 18,770 of JALHOE010000139.1, forward strand.
CGGGCGCCACGGACCGCGCGCTCGAAGAGGGCAAGAAGATCGTCTACCGGGCGCTCTCCGAGCAGACGAACGTCTTCGTCGCGCTGTGGAAGGTGCGCTCGCTCCTCGCCAAGGTGAAGGTCGACAAGCTCCGCGCGAAGCCGAAGGTCTCGATCATCGGCGAGTTCTGGGCGATGACCACCGAGGGCGACGGCAACTACCAGCTCCAGCGCTTCCTCGAGGGCGAGGGCGCCGAGGCCGACGTGCAGCTCGTCACCGCCTGGATCCTCTACACGATCTGGGAGGGGCGTAACGACATCAAGCAGCGCATGCACCTGCGCGGCGTCGACGACGGCCACTACGGCCTGCACTCGATGAAGGGCGCGACGGACATCCAGCGCACGCGCGCGGTGCTCCACGTGGCCGACAAGGCGGTGCGCGTGCTCTTCCACGCGTTCGCCTACGCGATCGGCCTGGAGAACTACACGCTGCCGAACATGGACGAGATCGCCGAGGTCTCGCACAAGTACTACAACAACGATCTTCGCGGCGGCGAGGGCCACATGGAGGTCGGCAAGCTGATCCTCAACGTGGTCAAGCAGAAGGCGCACATGACGCTGAGCGTGAAGCCGTTCGGCTGCATGCCCTCGGCCGGCGTGAGCGACGGCGTGCAGTCGCTCATCACCGAGCTCAATCCGGGCACCATCTTCTGCCCGGTCGAGACGAGCGGCGACGGTCGCGTGAACTTCTATTCGCGCGTCCAGATGTACCTGTTCAAGGCCAAGCTCGCGGCCATCGACGAGATGGACAAGACGCTCGCGCAGTACGGGCTCACCAAGGAGCAGGTCAACGCCTGGCTCGAGAAGCACCCGAAGTACGCGCACTCGCTGCACAAGCCGGATCACGCCGTCTGCGGCTCGGGCGCCGATCTCGTGCACGAGGTCGCCCCGCTCATGACGAAGACGTTCGCCGAGCGCACCGCCGACAAGGCGCGCAAGGCAGCGAGCTTCGTCGCGACCACGACTCCCAAGGCCATCGCCAACGCGAAGGCGCTGTGGGGCCGCCGCGCCGAGGCGATCGCGCTCGCCAAGGAAGATCTCGCCGTCGTCGGCGAGGTCATCCAGGGCAAGATCAGCAAGGAGTGGATGGAGCTCGGCAAGACGCTGCTCGACAAGCAGGAGCACGCCCACGAGGAGACCGAGCGCGTGATGAACGCCGCCGCCACCACCGGCATGGTCGCCGCCGCGGAGTAAGCAGCACGATGTGATCGCAGGGGCCGCGGCCGTAAGCCCGCGGTTGCCGTTTTGTCGAGCCGCGAGCGTCAGCGAGCGGGTTGTCACTCCCTCGACAACCCGCTCCCTTACGGTCGCGGCTCCGATCGATAGTTCAGCGGCCGCGTCACACAACGCAGAACGGTGTGCGCGAGCCCCTGCGTCGAACAGATGAACCCCTCGCCGAGCGCCAGGGTGTGGCTGTCGCCGGGAAGCTCGCCCAGCGACACCCAGGGGTCGCCCGAGTGTGGCTTCGCGAAGATCTCTTCATAGCAGCGCGCGAACGCGAACCTCTCGTCCGCCGCGAACGCGCTGCAGTGAGGCTTGGGCCCCGCGACGCGCGCACCGGAGGCGAGCGCCACGGGATTGCTCGAGTAGACCCAGCCGCCGCCCGCCGCGAGGGTGGAAGCTTCCGCGATCCCCAGATCGCGCTTGGCCAGGGTTCCGCGATGAACCTCGAAGATGCGCCGCACCCCGCTCACCTTCTCGATGAAGAAGACGTGGGCGGTGTCTGCGGCGATCGACAGCAGGCCCTTCGCGGCGGCCACGAGCTGCGGGGCTCCGCCGCCCGGGGGCAGCCGGTAGATGCCCTTGTCGAAGGAAGCGACGAGGAGCTCGCCGTTGGACACCACGAGGCCAATCGCGAGGCCGCCCTGGAAGACTTGCTGCGGCTGCCCGCCCCCATTCTTGAGGATAGACCTGACGCCAGCCCCGTCGCCGAAGTACACGCGGTCGCGATCGATCGCGAGCGGAGCCACAGAGCTCGGCGTTGCCCGGTACAGGGAGCTCGTGACGCGCACAGCGATGTTGGTGGCGTACACCGCGCCGTTATTACGACACGCGGTGTAGACGCTGTGTTCGTCGACCGCGACGCCGTCGGCCCAACAGTCGGTGATGGTGTCGACGACGAAGGCTCCCCGCAGAGGCGGCGTCGGCGGCGGCGTGGGATGAGCCAGCGCGGGCGCGAGCGGCCACGCCGGCGCTGGCTCCGGCGCCCGCGACTCCTTCGCCGGCGCGGCGCAGCCCGCGATGCAGAGAGCGAGGAGCCAGCGCGACACTCAGCGAGTGTGTCGCGGCCGGCTGCCAACGTCACTTCCCGGGGAAGTACTTCGCGCGAACGCTCGCGATGCACGCCCGATGGCTCGCGAACGGCTCCTGTTCGCACGAGGCCGTCTTCTTCGCCGCATAGCCATCGCTCCGCTGAACGACCGTCGACTCGAACTTCCCGGGGACGTCCTTGCCGCAGCAGGTGACGCTGTCGCGGAGGTGGTTGACCAAGAGGTCGCTCGTGACCCAGCGGGTGAAGAGGGCGCAGTCCGCGGCGGTGAGCGTCGCGCTCGTCTTCGCGCCGCCGACCTGCAACGTCATCACGCAGCTCGGGCCGAACAGCACGAAGTCGCTGCAGTCGCTGCTGCCGCACGCGCCGACCTGCTTCTCGTAGTGGAAGTCGACGAGCGTGCCGGACGAGGGGCCGAAGTCGTCGGTCAGACAGTCGACGGACGGGAGCGCCGGACCGGCGTCCTCCGGTCGGGTGTCGACGCCGGCGCCGGAGTCGGGCGTCGCGCCACGAACGGCGGCGCGATCAGGGAGGAGAAGCGAAAGCTCCGCGAACATCGCGGTTCGGCCCCGAGCACTGCGAGCGCCGGGCCAAGCCCGCGACTACTCCGGCGGTCCCGCGCGCGCCCACCCCTCGCGGAGCAACCAAGAACCGGGCGCTGTGACGAGGCCCTCGGCCGCGAGCGAGCAGAACGCATCGCCGGCGCCGGGCGCGCGGCCCCACCGCCGCAGGTGCACCGCGCGGTTGCCGAGCACGTAGCGAAGCGCGTTCAGCGTCTCGGTCGGCGTGCGGAGGACGTGCTCGTGATACCGGTCCGCGAAGCGACGCCCGCGGGTGCCCATCACGCGGTTGAGACCCTTGGCGACGCGAATGAGCAGCGCGCGCATGCCGTTGGCCAGGGTGGCGCGATCGCGCGCCTCGAGGATGAGGTGAACGTGGTTGTGCTGCACCGAGAACTGCACGACGCGAAAGCCCTCGCGCCCGCGGACCGCGCCGAGCGCCTCGCGAATCGGGCGGAAGCAGCGCTGGCTGCGCAGGTTGAACGTGCTTCGCGTGACCCTGACTGTGACGTGGTGGGGCCGGTGCCGCGAGACCTCCGGGCGACGCACGTGCGGCATGTGCCGGCTCACGCGCCCTCGCGGCCGCCCCGCGCCCTCGCGACGACCACCCCACGTGTTGGGGTACTCGAAGAGGAGCTGTTCCACGCTTGAATAATAGCGCATATCATTCTCCTCGCAAGAAGTCTGTGGCTGCTCCCAGCACACGGCGCAACAGGTTTGGCCCAGTTCACCTTGGCGATCTCGACGGAGAACGACTCGAACGAGGATTGATCTTGCCGAAGAAGACGAGACCGAGAGTGTCAGGACTGTCTTTGGGCTAAAGCGTCAGCAACCTCTCCGCTTCTTCATCACACAGACGCTTCGGGGAATCCTTGCCCGCGAGCCTTCCGTCAGGGCGTTGTGCTAACGCGTTCTCCCGCCCCATGCTCGTGCGACGCGCTGCCCTCCTCTTCGCCCTCGTCGCCGGCGGCGCCGTCCTCTTTCAGCTCGCGCTCGCCGCCGGGGCTCCATGGGGTGGCTACGCGATGGGCGGCGCGTACCCGGGGCAGTTTCCTCCGGCGCTGCGCGTGGCTGCGGTGATTCAGGCTGGGATCCTCGCCGCGCTCACCGGCGTCGTGCTCTCGCGTGCGGGCGTCGCGCTCCCGGGGTGGTCTCGCGCGTCGCGCAAGCTCGTGTGGGTCGTGGTGGCGTTCTCCGGGCTGAGCGCAGTCCTCAACCTCATCACGCCGAGCGCGCGCGAACGGGCCATCTGGGCGCCGGTCGGGGTGTTGATGTTGGCGTGCAGCCTCGCCGTGGCGCTGCGAAGCCCTCGGTGAGCTACCGCGCCGCTCGCAGCGAGCCGACGACGAACGCGACGATGCTCCCCAACAAGATCAGATAGCCCGGCAGGAAGAACAGCGCCGACACGTTCATCGCCCTCGAGATTCCCTCGGCGAGCGCGCGCGCCTTGTACTCGGAAGAAAGGCTCTGCGCCGCGCCGAACGCGCGCGTGATGAGCCAGATCCCGAGCAGCATGCCGGGGATGACGAGCGCGAACGAGAGCCACGGCCCGCGACGGGCCCACTTCCACAGGACGCCGCCGCCCATGCGCGCCTCGACCCAGCGCCCCCACGCGGCGAGCGCACCGGTGACGACGACCTGCACCACCAGGCCGACGACGAGCTGCGTGACGAGCGCCTCCTCCATCAGTCGCGCTTGCGCCTCCGCGCGGCGATCGCGAGAAGCATCGCGGCGACGACCGCGGGCGACGCGCGGACCGGCGCGCCGATCTCGCAGCCTGCGCACGCGCCGCCGGGCGGGGACGGC
>JALHOE010000140.1 GCA_022843175.1 Deltaproteobacteria bacterium
GGCGCGCCGCCGGACGACGCCGTGGTCCGCGCGGCGCTCGATCGCGCCGACGTGCGCGGCGCGGTCCGCGACGCGGTGGCGAAGCCGATCGCCGGGAGCCGGACGCTCGGTTTCCAGCACAGCGTGCTCGCCGCCGGGCTGATGTTCATCGCCGGCTACTACCTCGGCGGGCGCACCCCTCGCGCCGCCGACGCCGCGTCGCGCGTGATCCCCGGCGCGCCCGAGTCGCTCGGGATCCTCGGCGCGCTGCTCGGCGGCGTGTTCCTCGGCGCGCTGTTCGCGTTCGCCGGCGTCGATCGGCTGCTGTGGTCGATTGGGGGACCGAACGTCGCTCGCTACTTCGGGCTCGAGTCCATCGCCACGCCACCGCCGCCGCCGTCGCGCGCGTGGGCGTGGGCCGCGCTGTTCGGAGTCCTCCTCGTGCACCTGATCGGCGTCCACCTCGACAACCGCCGCCGCGCCCGGGGTTAGAACGCCTGGCAGGTGCCCCACTTGGAGTCGCCGAGGCCGCCGCGGTCGCCGACGGCGCAGTATTGCTTCGACGCCTCGGCGCAGTCGTTGTTGACGAATACGCGGTGGTACAGCTCGCGCGATTTGCACTTGGCGCAGCAGGCGCTGCAGGTGCCCTCGACGCACGCGGTGTCGCCGCGGCAGCCGCCGCCGGCGCAGCACGGCTGTCGATAGCTCCCGCAGCCGACGCAGGTGCCGCCGCTGCACACGAGGCCCGCGTTGCACGCCGAGGTCGCGCAGCACATCTGCCCTGCGGCGCCGCAGGGGCTGGACGGTGGCGGCGGGATCGGGCTGCAGGTGGCGAGCTCGCAGCGGAGGCCCGAGTTGCACGAGGTGTCGTTGCAGCATCCCTCGCCGTCGCCGCCGCACGGCAGCGGCTTGAGGCACTCGCCGCTGCGGCACTGGAGCCCCGTGTTGCAGGCAGACGCGGCGCAGCACGCGAGGCCCTCGGCGCCGCACGGGGGGGGACCGAACACGCCGTCGAGGGAGGTTGTCAGCGAGCAGCCGAGGAGACCGACGACGACGACTGCGCGCACCACGTTCACTGGGCGGTCAGCGTACCGCGCGCGGGCGTCAGCCGCGAATTCGACTCAGGCCGATGAGCACGCCGTTGGGGTCGCGGAGGTGGGCGATGCGATCACCCCACTCGGTGTCGTGGGGATCTTCGAGCGGCTCGGCGCCGGCCGCGACCGCGCGGGCAAAGGTGGCGTCGACCTCGGTGACGTCGAACGCGAGCTCGAACGGCGGCGCCGTGCGGTCGAGGCTCATCTTGCTCACCGTCTCGCCCCCATGGCGCGTGGCCAGGGCGCGCGACTGCAGCGAGAACCGAACGCCGCCGACGTCGAGGACCGTGAAGCCCTCGCCGCTTCGACGCCGGCTGAACCCGAACGCGGTCTCGTAGAAGCGCGCCGTCAGCTCGACGTCCGTCACGAAGATCACCAGCTCCTCGAACCGCGCGGTCACCGCCATCGTCGCAGCATGGTACTCGCAATCAGCGTCATCCACCCGAGGAGGATGGTGAGCGCGACCCGCTGCAGCAGCGGGAGGAGCAGCGGCGGCGCGCCCCCTCTGAGCGTGTGCGTCACGTACAGCGCCGCGTCGACCGCCGCGACCGCCAACACCGCGGCGCCGAGCCGAAACAGCCATCGGTGCTCCGAGCGCGCGAGCATGGAGGTGGAGAGGACGCCGGCGGCGATCCCCGGGATGGTGCCGGCGAGCACGGCGACGGTGTGCAGCGAGCCGAACCTCAGCGACGGCGTCATCGGCACCGCGAGGATGCCGAGGAACGACACGACCGCGGCGGCCCGGAGGGGCCGAGCGAGCGGCGTGGGCGGGGCCAGCGCGGGGATCGCGAGGAAGTGGCAGAGGAGCGCGGCGTCGAGGACGAGCATCGCCGCGCGCGCGAAGCCGACGCCGGGGTTGGGCTGCCCGTTGAGCGCCACGGGCTGGGTGAGGTCGCAGAGGAAGTTGCGCAAGAGGTCGTGCCCCGGCGCCGCGGGATCGAACCAGGTGCCGCCGGGGTAGCGAGCGACGGCGAGCCCGAAGAGGAGCCCGAAGAGCGCGACCAGCGCGAGGAGCGTCACACCGAGCGCCCGCATCGCCGCGCGAGCGTACTCGAAACGCGCGAGCCCGGCGCGCGGTTACGGCATCCTTGTGAGCCATGAAGGACAAGGTCGTGGTGATCACCGGCGCCAACACCGGCATCGGCAAAGAGACCGCGCGCGCACTCGCGCAGAAGGGCGCGCGGATCGCCATCGGCTCGCGCAACACCGAGAAGGGCGAGGCCGCCGCCGCCGAGATCCGCGCGGAGACCGGGGCGGACGTGCAGAACTTCGCGCTCGACCTCGCCTCGTTCGCGTCGATCCGCGCCTTCGCCGCCGAGATCCTGGCCCGCTACGACCGCATCGACGTCCTCGTCCTCAACGCCGGGCTCATCCTCGGCGAACGGCGGCTCACCGACGAGGGGTTCGAGGCGACGTTCGGCGTCAACCACCTCGGCCATTTCCTGTTGACCGAGCTGTTGCTCGAGCGGGTGCGTGCGAGCGCGCCGTCGCGGATCGTCGTCGTCTCGTCCGACGCGCACCGCCGCGCCCGCGCGGGGCTCGACTGGGACGATCTCATCCAGCGCAATCGGTACCGCTGGTTCGACGTGTACGCGGAGTCGAAGCTCGCCAACAACCTCGACCCGCGCGAGCTCGCGCGGCGGCTCGAGGGCAGCGGCGTCACGGTCAACGCGCTCCACCCCGGCGTGGTCGCCACGGAGTTCGCGCGGGGCGGCGATCTCGGCGGGCTCCGCGAGCTCGCGTTCAAGCTCGCCGCGCCCTTCCTCAAGACGCCGGCCAAGGGCGCGGCCACGACCATTCACGTCGCTGCGTCGCCCGACGTGACGACGACCGGGGCCTACTTCAAGGACTCGCAGCCGGTGAAGCCGAGCCGCCCCGCGCGCGACGACGCCGCGGCGCGACGGCTGTGGGACGAGAGCGAGCGCCTCATCGCGATCAAGTCGGCGTAGCGCCCGCGGGCGCGTCGGCTCTCGGCGCGTCGTGCTTGGTGGCTCTCCGCACCGTCACCGGCTGACCGCTGAAGGCCGCGTTGCCGGTGAGGCGATCGAGCCGTTCCTCGTCGGTGACGTCGTTGACGCTGGCGCCCGGGTGCGCGCCCGCCACGGTGAGCCTCGTGCCCTCGCGGTCGTGACCGAAGCCGTGTGGGGCGCTGACCACCCCCGGCATCATCTCGTCGGTGATCTCCACCGGCAGGGTGATCGAGCCGCGCGCGGTGGACAGCTCGCACAGCGCGCCCTCGGTCAGCCCGCGCGCCTCGGCGTCGCGCGGGTGGACGAGGAGCGTGCAGCGCTCCCGTCCCTTGATGAGCCGCGCGGTGTTGTGCATCCACGAGTTGTTGCTGCGGAGGTGTCGGCGGCCGACGAGCACGAGGTCCGGGGCGCTCGCGAGCGAGCGGGAGAGCGCCGGGAGCTCGGCCAGGAGCGCCGGCGGCGCGACCTCGACCTTCTTGCTCTTGGTGCGGAGCAGCTTCGGCAGGCGTGGCTGGAGCGGGCCGAGATCGAGGCCGTGCGGGTGCTCGCGCAGTCGCCGCAGCGAGAGGCGATGGGGCCCGATGCGAAGGAACAGATCGAGGATCGCCTCGGGGCGGAGCCGCCGCGCGAGCGCCGCGAATCGAGCGAGCCCGGGCGCGCGGAGGCGAAGCCCGAGCTCGACGAAGATCTCTCCGTCGTCGCGCTCGGAGTCCCCACGCGGCAGCGGCGGAGGAACGTACTTGGCGCCGTTGCGCACCGCGAACGCGTTGAGCGCGAGGTCGTAGTGCGAGCGCTGCAGGGGGGAGACCGGGGGCAGGATGACGTGGGCGTGGCGCGTGGTCTCGTTCAAGTAGCTGTCGACCGACACCATCGCCTCGAGCCGGGGGAGGGCCTGCTCCAGGCGTCGCCCGTTGGGGGCCGAGAGGACGGGGTTGCCGGCGGAGGTGATCAGCCCGCGCACCTGATCGCGTCCCGCGGTCTCGATCTCCTCGGCCAGCACGGCGATCGGCAGCTCGCCGCCGACCTCGAGCGCGCCGCGGACGCGGCTCTTGAAGCGGCTGTGACCGGAGAGCCCGACCAGATCGGCGATCCACACCAACTCTGCCGCGGGCGTGCTCCACATCATGGTGCCCGGTCGGTCGACGTTTCCGGTGATCGCGTTCAGGGCGTAGACCAGGTACGCGGCGAGCGTGCCGTGCTCCTGGTGACAGATGCCGATGCGTCCGTAGGCGACGGCCCGCTCGCGCGCGGCGAAGTCGCGGGCGAGACCGCGGATCGTCCCGGCGTCGATGCCCGTCGGCGCGGCCATCGCCTCGGGGGTGAAGGGGAGGGCGGCGCGGCGGAGCTCGTCGTGGCCGGAGACGAGCGCGCTCTTCTTCGCGAGCCCCTCGGCGAAGATCGTGTGGATCATCGCGAGCAGGAGCCCGCCGTCGGTGCCGGGGCGAATGAACACGTGCTGGTCGGCGGCGCGGGCCGTCTCGGTGCGGCGCGGATCGACGACCACGACGCGGCCGCCCCGCTCGCGGATCCCGGACATGCGTCGCTTGAAGTCCGGCGCGGTCATGATGCTGCCATTGCTGACAAGCGGGTTGGCGCCGAGGATGAGGAGGTGCTCGGTGCGGTCGACGTCGGGGACCGGCATGAACAGCACGTGCCCGAACACCTCGTGCGCGGCGCGCATGTGCGGCACCTGATCGGCGCTGGACGCCGAGTAGAGGTTCTTGGTGCCGAGGGTGCGGAGCACGGCCTGCGCGATCGTCATCAGCCCGAGGTTGTGCGCGGTCGGGTTGCCCTGATACGCGGCGAGGGCGTTGGGGCCGTGCTTGTCGCGCACCGCGCGGAGCATGGCGCCCGCGCGCTCGAGCGCCTCGTCCCACGACGCCTCGCGGAAGCCGTTGCCGTCGCGGATGAGCGGTGTGCGCAGGCGATCGGGATCGTCGTGGAGGTCCTGCATGCCGACGACCTTGGGGCACACGTAGCCCCGACTCATCGGATCGCGGGGATCGCCCCGGACCGCGCCGGTCGTGTCGTCGACGAGGATTCCGCAGGCGGCTTCGCAGAGGAGGCAGGTGGCGACGGCCATCGCCCGATCATACGCGCGTGCGGAACACGACGCGCCAGACGGGGAACGACCAGGCCAGGAAGACCATGTTCTGGGTCAGGAGCCGGATGACCATCGCGCCGCCGGTCCCCGGGTGGAGCGTGCGCACCGCGAGGTCGTAGAGGATGCCGTTGAGCGCGAGCGTGACGAGCTCGCTGAGGACGAACAACGTCGCCTGCCGTTGGAGCGAGCCGGACGTGGCGCGAAACGCGAAGGTGCGGTTGCCGTGGAAGTTCACCACGCCGCCCGCGAGCAGCGCCGGCAGGCTCGCGATGCGCGGCGACCACCCGAGGAGGTGGATGCAGGCGAACAGCACCAAGAGATCGACGGCCGTTGCCGCGCCACCCGCGAGCGTGGAGCGGAGGAGGGTGGCGAGCTTCATGGCCTCCGGAAAGAGCAAGCCGCGGACCGCGAGAAACTCCCGGCGATCCGCGGCTCCCTGCGAAGGCCGCTATGCGCTCACAGCGTCAGCTTCGCGGACTTGCACTCGTCGGGTTCGCACCCGGGACCGTTGGGCCCCGGGGTCGTCGTGTAGGTAATCGTTCGGTCGAGCGTCGCGATGGCCGTGCCATCGCGGGTGACGCGAAGCTGCAGCTGCCCGGGGGTGTTGAACTGGATCTTGAGCCCGGTGAGGGCGTGCTGGTCCTCGGCGAGCTGTGAGCCCGACAGGCCGAGGTGGATGTTGTCCCGATCGCACGGGTTCGGGGACGTTTTGGGCAGGGGCAGCGTCGCGCGGCAGGTGGTCTTCACGCCGTCGAGCGTGAGCTCGAACACGTAGCTCCCGCGATCCCGGAGCGTGAAGTCGACCTGCACGCCGTTGTTGCAGTCCATCTGGGTGCACGACTTGCTGAACGGCTCGACGGAGCACCCTGCCACGAGCAGGAGAGCCAGCGCGAGCCGGGTCATTTGCAGACGGTCTGCCCCGGCAGCTGGCACTTGCCGTCGATGCACGACGCGAAGTCGTCGCACACGCCGGTCGAGCGGTCGCTCGTGCAGGCCTGACCGTCGGCGATCAGCGCCGGGCACTTCTTGGTGGTGCTGTTGCAGCTGCCGTGTTCGCACATCGAGCCCGGCGCGCTGCAGTCTCCGTTCGGCGCGACCCACACGAGCTTCGCGCACTTCATCGTGGCGCCGTCGCAGCGGAGGCCGCTCGCGCACAAGACGCCGTTGGTGCCACACGTCTGGCCCTCGGTCGCGAGGACGGGGGTCACGCAGGTGCGGGTCGTCGGGCTGCACTGGAGACCGGTCTGGCAGGGCAACGAGGAGGAGCAGGTCGCTCCGGCGGCGCCGCGCTCCTTGCAGACCTTGGTGGTGAAGTCGCAGTAGAGGCCGCTCTGGCACTGCTCGCCCTTGGCCGAGTCGCACGACCCGCCGACGCCGTTGCGGACGATCGCGACGCACTTCTTGGTGGTGACGTCGCAGCGGGCGTCCGAGACGCAGTTGCTGCCCGCGGTCGAGCAGTCGCCGCCGACGGCGATGCGCGCCTCGCAGACGCCACACGCCGAGCTGCTCGTCTCGCTGATCGTCTTCTTGCACGAGCCGCTCTTGCACTGGTTGCCGCTCGCGCACGCCGCGCCGTCGGCGAGCGTGCCGGTGTCGAAGTCACACTCCGGGATGTCGTCCGAGTCGAGGTCGCAGCCGGCGGTCTTGATCTTGTTGGCGCACACGGTCAGCCCGGCGGGCGTGACGGCGTTGCCGGGCAGCGAGAGCGACGAGCTGCACGCCAGCCGCATGCGCGCCTCGATCTGCTCCCAGCGCGAGTCGGCGGTGCTGATGCCGCCGAAGGTCTGCGCGCAACGCTGTGTATAAGCTCGGTATGCATCTGCGTATTGGGCGCAGGCGCCGCTGGCGGTCTGGGTGTCGTCGGTGGCGCTGCACGCGTTCGCGAGCGCGCCGAGGGACGCGAGGAGGACGGAGGACCCAAGGAGGCGAAGGAGCTTCATGTCGCGCCGCTCAGCAATTGCCGGACCAGCGCATTTTCGCCGGGTTCTGCGCTTCCGGTGTGAACCAAACTTCGCGCGCCGTGGCGGATTCACGACAGCGCCGCCCCATCCGGATGGAGTGGCGCCCCGCGTGCGGAGCGGCTCATGTGGGGCGATGGCGATCGCCAGCATCGACCCCCGCACCGGGGACACCCTCGAGACCTTCGCGGCGCTCACCGACGAAGAGCTCGATCGCAAGCTCGCGGCGGCCGAGCGGGCGTTCCGCGCGTTCCGCCGCACCACGTTCGCCGAACGAGCCGCGCCCATGCGACGCGCGGCGGACTTGCTCGACGCCGAGAAGGCGCACCTCGGGACGACGATGGTCGAGGAGATGGGCAAGACCCTCGCGTCCGCCGTCGCCGAGGTCGAGAAGTGCGCGCGGGCATGTCGTCACTACGCCGAGCACGCCGCGCGCGATCTCGCCGACGAGCCGATCGCCACCGAGTCGCGGACGTTCGTGCGGCACCTGCCGCTCGGCCCGGTGCTCGCGGTGATGCCGTGGAACTTCCCGCTGTGGCAGGTCTTTCGTTTCGCCGCGCCCGCGCTGATGGCCGGCAACGTCGGCCTCCTCAAGCACGCGTCGAACGTGCCGCGCTCGGCGCTCGCGATCGAGAGCGTGCTCACCCGCGCGGGCTTCCCCGAGGGCGTGTTCCAGACGCTCCTCATCGGCGCCGGCGCGGTCGGCCGCGTGCTCGACGACCCGCGCGTCGTCGCGGCGACCCTCACCGGCAGCGAGCCGGCGGGCGCCGCGGTCGCGAGCCAGTGCGGCAAGCGCATCAAGCCCACGGTCCTCGAGCTCGGGGGCAGCGACGCGTTCATCGTCATGCCGTCGGCCGACCTCGAGGCGGCGGTGAAGGCCGCGGTGGCCTCCCGCACGCTCAACAACGGGCAGTCGTGCATCAACGCCAAGCGCTTCCTCGTCCACCACGAGGTCTACGACCGCTTCACCGAGCGCTTCGTCGCGGCGTTCGAGGCGCTGGCGGTCGGAGATCCCATGGAGCCGGTCGACGTCGGGCCGCTCGCGCTCGAGTCGGTGCGGCGGGACGTCGTCGAGCAGGTGGAGCGGTCGGTGCTCGCCGGCGCGAAGCTCCTCTGCGGCGGCCGCGCCATGCCGGGCCGGGGGTTCTGGTTTCGCCCGGGCGTCCTCGCGGACATCCCCGAGAGCGCGCCCGCGTATCGCGAGGAAGTGTTCGGCCCGGTCGCGCTCTTGTCGCGCGTGCGAAGCCTCGACGAGGCGATCGAGCGCGCCAACGACTCCCCCTTCGGCCTCGGGAGCAGCGTGTGGACCGCCGACGAGGGAGAGCAGGAGCGCTTCATCAACGAGCTCGACGCGGGGCAGACGTTCGTCAACGCGATGGTCGCGTCCGATCCCCGCGTCCCGTTCGGCGGCATCAAGCACAGCGGCTACGGCCGCGAGCTCGGCGTGCCGGGCATCCGCGCGTTCGTGAACAGCAAGACGGTGTCGTTCGCTGCGCGGAGACAAGCGACCGAGTAGGCGAGCGCGACGGCGCCGGTCGCATGCGTTCCCGCTGCGCACGCCCGCGGATGGTGCGGACCATGCAGTGGGCAGCTCCGTGCGGCCCCAACTGTTGTTCGCTCTGCTCGTCCTCGCGGGTTGTCGACGCGAGGCGCAGATCCGGCCGCCCGACGATCGCTCCGTGCCGATCTCCGCGGTCGGCGCCGCCGTCGCGCCTCGCCTGACCCAGCTGGCCCTCGGGCGCTATCACGCCTGCGCGGTACAGAGCGACGGCGCCGTGCGCTGCGTCGGCCGCAACGACTACGGTCAGCTCGGCGACGGGAGCACCGAGGACCGCTCGCGGGCGGTCCGCGTGGGCGCGATCGACGACGCGCTCGAGGTCGCGATCGGCGACTACCACACCTGCGTGCGCCGCGTGGATCGCACCGTCTCGTGCTTCGGGTACAACGCGACGGGACAGCTCGGCGACGGCACGCACATCGATCGGGGAGCGCCGTGGCCGGTGGCCGGTCTCGAAGAGGCGGAGGGGCTCGCGCTCGGCGCCCACCACTCCTGCGCGCGCCTCGGCGATGGCACCGTCCGGTGCTGGGGCTACAACGGCGACGGCGAGCTCGGCGACGGCACGACCGTCGACCGCGCGACGCCGGTCCGCACCAAGCTCGTCTCCGCGCAGCGAATCGTCGCCGGGAGCTACCACTCCTGCGCGCTCGGCGAGCGCGGCCGTGTGCTCTGCTGGGGGAGCAACATGGCCGGCCAGCTCGGCGACGGCACCATGGTCAACCGCCACGAGCCGACGCGCGTGGCGCACGTCGCGGGCGCCGTCGACATCGCGCTCGGCTTCGCGCACACCTGTGCGCGCAGCGACGCGCTCTACTGCTGGGGCGCGAACTTCCAGGCCCAGCTCGGCGACGGCACGCGCGACGCGCAGCTCGAGCCCAAGAAGATCGCCCTCGCCAACGTCACGCAGATCGCCCTCGGCTTCGCCCACAGCTGCGCGCGCACCGCAGACGGCAACGGGCACTGCTGGGGCGACGTCCGCGCGCCGCTCGACAAGATCGTCCCCGACGTGCGCGCCATCTCGGTGGCCGGCGCCACGACCTGCGTAGAGCTTGGCTCCGGCGCGGTCCGCTGCGACGGCTGGGACTTCTTCGAGCGCCTCGTGATGCCCTGAACCGAACGCCATTCGGATAGGAGGACCGGTCGCCAGGGAAGGAGCCTCACGCCAAGGCCGCCCGAGATTCATATGGGGCGCAGCCCATGGGGGCGCATCGACGCGTCCGCTGCAGTTTGCGGCAACGACGTCTCGGCGAGCCGTCGGCAGACGGCTTCGCTCGCGGGCGTTCTTGGCGTGAGGCTCTTCTCCCTGGCGCCCGGTTTGTCCCCGCGCGGCGTTAACCGAACGGCGTTGGCCCCAAACCCTACTCGATGTCTTCGGTGGCCCTCGGGCCGCCGCCGATGGCGTCGGGCGGCGACGAGCGGCCGCTCCATCCCGACGGGTCGACGCGCTCGAGATAGGTCTTCTCGGGGCCGGTGAGGCCGACGCCGCCCTCCTTGGTCTTGTGCACGACGAGGTGCGGCTCGTTCGAGAGCGGCTGCATCGACTGCGCGACGCCGATCGGACGGAGCACGCGGTCTCGCGCGAGCGGCGCGTGCGACTGCGCGACGACGGGGGCGGGGGCGCTCTTCGCGCAGCCCAACGCGACGACGAGCGACGCGGCGATGAGGTACTTCATACCGCTCGACGATTGCGCAGCTCGTACCAACGCCCACGCGTCCCGACGGCTCACACTCAGCGCGGCTTCGCGGTCGAGTCGGGGCGTTCGAGGCCCGCGAGCTTGTAGGTGCCGCCGAGGTCGTAGAGGTGAACGCGCGCGGGGGCGTTCGAGGTGAAGCCGGGCGATGTCGCGCTGAGGTCGACGATCACATAGCGCGGCGACGTGGCCGAGGCGCCGCTCACCCGCGGGAGCGTGGTGCATACCCGGGCGGTCGACGGCGAGGTGGGGGCGGGCAGGTCGACCTGCTCGAGCTCGTCGCCGACGTAGGCGCGGAGGGTGTAGCGGCGCGCGGACATCGGCGAGAGGTTCGCGGCCACCACGAGATCCTCGAGGCAGAGCTTGTCGCCCGAGAGCTCCGGTTGCGTGAGCGGCGAGAGGCGCGCGAGCCACCGACGAAGGATGCGCTCGCGGCGGCCCTTGAGGATCCTGCGCAGCTCGCGATCGGTGACCTCCGTCTTGATCTGCGCCGCGTCGACCATGGCGTCGACCGCGGCGTCGTCGATCTTCGCGACGATGCGCGCCATCCACGCCGCGTCGCGCTCGGTCATGCGGCCGAACGCGGGGTTGGGGTAGCCAGGGCGCCAGGCGTCGGGCGTGAAGTGCTCGACGTCGAAGTAGGCGAACACGCGGCCGGCCGGTCCGACCTCCACCTTGTCCCACGGTCGCTGGAGGATGCCGAGGGTGACGAAGTCGACGAGCACGTGATCGAACGCGAGGTAGTAGCTGTGGCCGAAGCGGCGCGTGAGGCGATCCCACGGCCAGATGCTGCCGAAGCAGTCGCCCCAATCGAGGAGCGCGTGCCGCACGTAGCCGGCGTCCTTGCCGACCCACAGCGCCATCGTGTTCTGCTCGCGCGCATCGAAGTGATTCAGCCAGGCGCCGAGCACGCGCTGCGCGCGCACGTCGCGCCGATCCTCGTGGGGGATCGCGTCGTTTGGATCGTCGTCGCGGGTGCCCTGATAGGTCCAGGGGCCGAGCGGCTTCTCCTCGAAGAGCAGGCTCGCCGACGCCCGGTAGGTGCCGTCCTTCGCCTTGGCGGCGACCTCGAAGATCTTGTCGAGGTGCTTCTTGGTCAGCGGGACCTTCTCGCCCTCTTCGTCGGCCGTGGCCTTGGGATCGATCTCGAGGATGTCCGGCTTCATGAACACGACGGTGTTGCACGGACCGGTGAAGCCGGCGGCGAAGTACAGGCGCGAGCCGATGACGTCGGCCGACGAGGCGCGCTCGACCTGATCGACCTCGAATTTGACGAGATACTTCCGGCCGTTGGCCGCCTTGATCATGAAGCCGGGGTTGGCGCCGTTGGGCTTGGCCTTGATGACCTTCCACTTCTCCGAAGTGGACAGGGGCGGTCGCCCCTTGCACGCGCCGAGGCCGAAGTCGTCGACGGTGAGCGCCGCCTTGCCCGCGCGCGCGGTGTACCAGCTCGAGTCGGGCACCTCGTCGAACGCGTTGACGTTGACGGCCTCGCCGCCGGGGCTCACCGCGAAGAACTGGCTCACCGGGCGGAAGATCGTCTGGTCGGCCGCGTCCCACGCGAGCGGCGAATAGTACTCCTCGAGCGGTCCCTGGAACGGCTTCTGGTCGTCGTCGTGCCACAGCGGCTCGCGCAGCGGGAACCGGCGCATCGAGGGGCCGCAGGCGCCACCGCAGAGCGACGTCGCAGCGAGGCAGGCGAGAACCAAGCGACGCATGGTCACCGTTCGATGCTAGGGGGACCGGCGGGGGCGTGCACGTCGTGCTGGGACTCCGCGGGGTGGCGGGGCAGTCGCACCGTGAACGTGCTGCCGCGTCCGGCCACGCCGTCGGACTCCACGCTGATCTCGCCGCCGTGCTGCCGCACGATCCCGAGCGCGATGTCGAGGCCGAGCCCGAGGCCCCCGTAGCGCGTGCCGTGTGCGCGGGTGAAGCGGCCGAAGATCGCCTGCTGCCGGTCGCGCGGGACGCCGATGCCCCGATCGCGCACCGCGATCTGCGCGTCGTCGCCGAGTTCCTCGACGCGCACCTCGATCGGCGAGCCGGGCTCGGAGTAGCGCACCGCGTTCGCGATCAAGTTGCTGATCACCTGATCGATGCGGCTCGCATCGACCCGGGCCGGGAGCGCCGCGGGGGCGCGCAGCTCGAGGGGGCGATCCGGCTCGAGCGCGGCGAAGCGATCGCGCACGCTGCGCACCACGGCGACGAGGTCGTGCTGGGCGACGTCGAGGGGAAGCCCGCCGCGTGCGAGGCGTGTCGCGTCGAGCAAATCGTCGACGAGCTTGGCCATCCGGCGGACCTGATCCTGGACGGTGTTGAGGACGTCTCGCGCGTCGACCTCGCGCCCCGCGTTCAAGCGACGAAGCGCGAGCTGAAGCACGGCCATCCCGGCGGCGACCGGCGTTCGCAGCTCGTGGGTCGCCGCGGCGAGGAACGCGTCCTTCTCGTCGGCGGCGCGTCGCAGATCCTCGACGTCGGTCAGGGCGCCGACGAGGCCGATCACCCTCCCATCCTCGTCGCGCTCCACGAAGACTCGCTCCAGGAACGCGCGGTAGACGCCGTCGCGGTTCCTCATGCGAAACGTGGTCTCGCACGGCGTGTGCTCGGCGATCGCCGCCATCCGCACCGGGGTGCACGCCTCGCGGTCCTCGGGGTGTATGCGGTCGAGCACCGCGGACTGCGGCGCGCGCGGCCCGATCCGACCGGTGTAATCGGTGAACGCGCGGTTGAAGTAGTAGATCGAGCCGTCGGGCTCGGCGGCCCACACCGCGTTGGGCATCGCGTCGGTGAGGTCGCGGTATCGGCGACGCGTGCGCCGCTCCCACAGCCGGCGCTCCTGCTCGAGGAGCTGCTGCTCCTGACGGCGGATCCGCTCGCGCGCGCGATGCAGCTCGAGGAAGACCGCGACCTTGCTCCGCAGCACGTGCGCATCGAACGGCTTGAGGAGGTAGTCGACGGCGCCCTGATCGTAGCCGCGCATCTGCTGCGAGGCCTCGCGGTGGATCGCGGTCAGGAAGATGATCGGGATCCCGCGGGTGGCCTCGCGCCGGCGGATCAGCGCCGCGGTCTCGAACCCGTCGATGCCGGGCATCTGCACGTCGAGCAGAATCAGCGCGAACTCGCCGTCGAGGAGGCGACGGAGGGCCTCCTCGCCCGACGCGGCGCGCACGAACTCCGCGCCGACGCCCTCGAGGATGGCCTCGAGGGCGAGCAGGTTCGGCGGATGGTCGTCGACGAGGAGGATCCGCGGGGTCGGCTCGGTTTCGGGTGGCTTGCTCACGAACTTTGGGTTTGCGATGCCCGACCCAAGTAGGGGTGGTGACCGAACGCGCGGAGCGCGAGCGATTGTGGGCGAGCCAGATTGAGAAAGTCGTGGTACCCACCCTGCTCCTCGGCTCATGCATTCCAGTTCCACCGACACCAGCGGTCCCCGCTCCGTCCTCGTCGTCGAGGACGAGCCCGTCATGCGCGACGTGATCGTCGGAGCGCTCTCCGACGCCGGGTTCGGCCCGTTCGGGGTGAGCGATCTCGGGAGCGCTCGCACCGTGCTCTTGCGCGAACGCCCCTCGCTGGTGGTCCTCGACCTCTCGCTCGACGGGGACTTCGGCGCCGAGCTGCTCGCCGAGATGGCCGCCCGCCCGGACGCGCCCTGCGTGCTCGTCTGCTCGGCGTTCCCGCTCGCGAACGTGATCGCGGCCCGCTTCAACGTCGAGCTCCTCAAGAAGCCCTTCGAGATCGACCAGCTCGTCTTCGCTGCGTCGCGCGCGCTGACCAACGGTCGTCGCCCCTCGATGCCCACCCAGGGCGGCGGCTGACCTATCCTTCGCCGGCATGAGTGAGCCGGATCTGGTGGTGCGGGCGCGACGCGTCCTGCTCGGTGACGCGATCGCGCCGGCGTCGATTCACATCTCGCGCGGTCGGATCGCGCGGATCGGCGCGTTCGAGGAGGCGCCGGGGGACGTGCTCGACGTCGACGACCGGCAGGTGGTGATGCCCGGCGTCGTCGACGCCCACGTGCACATCAACGAGCCGGGCCGCACCGAGTGGGAGGGATTCGCCACGGCGACCCGCGCCGCCGCGCGCGGCGGGATCACGACCGTCGTCGACATGCCGCTCAACTGTATCCCGGTGACCACGACGCGGGACGCGGTGCGGGCCAAGGACGCAGCCCTCCGCGAGCACATCCACGTCGACGTCGCCTTCTGGGGTGGGGTCGTCCCCGGCAACGAACGCGAGCTCGAGGGGATGCTCGAAGAGGGCCTGCCCGGCTTCAAATGCTTCCTCGTGCACTCGGGCATCGACGACTTCGTCAACGTCACCGAGGACGATCTGCGCCGGGCGATGCCCATCCTCGCGCGTCACGGCGCGGTGCTGCTCGTGCACGCCGAGGACCCCGAGTCGATCGCGCGCGCCGAAGCCCTGCTGCACGACGCAGACCCCCGCGCCTATGCGACGTTCCTCGCCTCGCGTCCGCGGGTGTCCGAGGACCTCGCGATCGAGCGAATGGTGCGCCTCTCCGGCGAGACCGCGTGCCGCACGCACATCGTGCATCTCTCGTCGTCGGGGGGCGCTCCGCTCGTGCGCGACGCCAAGCGGGCCGGCGTCCCGATCACCGCCGAGACCTGTCCGCATTACCTCACGTTCGCCGCCGAGGAGATCCCCGCGGGCCAGACGCCGTTCAAGTGTTGCCCGCCGATCCGCGAGCGCGACAACCGCGAGGCGCTGTGGGCCGCCCTCCGCGACGGGACGATCTCGCAGGTCGTCTCCGATCACTCCCCGTGCACGCCGGTCCTCAAGAAGCTGGAGACCGGCGATTTCATGGCGGCCTGGGGCGGCATCGCGGGCCTCCAGCTCGGGCTCTCGGCGGTGTGGACCGAGGCCTCGGCGCGCGGGTTCTCGCTGCTCGACCTCTCGCGCTGGACGTCTCGCGAGACGGCCGCGCTCGCGCGCCTGGGCGACCGCAAGGGCGCGATCGCGGTCGGCCGCGACGCCGATCTCGTGTGCTTCGACCCCGACGAGACCTTCACCGTCGACGCCGGGTCGATCGAGCACCGGCACAAGGTGACCCCATGGGCCGGCCGCACGCTCCGGGGCGTGGTGCATCGCACGCTCCTCCGCGGCGAGACGATCTACGATGGCGCCGCCGTGCGATCGCCGCGCGGCGAACGCCTGAGGGTTTCATGATCGTCGAAGCGCCGATTCGTCAGGGTCCGTCGTTCACCGAGCTGCCCGATCTCGCGTCCGAGCGCGTGGGGGGCGCAGCGCTCGCCTGCAGCGACGACTTCTTCGCGAGCATGACCAACCTCCTGCAGGTGCAGCGCGCGGTGTTCGACCCGCACGCGTACACCGAGCGCGGCAAGCTGATGGACGGCTGGGAGTCGCGCCGCTCCTTCGGCCGCAAGCCCGACCACACCCACGACTGGTGCGTGCTCAAGCTCGGCATGCCGGGGTTGCTCCGCGGCGTCGACATCGACACCAGCTTCTTCCGCGGGAACTTCCCCGAGGGCGCGGCGATCGACGCGGCGGAGGTCGACGGCGATCCCGACGTCGACGCGCTGCTCGCGGCCAACTGGTTCGAGGTGCTGCCGCGCAGCGAGCTCGCGGGCGACACGTCGAACTTCTTCCCCTTCGCGGTCGGCGGCCGGCGCGTCACCCACCTCCGACTGCGCATCTTCCCCGACGGCGGCGTCGCGCGCCTGCGAGTGTTCGGGGTGGTGATCCCCGATTGGAAGCGGATCCTCGCGATGGGCGCGGCGGTCGATCTCGCCGCGGTCGAGAACGGCGGCGTGGTCACCGCGTGCAACGACATGTTCTTCGGCTCGCGCCACAACCTGATCATGCCCGGGCGCGCGGTGAACATGGGCGACGGCTGGGAGACCCGTCGCAAGCGGCGCGACGGCCACGACTGGACCATCGTGCAGCTCGGTCGCAAGGGGGCGATCAAGTCGCTCGAGGTGGACACCAACCACTTCAAGGGAAACTTCCCCGAGAGCTGCTGGCTCGAGGGCTCCTCCGATCAGCAGACCTGGTTCGAGATCCTCCCGCGGCAGAAGCTCCGCGCCCACACCCGGCACTACTTCACCGACGTGCTCACCCACAGAGACCGTCCGTGCACCCACGTGCGGCTGTCGATCCACCCCGACGGCGGAGTCAGTCGGCTCCGGGTCTATGGGGTGCCGCAGTGATCCTCAACGCGCTCTCGGCCGACGAGGCGTCTCGAGCGCTGAAGCAGTGCTGCGGGGCCGCCGCGTGGGTGCGCCGGATGGTCGACGCGCGCCCCTTCGCCGACGTCGACTCGATGTTCGGCGCGAGCGACTCGATCTGGTGGTCGCTCACTCGCGAGGACTGGCTCGAGGCGTTCGCCGCCCACCCGCGGATCGGGAGCAAGCGGGACGTCGAGCAGAAATCGGGCACCGAGAAGGCGTGGTCCGAGGGCGAGCAGTCGGGCGCCGCGCGGGCCGAGCAAGAGGTGCTCGACGCGCTCGCGCGCGCCAACGCCGACTACGAGCAGCGGTTCGGTCACATCTACATCGTGTGCGCCACCGGCAAGAGCGCGCCCGAGATGCTGGCCATCGCCCGGGCGCGGCTCGCCAACGATCCCGAGACCGAGCTGCGCATCGCCGCCGAGGAGCAGCGCAAGATCACGCACATCCGCCTCGCCAAGCTGCTGGAGAGCCACGCCATGAGCACCGGAAAGATCACCACCCACGTCCTCGACACAGCGCGCGGAAAACCCGCGGGGGGCGTCCCGATCGTGCTCGAGAAGAAGGGCGAGGGTGGCTTCCGCGAGATCGGTCGTGGCGTGACCGACGCCGACGGCCGCCTCAAGACGCTGCTCGGCGACGCGCCCGTCGAGGCCGCGACGTATCGCCTCACCTTCGACGTGGCCGCGTACCTCGACGGCGCGTTCTTCCCCGAGGTGCAGATCACCTTCGCGGTGCGCGATGCGGGCCAGCACCACCACGTGCCGCTCTTGCTCTCGCCGTTCGGCTACTCCACGTATCGGGGCTCCTGATGGCCTACAACCCGTACGGCGCGCCGAGGGAGCAGGGGCCGATCGCGCCGCAGTTGCCCCCGCAGGGGCTCGGCCCGCAGCCGTGGGAGCCCGGCGAGGTGATCGGGCGCGCGTGGGACGTGGTGAAGGTGCATTGGGTGCCGCTCGTCTTCGGCACGATGATCGGCGGAGCGGCGGCGTCTGCGCCGCAGCAGATCGCGAGCTTCTACAACCTCATCGTCCAGGGCCCCGGCCACCGGGCCGACTTCACCGATCCGGTGTACGACGCGCTGCTCGGCTTCGGGTTCCTCATCGGCTGGGCGCTGCAGGCGTTCTTCCAGGCCGGCTTCACCCGCATGTATCTCAGCGCGTCGCGCGGTCAGGCCCCCGAGTTCGCCCACATCTTCTCGGGCGGGCCCTTCTTCCTCCGCATGCTCGGCGGGATGGTCATCCACTCCATCCTGGTGGTCGTCGGGTTCGCGCTGTTGTTCGTACCCGGCGTGATCCTGTCGCTCGGGCTGATGCTCTACCCGTATTACATCATCGACCGCGGCATGGGTCCGGTCGAGGCGCTGCGCGCGAGCTGGGACGCGACCGTCGGGAGCAAGGGCAAGCTGTTCCTCCTCGGGCTGTACTCGTTCGGCGTCATGCTCCTCGGCCTGCTCGCGTGCTGCCTCGGCATGTTCCCGGCGCTCGCGGTGATCACGCTCGCACAGGCGATCGTCTACGTGCGGCTCACCGGCACCGAGTCCACCGCGCAGCCGCCGCCGCAGTACCAGCAGCCGTACCCGCAGCCGCCGTACAACCCGTACGGGCCGCGCTGACCACTGCGGGTCTGGAATCGCTATCTCCTCGCGAGCGCGTGGAGGACGAAGCGGAGGTGCTTCTCGGCCTCGGCCCTCGACATACCGAGATCGCGGCGGAGGGCGTCCCACGCGGCGCCGCTCGCGGCGACGTGCAGCGCCTCGAGCCGCTCGGCGCGGTCCTCGTGCTTGGCCAGCTCCGGTCCGAACGCGACCTCGAGCTCGCGCTTGCGCTCCATCGACAGCGCGCGAATGGCCGTCTTGAGTACGGGCCACTCGTCGGCGTGCACCATGGCCGCGCGTCGCACCCCGGCGGTGGCCTCGAGGTAGGCGATGCGCGCGCGGACGAACGCGTCGAGCCGCGCGTCGAAGCTGCCCTTGGCCAGCGGGGGCGCGTGGAGGCGCGCGGCGCGCTCGGCGTGCTTGGCCGCGCCCGCGAGGAGCAGCGCGGAGCGCGACGCGAAGTGTTGGCGGATCGAGCGCTCGGAGACGCCGGCGCGTTCGGCGATCTGCGGCACCGTCGGCGTCAGCTCGCCCTCGTCGACCAACGCGAGAACCGCGTCGATGATCGCTTCCCTGGTTCGCACCGCACGCAACCGTCGCCCGTCGGTCTCCTCCGCCATGTGGACCGCGAGTGTACGATGCCGCGATGGCGCTTCGTCTGTGGTCCTTTCGACATTCGCCGAACCCGCTGAAAGTGCGGCTCGCGCTCGCGGAGCTCGGCGTTGCCTACGAGGCGATCGAGGTGAACCTGTTTCGTCGCGAGCACCAGAAGCCCGAGTTCGCGCGGATCAACCCGCACCGCAAGGTGCCGGTGCTCGAGGACGACGGCGAGCGGCTCTACGAGTCGAACGCGATCCTCGCGTACCTCGGGAAGACGCGCGGCAAGTGGCCGGAGCGTCCCGCCGACGAGGCGCGCGTGCTGCGGTGGATGTTCTTCGAGAGCATGCACATGGCGATGCAGTGCGGCACCGTCTGGTGGGCGGACGTCGTCGCGCCGCATTTCGATCGCCCCGCGGCCGATCCCCGGGTGATCGACGACGCGGTCGAAGAGCTGGAGCGATCCCTGGGTGTGCTCGAAGAACACTTTGCGGCACATCGGTTCGTGCTCGGCGAAACGTTGACGCTCGCCGACTTCTCGGTGGGCGTCGCCGCCGCGATGTTGCGGAAAACAAGGCTCGACGACGCATCTCGTTTCCCCAATGTCGTCGCCTACCGCGAACGGTTGCGCGACCGGCCCGCGTGGGCCGCGGCAGGCGGCGAGGCGATCCACGACCTCCCGAAGTAGTGGAATCATCCATCGCGAACGGCACTGCCAAACGGCACGCGAATGACGGTGTGGCTGTAGCTACGATCTGTCACGCGGAGGTGACCATGCGTGCACGGATTCTTATGGCTTTGGCGCTGTCGGCGCTGGTTGGGTGTGGCGGCTCGACGGTCCCCGACGATCCCAACATCGTCGATCAGGACTCGTCCACCACGGGCGACGACACATCGACAACGGGCGCCGACTCGTCATTGCCGCCGGACGACTCGTCGCTGCCACCTGACGACACGGCGCCGCCCGACCCGGACGCGCCGATCCCCCCCGACACCGCGCCCAGCGACGCGCCGGGTGACACCGTCGTGCCGCCGATGGACGCGCCGTGCAGCGCTCCGAAGGTGACGTGCCCGTCGGGCTGCGCCGACCTGACGAGCGATCCGGTCAACTGCGGCGCGTGTGGAGCGCGTTGCGCAGCCGGACAGTCGTGCATCACCACGGCCGGCGCGACCGCCTGCGCGTGCCCCACCGGCAGCCGCCTGTGCGGCATGGGTCCGGCGGCGGCGTGCGCCAACACGATGACCGACATGAACAACTGCGGGACGTGCGGCAATCGCTGCGCCTCCGGCGAGACCTGCGAGGCCGGCGCCTGCAAGTGCAAGGCGGGCGCGTCGATGTGCGGCACCCGCTGCGTCGATCTCAAGACCGACCCGCTCAACTGCAACACCTGCGGCTTCCGCTGTCCGAGCGGCTCGGCGTGCCTCGCCGGCGCGTGCACCTGCCCCGAGGGCATGAAGACGCTGTGCAACAGCGGCTTCGGCGGCGCGCAGGCGTGCACCGACACCACCGAGGATCCGAACCATTGCGGCATGTGCGGCAATGACTGCCAGAACTCCGAGGTCTGCGACGGCACCGGCAAGTGCGTCTGCCGCCCCGGCCTGACCGCCTGCACCTCGATGGGCGCGACGATCTGTCGCGACACCAAGTACGATCCGCGCGCGTGCGGCGCCTGCGGCACCGTCTGCACGGGCACGCAGATCTGCGACGCCGGAACGTGCAAGGCGGGACCGGCGTGCTCCACCGGTCTCACCAGCTGCCCGGTCGGTGGCACCACCACCCGCGCGTGCGTCAACCTCCAGACCAGCCCGCTCAGCTGCGGCGCCTGCGGCAACCAGTGCCAGCAGAACGAGGTCTGCATCGCCGGCTCTTGCCGCAACTATCGTCCGTCGGGCGCCGCCGCCTGCGCCGCCGGGGTCTGCCCGGTGGGCAACACGTGCTGCCCGAAGTTCGTCTCCGGCGCGACGTTCGCGATCTGCGTCGAGGGGAGCATCTGCCCTCCCTGACGTGACCTGATCGGTCGGGAGCCGCGCGCGTCAGCGAGCGGGTTGTTCGAGGGAATTCTTCGACACCCGCTCCCTGACGGTCGCGGCTCCTGGCTTTTTGTCAGAGGAGGCGGCGGGCTTTGATCTCGAGGTAGCTCTTCACCAGCTCGGGGGTGATCTCGCCCGGGCTCTTGTCGAGCACCAGCACGCCGGAGTTACGGAGCGCGCGGATCAGCTCGTCGCGCTGATGGAGGGTGTCGGCCGCCGCCGCGCGCACGTAGAGGTCGTCGGGGCGGCGGATGGCGCTCCGCGCGAGAGACTCGACGTCGCCGTCGCGCATCAGCACGCACAGCGGGAGGTGGCGCGGGAGCAGCGTCTTGACCGCGCTCGCGAGCTCCTTGGCCGAGCGCGGATCGAGGACGTTGGTGAAGATGATCACCAGGCTGCGCGCCTTGACTCGCGCCTGCACGAACGACATCGCCGCCCGGTAGTCGGTCGCCGCGAGGTCTGCGTCGAGCGCATAGATCGCGCGGGTGAGCTTGCGCGCGCCCGCGCGCCCTCCCGTCGGCGGGAGCCACACGCGCGCGGCGTCGTCGAACACCACGAGCCCGGCTTTGTCGCCGCCGCGCAGCGCGACGTCGGCGGCGAGGAGGGCGGCGTTCATCGCGTGATCGACCGCGGAGAGGCCGCTGTCGCCCTCTTGCCCGCGCATCGCGCGACCGATGTCGAGCGCGAAGATCACGTTCTGGTCGGACTCCGCTTGGTATTGGCGGACGGTGACGTCGTCGCGGCGAGCGGTCGCCCGCCAGTCGACGTGACGGGGCTCGTCGCCCCGGGCGTACGGACGCAGCCGCTCGAAGTCCGTGTCGCCGCCACGGACCCGCAACGAACCGAGCCGCGCGTCCTTGCGGCCCTGCCGCCGCAGCAGCTCGAGGGCGCGCGCGGCGTGCACGTCGGGGTAGACGTCGACGTCGGCAGCGGCGTCGAAGCGCTCGCGACGCGCCCACAGCCCGAGCGGCCCGGGGTACTCCACGGTCACCCGTCCGAAGCTCCGCGCGCCGCGCGCCGACGGCACGAGGTCGTAGCGCACGACGATGGCGCCGTGCGCGGCGATCCGCGCGGCGGCCGGCATGCCCTCGGCGCGGGCGTCGCCGAGCGGATCGTCGGCGACGGTGAGGTCGAGCGCGCGCGCCGAGCGGTTCTGCACGGTGAGCGTGACCACGTTGGCGCGACCGATCGAGAAGATCGCCGGCACGGCGCGCTCGACGGTGAGCCTTTTGCCGAGCACGGCGACGACGTCGGCCACCGTGGCGACGACGAGCACGAAATCGAGCACCACCAACGGCACCACCAGCGCGTCGACGTAGCCCGCCACCACCGCCACCGCGGTGGCGACGAAGGCGAGGACGCACAGGCGCGCGGTGGGGACGATCGGCATCAGGCGGCGCGGGGGACGGGCACGGCGCGGAGGATCTCGTCGATCCGGTGGTCGGCGGTGATGTCCTGGAGCTGCGCGTCCGGGTGGAGCATCACGCGATGGCGGAGGACCGCCTTGGCCATCGGCTTCACGTCGTCCGGCGTCACGAAGGTGCGCCCTTCGCTCGCGGCGAGCACCTGCGCGGCCTTCATCAGCGCGATCGAAGCGCGCGGCGAGGCGCCGAGCTCGATCGCGCGGTCCTCCCGGGTGCGGCGCACGATGTCGACGACGTAGCCGATGATCGCCTCGTCGACCCGGATCTGCTGCGCATACTGCTGCATCGCGAGGAGCTCCGTCGCGTCGGCCGCGGTCTGCACCGCGCTCAGGTCGGTCGGATCGAAGCCCGCGGCGTGGTTGCGCACGATCGCGGTCTCTACGTCGCGCGGCGGATCCTCGACCGTGAGCTTGACGAGGAATCGATCGAGCTGCGCCTCGGGGAGCGGATAGGTGCCCTGCGACTCGACCGGGTTCTGGGTGGCGATGACGACGAACGGCGCGGGCAGCGGCCGCGAGGTCCCGTCGACGGTCACCTGTCGCTCCTGCATCGCCTCGAGCAGTGAGGACTGGGTCTTGGCCGGCGCGCGGTTGATCTCGTCGGCGAGGAGGATCTGGCCGAAGATCGGTCCGGGGACGAAGACGAACGCGCCCTTGTCGCGGTCGAAGATCGACGAGCCGGTGACGTCGCTCGGCATCAGGTCGGGCGTGAACTGAATCCGCTTGAAGCTGCATCCCGATGCGTTGGCGAGCGCGCGCGCGACGAGCGTCTTGCCGAGCCCGGGCGCCCCCTCGACGAGGACGTGCCCGCGGGCGATCAGGCCGACGAGCAGACCGTCGACGAGCTCGGTCTGTCCGACCACCACGCGGGCGATCTCGGTGCGGATGCGGTTCCAGGTGGCTTCGAATTGTTGTTCGTTCACGGTTTCCTCTCGCGGAGCAGATCGCCCAGCGCCTTCATGGTCTTCAGCTCGTCACCGCGCGGGGGCTCGTCGCTGCGTGCCTCGCGTGCGCGCTGCAGGAGCGCGGCTCGATCGTCGGTGGTCGACGGGGGATGCCCGCGCAGCTGCTCCTCGACCCATCGCCCGTAGGAGCGCAGGGCGTGCGCCGCGAGGCGCGTGCGCGACCACAGCGCGCCGGTGGCCTCGACGTGCTCGACGAACGCGCGCCGGCGCGGCGGCACGGACGGCGCGGGC
>JALHOE010000141.1 GCA_022843175.1 Deltaproteobacteria bacterium
GTGCTCTTCCGATCTGCGCCGAGTGCAGCCAAGCGCTCGAGGCGACCACGGATGGCATCCTCGCTCGAGATCGCCGGCAGGCGCGGGCGCGACGGGGCGCGCGACGTGGACGGCGGTGGCCGCGTCGACGGCCTCCGCGCGGGGGGCCGAGACGAGGGCGCGCCGGTCCGTGACCTCCCACTCACGGCGGCGAGACTATCAGAATGGGAGCGTCCTCGGGGCCGCCACGGCATCCCCCTTGCGTACGGACTCGGCTGGGCTCTATGGCGCCACTTGAATGACGCGCCCCGGGTGGCCGTCGATCCAGCAACTCCGAGGAACCATGTACCCGATTCGCCGCACTCTGCTCGCCCTCGCCCTCACGCTCGGCACCGCCGCGCTCGCCGCCCCCGCCTCCGCCCAGGGTGCGGCCGCGCCGGCAGCCAACGCCTCCGCCTTCGTCGACGGCAAGCTCAAGACGCTGCGCACGCTCCTCAACACCCCCGCGTCGGCCGACCGCGAGAAGAAGCTCGACGCCGAGCTCAACGCGCTCCTCGACTACGACGACATGGCCAAGACGGCGCTCGGCTCGGGCACGGCGACCGACGAGTACAGCAAGCGGAGCAAAGAGGAGATCGCCGAGTTCACCACGATCCTCAAGCAGCTGATCGAGAAGAACTACAAGAAGAAGCTCTCCGAGACGCTGAACTACGAGATCAGCAACAAGGGCGAGGAGCCCAAGGCGTCCGACGCCCTGGTGAAGACCGAGGCCAAGAACCTCAAGGACAAGAAGGCCGCGCCGGTCCTCATCGACTACGTCGTGCGCAAGAAGGGCGCCGCCTTCATCGTCGTCGACATCGTCGTCGAGGACTCGCCGATGGTCAGCCGCACCTACCGCAAGGAGTTCGCGAGCACGATCAAGAAGGACGGCTGGGCGGGGCTAATCAAGAAGATGAAGGACAAGCTGGCGAAGTCGTAGGGGCGCCGAGACGCCGAGCGCCGCCGGGAGGCCGCTCTGGGCGCCGGGCGCTGGGCGCCCCCCAGCGTGAGGCCCCTCGTTCACGCCAGCGCCGTGAACAGGCTGCGCGAGCCGCGACAATCATTGACTCCCGGGCTGTCGGCGACTACGTCCAGCCCGGCCGGAATCCGTGGATTTCCCATCGAAATCCCGCTGATTCGGCCCCCGGGGATCGATGATCGCCTACGCGCCGATGTTCGTCCTGTTTGCCATCGCGATCGTGCTTGCGGTCGTGATGTTCGCCGGAGCCACCTTTCTCGGCCCCAAGAACAAGGGAGAGCCCGAGCACAACCTGCCGTTCGAGTGCGGCAGTGAGTCGTCGGGTGGGCGGCATATCCGCCTGAGCGTGAAGTTCTATCTGACCGCGCTCCTCTTTGTGGTCTTCGATATCGAGGCCGTCTTCCTCTACCCGTGGGGCGTGAAGTTCCGCTCGCTCGGGTGGCTCGGGCTCGTCGAGATGCTCGGGTTCCTGCTCGTGCTCGTGGTGGGGCTTGTCTACGTGTGGAAAAAGGGAGCCCTCGAATGGGAAACGTGAAATCGGGTCAGATCGTCCTCGAGGGCAGCGAGCAGGGCTTCGCCACCACCCGCTTCGACGCGCTCCTCAACTGGGCCCGTAAGTACTCGCTGTTCCAGTACCCGTTCGTGACCGCGTGCTGCGGCATGGAGTTCATGTCGCTCAACGGGCCGCGCTTCGACGGGCTCGCGCGCTTCGGCGCCGAGGCGCCGCGCTTCACGCCGCGCCAGGCCGACCTCCTGTGGGTGGTCGGCACGATCGTCCAGCGCCAGGCGCCGGTCCTCAAGCGCGTCTACGAGCAGATGTGCGATCCGAAGTACGTCATCGCCTTCGGCACCTGCGCGTCGTGCGGCGGCTTCTACGACAACTACACCACCGTCCCGGGCATCGACAAAATCATCCCGGTCGACGTCTACATCCCCGGCTGCCCGCCCCGCCCCGAGGCGGTCATCGACGGTCTCATGCTCCTCATGGACAAGATCGCGAGCGGCCGCCGCGAGACGCCGGCGATCGTCAAGCCGCACAACGATCCGGTGGGCGACCGCCTGGTCACTCTCGGCAAGGGCTCGCCGCGCGAGCTCGAGATCGGGCCGCAGTCGCGCACCCGCGACGACCGTCCCAACACCCCCGCCCACGCGTTCCTGCCGAAGAAGGCCGCGACATGAGCCAGCTGCTCCTCGACAAGCTCAAGGCGCGCTTTGGCGAGCGCATCCTCGAGACGAGCTCCTTCCGCGGCGACGAGGTCGCGGTCGTCGCCCCGACCGACTGGCTCGACGTCGCGCAGTTCCTCCGCGACGACCCGGCCTGTGACATGTCGATGTTCATCGACATCACCGTCGTCGACTACCCCGAGCGCGAGGCGCGGTTCGACCTCGTCCTCATGCTCTACTCGCTGCACAAGGGCCACCGCGTCCGCCTCAAGACGCGCCTCGCCGACGGCGCCACCGTCAAGACGGTCACGCCGCTCTGGGCCGCCGCCAACTGGTTCGAGCGCGAGGTCTACGACATGTTCGGCGTGAAGTTCGAGGGCCACCCCGATCTCCGCCGCATCCTCATGTACGAGGAGTTCGAGGGGCACCCGCTCCGCAAGGACTACGCGGCCGACCGCACCCAACCGCTCGTCCCCTATCGCCCCGAGGCGAAGGACAAGCTCGCTCCCTTCCGCGCCGACGAGGGCATGCCCTTCGGCCGCCGAGACTGGTCCCCGCGCGACGACGCGTGGAAGACCGACGACATCGCGCACAACGAAGAGCACCTCGCCGAGGCGATCGCCAACGATCCGGCGGAGACCCGCTAAATGGAACCGCAAGACTACGACATCGCAGAAGACGACCTCGCGCTCCCCGCCGAGCCGATGCGCATCAACATGGGCCCGTCGCACCCCGCGATGCACGGCACCATCCGCATGATCGTCGACGTCGACGGCGAGAGCATCAAGAACGTCGACGTGCAGATCGGCTTCCTGCACCGCGGCTTCGAGAAGATGTGCGAGCGCGGCACGTGGACCCAGGTGTTCCCGTACACCGACCGCCTCAACTACGTCTCGCCGATGATCTGCAACGTCGGCTTCGCGATGGCTGTCGAGAAGCTCGCCGGCATCACGGTGCCGGAGCGCTGTCAGTGGTATCGCACGGTGCTCTCCGAGCTCTCGCGCATCACCGACCACCTCACGTGCAACGGCGCCATGGCGATGGAGCTCGGCGCCTTCACGCCGTTCCTCTGGATGATGAAGGCGCGCGAGCACGTGTGGGACCTCCTCGAGGAGGAGACCGGCGCGCGCATGACGCACTCGTTCGCGCGCATCGGCGGCATGGCCAAGCCCCCGACGCCGAACCTCAAGCACCGGGTCGAAGAGGTGCTCCTCGCGGTCGAGGACATCCTCGTGGAGTGCGAGGCGCTCCTCTTCAAGAACCGCATCTTCCTCGACCGCCTGCAGGGCGTCGGCGCGATCAGCGCCGCCGAGGCGCTCCAGTTCTCGTGGACGGGCCCCACGCTGCGCTCCACCGGCGTCGCCTACGACGTGCGCCGCGCTCACCCCTACCTCGTCTACGACCAGCTCGAGTTCGACATCCCCGTCGGCAGCGACGGCGACAACTTCGACCGCTACATGGTCCGCCACGAGGAAATCAAGCAGTCGATCCGCATCCTCCGTCAGTGCAACAAGCTGATGCCCGACGACGGACCGATCGACGTGACCGATCGCCCCGAGGTCGTGCTCCCGCCCAAGAACGACGTCTACACGACGATCGAGGGCACCATTCAGCACTTCAAGCTGATCATGGAGGGCGCGAAGATCCCCAAGGGCGAGGTCTACAGCTTCGTCGAGGGCGGCAACGGCGAGTTCGGCTTCTTCATCGTCTCCGACGGCTCCGGCACGCCCTACCGCGTGCGCATCCGCCCGCCGTGCGTGTTCACGTTGCAGGGTTTCCCGCGGATGATCCGCGGCCACATGATCGCCGACATCGTGCCGACCTTCGGTTCGGTCAACATGATCGGCGGAGAGTGCGATCGCTGATGCCTTCCATCAAACTCGACGGCCAAGACATTCCCTTCGAAAAGGGCGACACGATCATCCGCGCCGCCGCGCGCCAGGGGATCGAGATCCCGCACTACTGCTGGCACCCCGGCCTCTCGGTCGCGGCCAACTGCCGCATGTGCCTCGTCGAGATCGACCCGATGCAGAACCGTCGGCAGATCGTGCTCGACGTGCTGCAGTGGGACGCGGCCAAGGGCGACTACGTCCCCGGCAAGAAGCCGAAGCTCGAGCCGGCGTGTCAGGCCGAGTGCATCGAGGGCATGGTCGTCAAGAGCGACACCTCCCCGCACGTCGCGCTCGCGCGCAAGAACGTGCAGGAGTTTCTCCTCCTCAACCACCCGGTCGACTGCCCCATCTGCGACCAGGCCGGCGAGTGCAAGCTGCAGGACTACTGGCTCTCGGACCAGAAGACCGCCAAGCGCATGCGCGACGAGGTCGTGCACAAGCCCAAGGCCGTCGAGTTCGGCGACACCATCGTCTACGACGCGGAGCGCTGCATCGTGTGCACGCGCTGCGTGCGCTTCATGGAGGAGGTCGCCAAGGACCCGGTCCTCGACAAGCGCGAGCGCGGCAACCTCGGCGAGATCGTGCTGGCCCAGGGCCGCAAGCTCGAGGGCCACTACACGATGATGACCGACCACGTCTGCCCGGTCGGCGCGCTCACCACCAAGGACTTCCGCTTCAAGGCGCGGGTCTGGTTCCTCCGCAAGGCCCAGACGGTGTGCCCCGGCTGCGCCACCGGCTGCAACGCGTGGCTCGACTACGACCCGCGCACCGGCGAGGTCCCGCGCCTGCGTCCGCGCGACAACGAGGCGGTCAACAAATACTGGATGTGCGACGACGGCATCCTCACCCACCGCCGCGTCAACGAGGACCGCGTCCTCCACGGCTACCTCGGTCGCGGCACCAAGCGCGAGCGGGTCAACCCCGGGCAGGCGCTCACCGCCGCAGCCAAGCTGATCAAGGGCGGGAACGTCGCGATCGTGCTGTCGGCGCAGCACTCCACCGAGGACAACTTCGCCCTCGCGCAGCTCGGTCGGGCCCTCGGCGTGAGCGAGCTGTATCTCAGCCGCCTCAAGGACTGGGACGGCGACGACATCCTCCGCGACAACGACCACAACCCCAACGTGCGCGGCGCGCAGCAGGCGGCGGGCGATCTCAAGCTCCGTCCGCTCTCCGAGCTGTCGGGCGCGAAGGTGGTCCTCGCGCTCGGCGGCATCGCCGACGTCGACGACGAGACGGTCCTCGCGCTCGCCGAGGCGAAGATCGTCACCATCGCGAGCAACCACGGTCCGCTCACCCTGAACGCCGACGTGCTGCTCCCGGCCGCCAGCTGGGCCGAGACGCACGGCACGTTCGTCAACCGTCAGGCGCTCGAGCAGGAGTTCCACGCGGGCGCGCGCCCGTCGGGAGAGTCCTTGCCGGGTTGGGACATCGTCTCGCGCCTCGCCCGCACGCTCGGTCAGGCAATCGGTTTCACGCGCTACGCCGACGTGCGAGCGGCCATGGGCCCGCGCAACACCACCCCCAACGCTGCCCCGCCCCCCGCGGACGCCGCTCCCCCCGCCCCCGCGGAGTGATTGAACGATGAGCCCCGTCCTCGTCTCCATCCTCGGATCCGCCATCAAGATCGCGATCGCCGTGGGGTTCTCGCTCAACCTGGGCGGGCTCCTCACCTGGCTCGAGCGTCGCCAGATGGCGATGATGCAGGACCGAATCGGCCCGCATCGCGCAGACATCAAGCTCGGCGGCAAGAAGTTCACGTTCGCCGGCCTGCTCCACCCCGCGGCCGACGCGGTGAAGTTCTTCTTCAAAGAGGACTTCGTCCCGCCGAACGCCGACAAGCTGCTCCACTCGCTGGCGCCGATGCTGGCGCTGTTCCCGCCGCTCGTGCTCATGGGCGTCGTGCCCATGTTCGACACCGTCTGCCCCGAGTCGCTCCGCAACAATCTCTGGCACGAGATCCCGCGCTTCGGCACCTGCGCCATGGCGTCCACCGCCAAGCAGCTCGGGCCGATCTCCGGTCAGGTCGTCGACATCAACGTCGGCATCCTCTACGTGTTCGCGCTCGCGGGCATGGGCATCGTCGGCGCGACGATCGCCGGCTGGTCGTCGGACAACAAATTCTCGCTGCTCGGCGGCCTTCGCGCCGCGTCGCAGCTCGTCTCGTACGAGGTCGCGATGGGCATCTCCATCGTCGGCGCGATGATGGTCTACGGCAGCCTCCGCCTCGACGAGATGGCGCGCTGGCAGGGCGAGAACACCTGGGGCATCTGGGTGCAGCCGCTCGGCTTCATCCTCTTCCTCACCGCGGCCATCGCCGAGACGAAGCGCACCCCGTTCGACCTCCCCGAGGGCGAGAGCGAGATCGTCGCCGGCTACCTCGTCGAGTACTCCGGCTTCAAGTTCGCGATGTTCTACACCGGTGAGTACATCGAGATCGTCATCAGCTCCGCGCTCGTGACCGCGCTGTACCTCGGCGGCTACAACATCCCGTTCCTCCACCGCGACGGCATCACGCTCTCGCTCGGCGACGACATCCTCTGGCACAAGGGGCTGCCGCACCTGGTGGTGATCCTCCTCCAGCTCGGCACGTTCCTCGGCAAGGTCACCGTCCTCTGCTGGGCGCAGATCTTCATCCGCTGGACGCTCCCGCGCTTCCGCTACGACCAGCTCATGAAGCTCGGCTGGCGCATGCTCTTGCCGGCGTGCCTCGTGAACGTGTTCCTCACCGGCATCGCGCTCCTCGCGTTCGACCGCTCGTCGCCCGCCACCCACGACACCTTCCAGGTCATCGGCGACGCGCTCAACTGGGTCGTCCTCGCGGGCATGGTGTTCTTCCCGCTCTGGCTCGTCTGGGGCATGTTCACTCCCTCGAGCTTCATCTCGCGGCGGAACGAGCTCCGCGGGCGCCGCAGCGCCGCAGCGGCCGCCGCAGTCGCCACCGAAGAAGCGTCCGCGCACTGAAGGACCCTCCATGCCGCAACCCCTCGTTGGCAAGATCCAGTACGACCGCGTGAAGGGCACTCCGGTGGCTCGACCGCGGCGCACGGCGCTCGAGCAGGCGTACGTCGTCGAGGTCGTGAAGGGCCTCGGCGTGACGATGCGCCACTTCTTCAAGAACACCAAGTCGATGTTCCGCGGCGAGCGCCCCGACGCGGTGAAGGATCCGCTGAGCGAGGGCATCACCACCCTCGCCTATCCCGAGCAGAAGAAGGTCTATCCGCCGCGTTTCCGCGGTGTACACCGCCTCACGCTCCGCAACGACGGCTCGCCGCGTTGTGTCGCGTGCCTCTGCTGCTCCACCGCGTGCCCGGCGCAGTGCATCTACATCGAGGCCGGCGAGTACCCCGACGGCGACAACCGCCGCGGCTACGAGCGCTACCCGGTCAAGTTCGTCATCGACGAGCTGCGCTGCATCTTCTGCGGCTACTGTGTCGAAGCCTGCCCGTGCGACGCGATCCGCATGGACACCGGGCGCCACGCCGTCCCCTACGACTCGCGCGAACAGTTCATCTACGGCAAGGCCATGCTGATGTCGCTCGAGAGCGCCGACGGCAAGCAGCTCGCCGAGAACCCCCGCCACGAGCCTCCGGATCCGACCCACCCCGGCATCGACCGGCTCAAGGGCGCGCACTAGGGGTCGCTGGCTCAGCCGCAGGTTGAGCCAAAAATGATTGTTGGGTCGAGCGTAAAGTCGCGCGAGCGCTGAACCCCCGTGCGGCATCTCTTCTTATGAACATGTCAGGGGAGATGCCGAGCGAGATCGGCGGCTATTGGATTGAGGGCCGCGTCGGGGGTGGCGGGATGGCCGAGGTCTTCCGCGCGCGCCCGCCGCCGGAGTTCCGCGACGCGATCCGACGCGAGATCGTCGCCATCAAGACGCTCTTGCCCTCGTACGCGAAGGATCCGTCCTTCCGCGACATGTTCGAGGAGGAGGCGGAGATCTCCACCTCGTTGCAGCACCCGAACGTCGTCGAGCTCATCGATTTCGGTCAGGCCAAGGACGGGTCGCTGTTCCTGGTGATGGAGTGGGTCGACGGCGTCGACCTCGGTCAGGTGCTCCGCTCCTACCGCCGCCGGAAGCTCCGCCTGCATCCGCTCGCCGCTTGCTCGATCATCGAGCAGACGCTGCGCGGCCTGCACGCCGCCCACACCCGCGTCGATCGCGACGGCGTGCTCCACGCGGTCGTCCACCGCGACGTGAGCCCGGCCAACATCCTCCTCTCGCGCGAGGGCGCCGTGAAGATCGCCGACTTCGGTCTCGCGCGCCCCCTCGATCGAGTCCGCAAGACCAAGCCCGGGATCGTGAAGGGTAAGTTCGCCTACCTCGCGCCGGAGCAGGCGTTCGATCGCTCGGTCGATCCGCGCACCGACGTGTTCGCCGCGGGGATCGTGATGTGGGAGGCGCTCGCGTCGCGCCACCTCTTCCGCCGCGACGACGACCTCGAGACCGTGCTCCTCGTCCGACAGGCGAAGGTCCCCGACATCCGACGGTACGCGCCCGGCGTCGATGCGCGGATCGTCGCCGCGCTCGCCCGCGCGCTCAAGGTCGATCCGGAGAAGCGCTACCCCACCGCCGCCCATTTCGCCGACGACATCGCGAGCTTCCTCGGAGAGCAGGACGCCGTCAGCGGCGAGAAGCTCGTCGCCGCGGTCGTGCGCGACGTGCTGCGCGCCGAGGGTGGAGTGCACGAGCCTCCGCTGCCTCCGCCGCGCGACGACCGCGTGTCGATCCCGCGCGTCGAGAGTAAGCGCCCGCCGCTCCCGCGCTACTCGGGTATGCACGGCGACTCGCAAGCGCGAATGAGCACCGGCGGCTCGATGCCGATGCCGCTCGTGCGCAAGCGCACGGCTACGTAGTCCAGCCGCCCGCGTCCGTGCGCACCCAGGTGCGATGGTGGCTCGCGACGAACGCGCTCGCGTCGCACGGGAGCGGGATCTCTCGGATGCGCACGCCCTCGAGGTGCGAGAAGCTCTGGGCGACGAGCCGCGCGTCCTCGAACGTGTCGCGGATCGCGAGGAGCCTCGCCCTCGCCTCGATGAGGTAGGCGCATGCGAACGCCGGCGTCTCCTCGGTGGGCTGCTCGTTGAGCAGCGCGGCGGAGTCGAACGGCGCGGTGGTGTCGGGGTCGATGGGGATGACGGTGGTGTTGCCGAAGAGGACGTGGGCCATGCCCCCTGTCGACCGCGGGGCGTGGGGAGTTGCTTCCCCGGGGGGCGTTCGGGCGCTCCTGCGTTCAGGCGCTCGCTTACGCGCGCGCCTATTTCGCTGCCTGTTCGACGCGCGCGGGTGAATAGGCGCGCGCGTGAGCGAGCGCCTGACCCCCAATAACTCCCGCTAGTCGTCGAGCTCGTCGACGAGGGCGCGGCCCTCTTCGAGGCGTCGCTTGGCCGTCTTGAGCTCCTCGAGCCGGGCGCGGGACTCGGCGATGACCTCGGCCGGCGCCTTCTCGACGAACGACGGCTGGGAGAGCTTCTTCTCCATGACGTCGATGTCCCGTTGGACGCCCTTGGTCTCGCGGTCGAGGCGCGCGGTCTCGTGGGCCCTCTTCACGAGGCCCTTGAGGAGCACCTGCACCTCGATCTCGCCGGCCGACGACGTGGCGAAGCCGGGAGGGCGGCCCGAGCCGGCCGGCAGGAGCTCGAGCGGATCGGTGCGGGCCAGCGTCTTGAGCGCGAGCTCCTGCTTGCCGAGCAGCGCGCGGACCGCGTCGTCGCCCGTCGCGAGCCGGACGTGGACGGGCTGCGCCGGCGAGATGCCGTGCTCGGTGCGGATGGTGCGAACGGCGGAGATCGCGGCCTGGAGCGCGCCCATCTCGCGCTCGGCGGCCTCGTCGCGCGCCTCGGGCCGCGGCCACTCGCTGACGACGATCGACGCCGCGCTCTTGCGCTTGGGGAGCTTCTGCCAGAGCTCCTCGGTCACGAACGGAATGAACGGGTGCATGAGGCGCAGGGTGGCCTCGAGCACGCGCGCGAGCGTGGCGCGCGTGATCCGGGCCCGGCTCTCGTCGATCGCGCCCTCGCGCGGCGCGAGGATCGGCTTGATGAGCTCGAGGTACCAGTCGCAGAGCTCGTTCCAGAAGAAGCGATAGAGCGCGCTCGTCGCTTCATCGAGGCGGAACTCGTCGATCCCCTGCTGCACGGCGGCGGCGGTGGCCGAGAGGCGGGAGAGGATCCACCGATCCGCGAGCGACTCCGGCGCGGGCGGCGTCTCGAGATCGCCCTGCGGGATTCCGTCGAGCATCGGGAGCGCGAAGCGAGTGGCGTTCCAGAGCTTGTTGCAGAGGTGGCGCCCGCCCTCGATCCGCTTGATCGCGAGGGGGATCTTTCGCTGCTGGGGCGGGTAGGTCGCGAGCGTCCAGCGGAGCGCGTCGGCGCCGTAGGCCGGGATGCCCTCGGGATACGTGGTGCGGGCCGCCTTGAGCGCCGCGTCGGTGGCGCCGCCGTCCTTGATCTTCGCGACCAGCGGGTCGAGCCCGATGCCGTAGATGACGTCGAGGGGATCGATGACGTTCCCCTTCACCTTCGACATCTTGTCGCCCTTCTCGTCGGTCACCATCCCGTGGAGGTAGATCTTCTTGAAGGGCACCTCGCCCATGAAGTGGATGCCCATCATCATCATGCGGGCGACCCAGAAGAAGAGGATGTCGAACCCCGTCTCCATGATCGTGGTCGGGTAGAACGTCTTGAGGGCGGGCGCGTCGGCGTCGGGCCAGCCGAGGGTGGCGAACGGCCACAGCCCCGACGAGAACCACGTGTCGAGCACGTCCTCGTCCTGCGTGAGGTGCTTGCTCTTGCAGACCTCGCAGGCGCCCGGCGTCTCGCGCGCGACCGTGATGTGCTTGCAGTCCGCGCAGTACCACGCGGGGATCTGGTGGCCCCACCACAGCTGACGCGAGATGCACCAGTCCTGGATGTTGGTCATCCAGTGCATGTACGTCTTGGTCCACTCCTCGGGGACGATCACCGTCTTGCCGCTGGTGACCGCTTCGATCGCCGGCTTGGCGAGCACGTCGGCCTTCACGTACCACTGCTCGCTGAGCAACGGCTCGACCACGGTGTTGGTGCGCGAGCAGCGGGGCACCGCGAGGCGGTGCTTCTTGCTCCCCTTGGCGAAGCCGAGCTCCTCGAGCTTCTTCTTCACGGCCTTGCGCGCCGCGAAGCGCTCCATGCCCTTGAACTCGCCGGCGTTGTCGTTGAGCGTGCCGTCCTTGTTCATGATGTTCACCATCGGCAGCTGGTGGCGCTTGCCGGTGGCGAAGTCGTTGAAGTCGTGGGCGGGCGTGACCTTGACGGCGCCGGTGCCGAACTTCGGGTCCACCAGGATCGAGTCCGCGATGATCGGGATCCGCCGATCGACGAACGGATGGCGGAGCTGCTTGCCGATGAGGTGTTGGTAGCGCGCGTCGTCGGGGTGCACGGCGACGGCGGTGTCGCCGAGCATTGTCTCCGGGCGGGTGGTGGCGACGATGATTTGCTCACCGGGCGCGTCCGACACGTCGTAGGCGAACTCGAACAGCTCGCCGTCCTCTTCGTTTTGCTCGACCTCGAGGTCGGAGAGCACGGTTTGCCCGCCGACCGACCAGTTCACGAGGCGCTCGGTGCGGTAGATGAGCTGCTCCTCGTAGAGCCGCACGAACGCCTCGCGGACGGCGCGCGACATGTGCTCGTCCATGGTGAAGCGGTGGCGTTTCCAGTCCGCCGAGCTGCCGAGCACCTTGAGCTGCTCGTCGATGGTGCCGCCGGCCCTGGCCTTCCACTCCCACACCCGCTCGAGGAACTTGGTGCGGCCGAGCGCGTGGCGGTCTGTGCCCTCGCGCTTGAGGAGCCGCTCGACGACGACCTGGGTCGCGATGCCGGCGTGGTCGACGCCGGGCAGCCAGAGGGCGTTCTTGCCCTCCATGCGGGCCTGGCGCGTGTAGATGTCCTGGATCGTGGCGAAGAGCGCGTGGCCGCAGTGGAGCGACCCCGTGACATTGGGCGGCGGGATGACGATGCAGAACGGCTCGCGCGTGTGCGCCGGATCGTCCTTGCCCTCGAACAGCCCCTGCTCGACCCAGCGCGGGTACCAGCGGGACTCGACTTCGCGGGGATCGTAGGCTTTTTCGAGCTGCTCGGGCGCCGTCATGGTCGCCGCTTCTTAGCACTTCCGCGCGCTCGCGATTAGCTGGCTCGCGCGGGCTGTCAGCCGTCGACCGTCAACCGTCGACCGTCGACCGGCGCAACCAGAGGCGGGCTGGGGTCGACCGGTGGGCCATGCAGCGATTCACCGATCTGAGAGCCTGGCGGGAAGCCCACGCTTGGGTGCTGGACGTCTACCGGCTCAGCCGCCGCTTCCCCAACGATGAACGCTACGGCCTCACCAGTCAGCTGCGCCGCGCGGCGATGAGCGTTCCCAGCAACATCGCGGAGGGCTCGAAGAGGAGGAGCCTCGCAGAACACGCGCGGTTCGTGAACATCGCGGAAGGCTCGCTCGCCGAAGCGGACTATCAGTTGATGCTCGCCGGCGACCTCGGCTATGCCGATGTTCGCGCAGAACGATCCCGAGCCGACACCATTGGGGCGATGCTGCACGGTCTACGAGAGAGCCTGGAAGCGCGTCTTCGGACCGGATGACGGTCGACGGACAACGGTCGACGGACAGCGAAGCCCTCACCGCATCTTCTTCGACAACGTCTTGAACGCGTCGCCCTCGGCGCGCTGCAGCCAGTCGAAGACGACCGTCTCGCTCGTGGTGACGATCGCGCCTGCGCGGCGCATCAGCTCGAGCGCGGTCAGTCGGTCGTCGTCGCGGCGCGAGGCGACGCCGTCGTGCGGTACGTGCACCTCGTAGCCGCGGGCCGCGAGATCGCGCACCGTCTGGTAGACGCAGACGTGGGCCTCGACGCCCACCACCACGATCGCGCGCGGCGAGCGGCTCGCGACGAAGCGCGCGACCTCCGGGGCGTCGACCGCCGAGAACGAGAGCTTCTCGACGCGCGGCACGTCGCCGAGCTGGATCGCGTCGATCGTCGCGCCGAGGCCCTTCGGGTACTGCTCGGTCGCGATCGTCGGGGCGCCGAGGAGCTTGGCCGCGCTGAGGAGGAGATCGGTGGCCTTCACCAGGCGCGCGAAGGCCCCCTGCTCCATCGCTGGCGCGAGCCGCTCCTGGATGTCGACGACGAGGAGCGCGGTGGTCTTGGGGTCGAGGCGCTGCATGCGCCCCATCGTAGATCAGGCCGTCGCGCGACGCGCCTGCATCCATGCGCGGAGCTTCGGCCACGAGCGGACGAGCTTCACGAGCAGCATCGCGAGCGCGAGGCCCCACACCGCCCACAGCACGTGCGGCGTGTACTGGAAGGTGAACTCGCGGGTGCTCTCCGCGGTGAGCTTGTGCGGGAGCGCGTTGCGGTGGTGGAGCGCGAGGAAGTCCATGAGGATCGCGACCGTCATGTGCACGAGGAAGCCCGCGTAGATGCTCCTGGTCTTCATCGAGAGCGAGCCGAGCACGGTGCCGGCGACGATCGCCCCGCAGGCCTCGAGGTAGGGCTTGCCGTAGTGGATCATGCAGTAGGGCACGACCATCGCGAAGATGGCGCCGGTGCCGAACACGCGGCACGCGCGGACCCACCACCCGCGGAAGAAGATCTCGAGCGCGAAGAACTGCCCGATGTAGAGGCACTCCCACATCCCGAAGTCGAGCCACGAGCGGCTCGAGGATTTGTAGAACGGGTAGTAGGTGCCGAAGTCCGGCTGCTTCGACACGATGAGCATCGTCGGGATCATCACCGTGATGAACATCGCGTAGATCCACGCGTGCTCGAGGAAGCCGCGGGTGCG
Organism: Deltaproteobacteria bacterium; assembly: GCA_022843175.1. Classification (GTDB taxonomy): domain Bacteria; phylum Myxococcota_A; class Polyangia; order Polyangiales; family JADJMO01; genus JALHOE01. Next base: position 13,870 of record JALHOE010000141.1, read on the forward strand.
GAGGCCGAAGTCGAGGATGCTGTCGCGGCGGAAGATCAGCCGCCAGACCACGAGCGGGGCGAGGTAGCCGCCGATGCGGGTCGCCGCCCAAAAGCTCAGCGCGTAGAGCTCGTCGTACTTGGCGACGTGCACCCAGCCGTGCCCGTGCCGGAGCGCCTCGCGTGCCACGAGCCACTTGCGCACGATCTCGTCGTAGGTGACGCGGCCGCCGTAGTACTCCTGCAGCGTGAGGATGACGGCGCCGAGCGCGAGGCACACGAGCGGCCGGTAGTCGATCGGGCGGCCCTGCTCGATGAGCTTGCCGCGATAGGCGTAGGCGTCGGTGTCGAGCTCGCGCCAGGTGCTGCGGAAGAACAGCCACACCAGCGGCGCGAGCGCGAGCAGGAGCGGGATCGGCACCGCCCACTTCACGTGCGGCTGCTCGATCCACAACATGAGCGCCTTGCCGAACGTGTTCGGCGTCGGCGACGGCTGGAGGAGCTCTTGCGGGGTCACGGGTCAGCGCTCGGCGCGCGCCGCTCCGTCGCGAAGGCGCTTGACCGCGGTGGGTTGGCCGAGGACGTGGATCGTCTCGTAGATGCCGGGGCTCGCGGTGCGGCCGCTGAGCGCCACGCGCGCGGGCTGGGCGACGTCCTTGATCTGGAGGTTCTTGCTCGCGAGCCAGCCGGTGAACGCGGCTTCGAGCGCCGCTTCCGACCACTCCGTGACGGACGCGACGAGGTCGGCGGCCTCGCGGAGGAGCGGCGCGTTGGCCTGCACGAGGAACTTGGCGGCGGCCTTCTCGTCGACGACCAGCTCGTCGCGGAAGAAGTAGTCGAGCATGTCTGCGGCCTCGACGTAGGTGCGCGCCTTCTCGCGGATCTTGGGGATGGCGAGGTCGAGCTTCTGCGAGTCGACGTTGGGGAGGCCGCGCGCGTGGAGGAACGTCTGCACGTTGCGCTTGTATTCGGCGTAGGGGGTGAGCCGCTCCTGCCGCAGGTGCTCGAAGTTGATGGCGAGGAGCTTCTTCGGGTCGAACTTGCCGTCGGACTTGTTGCAGTGCTCCCAGCCGAACGCGGCGATCATCTCGTCGCGCGAGAACACCTCTTGATCGCCGTGCGACCAGCCGAAGCGGACGAGGTAGTTGAGGAGCGCGACCGGTGAGAAGCCGCCGGTGCGGTACTCCTCGACGCTCACCGCGCCGTGCCGCTTGGAGAGCTTCTCGCCCGACTGCGCGAGCATCATCGGGAGGTGGGCGAAGCGCGGCGCGCTCGCGCCGAACGCCTCGTAGAGCAGGATTTGCGGCGGCGTGTTGACCATGTGGTCGCGGCCGCGGGCCACGAGCGACACCTTCATGGTGAGGTCGTCGACCACGGCGCCGAAATTGTAGAGCGGCACGCCGTCGGTCCGCAGCAGCACGAAGTCCTGCTGGGCGTTGTTCGGGGTGGTGACCGTGCCGAAGACCATGTCGTCGTAGGTGACGACGCCCTCGGTGGGCGCGCGAAAGCGCACGACGTGCCTGCTGTCGCGCGGATGGTTCGCCTCGCGGCAGGTGCCCGGGTAGCGGAACGTGGCCTTGGGATCCTTCGCCTTGAGCGCCTCGCGCGCGGCCTCGAGCTGCTCCTTGGTGCACGTGCAGCGATAGGCTTTGCGCTCGGCGATGAGCTTCTCGGCGTGCTCGCGGTAGATCGCGAGGCGCTCCATCTGCGTGTAGGGCCCGTATTCGCCGCCCTTGCCGGGCCCCTCGTCCCAGTCGAGGCCGAGCCAGGTCATGGAGTCGATGATCACCCGGCGGCTCTCGTCGGTGCTGCGCTCCTGATCGGTGTCCTCGATGCGGAGCACGAACGCGCCGCCGCTCTTGCGGGCCCAGAGCCAGTTGAAGAGCGCGGTGCGGACGCCGCCGATGTGGAGATAGCCGGTCGGAGAAGGCGCGAAACGAACGCGCTCCGTGGTGCTCATGGAAGGCGGCCCGCATAGCACGGCAACGCTCGCGTTCCGACCCCGGTCGCGCGCGAACCGGCGGGGGTTTTCGCGGCCGGGGCGCGGTTTCGGTCCAGCCGCTTGCCATCCCCGGGTCAGGTTGCTTAGCGTCCCTCTCCCCCGTGCGGATCCTGATCCTCTCGCGCAGCGCCACGCTGTACTCGACGACGCGCCTCGTCCTGGCGGCGCGCGCGCGCGGTCACGAGGTCGACGTCGCCGACGCGCTGCAGTTCTACCTGTGCGTGAAGCGCGGCCGCCCCGAGATCTACTACCGCGGCGAGGAGCCGCCCCGCTACGACATCATCATCCCGCGCATCGGCGCGTCGATCACCAGCTACGGCCTGGCGGTGGTGCGGCACTTCGAGATGATGGGCGTGCCGTGCCTCAACGGCGCGGTGGCGATCGCTCGCTCGCGCGACAAGCTGCGCGCGATGCAGCTGCTCACCAAGCGCGACATCGACGTGCCGATCACCGTCTGCGCGCGCACGCCCAAGGACCTCGACCTGATGCTCGAGCTCGTCGGCGGCACGCCGGTGATCGTGAAGCTGCAGCAGGGCACGCAGGGAATCGGCGTGATGATCGCGGAGACCCGCCAGGCCGTCAGCTCGCTCCTCGAGACGCTGTGGGGCATGGGCCAGGAGATCGTCGTCCAGCAGTACATCGCCGAGGCCAAGGGGCGCGACGTGCGCGCCTTCGTCGTCGGCGGGCGCGTGGTCGCGGCGATGCGGCGGTCGGCCAAGGCCGGCGAGTTCCGCTCCAACCTCCACCGCGGCGGCGCGGGCAACCGCATCCACCTCGACCCGGTCTACGCGCGGGCTGCAGTGGCGGCCACCAAGGTGATGGGCCTCGAGGTCGCTGGCGTCGACATGCTCGAGAGCTCGAGCGGCCCGAAGATCCTCGAGATCAACAGCTCTCCCGGCCTCGAGGGCATCGAGCGGGCAACGAACATCGACGTCGCCGACAAGATCATCCTCCGCGCGGAGCGATACGTGGAGCGCCGGCGCAAGAAGCGTTCGGGCGACGCCACCATCGAGGCCGAGCGACGCGCCCGCCGCATCGCTTGATCTCACCCGGGGATCGCGGGTCCCGTTGTGGTAGCCTTTCAGCGGCTTCCATGAGCTCTCCGCCCGCATTACCCGGCCTCCACGCCGGAGAGACGCCGATCGATCGCGCGCTCACGCTGCGGCTCGCGGGGGAGACCGAGACCGCGCTCCGCTGGGCGGCCGCCGCGCTGCAGGCCGAGCCGGAGCTGCCGTCGGCGCTCCTCCTCGTGTCGGAGCTGCTGGCCGAGGTCGGTCGCCGCGAGCCCGCGCGGGACGGCCTCGAGATCTGCGTGGCGCGCGCGATCGACGCGGGGCTCCTGCCGCTCGCGGTCGCCGCCTGCGTCGCGCTCAAGAAGCTCGGCCTCTCCAACAACGAGGCGAGCAAGAGCTTCGACGCGGTGGCCGACGCGTTCCACGCGAAATCCGAGCGCCTCGACGACGACGCGCGCGTCGCGCCGCCGCCCCCGCCCAAGCACGGCGATCTCCAGCCGCTCTCGTCGCTGCTGATGGGTCCGGCGCTGCTCAACAAGGCGGTCGAGATCCTCCGCGCGGCGATGGCGCCGATGCGCGAGGCCATGCGCGAGTCGCTGCCGCCGCCGATGGTGCCGCGCCTGCCGCTGTTCTCCGCCCTCGGGCGCGCCGGGCTGCGCGCGCTCGTCGAGGTCTTCGAGGTCCGCGTCGTCGAGGCCGGCGGCGTGCTCATCGAGGAGGGCTCTCCCGGCAACGAGGCCTTCATCGTGGCCCGTGGCGATCTCGAGGTCCGCCGCGACAACGGCGACGGCCAATACACCGTGCTCGCGCGCCTGCAGAACGGCCAGGTGTTCGGCGAGATGGCGCTGGTGTCCCGCGCGCCGCGCGCCGCGAGCGTCGTCGCCACGCGCCCGTCGCTGGTGCTCGCAGCGCCGGTCGAGGCGCTCGAGGCTGTCGCCGCCCGCGCGCCCGAGGTCGGCGAGCAGCTCGCCACGTTCTGTCGCGAGCGCATGCTGCAGAACCTCGTGCGCACCTCGCCGATCCTCGGCGCCGTCGATCCGTCCGAGCGCGGCGGCCTCGTCGCGAAGTTCGAGACGCGCACCTTCGAGCCCGGCGAGGCGCTGATCCGCAAGGGACAGCCGGCGACGGGCCTCTACCTGATCGCGTCCGGCAAGGTCGAGGTCAGCACGCAGGAGGGCGGCGATCGCCTGCTCATCGCGACGCTCGGCCCGGGCGAGGTCGTCGGCGAGGTGGCGATGATCCTTCGCCGCCCGCACAGCGCCGACGTGATCGCGGTGCACCCCTCGGTCACCCTCCACCTCTCGGGCGCGGCGTTCCAGGAGATGCTCCGCGCGCACCCCACCCTCCTCGCCCAGCTCTACGAGCTCGCGGTCAAGCGAGACGAGGAGACCTCGAGCGTGGTCGCGCAGGAAGCCGCCGCCGCCGACGACATGATCCTGCTGTGAGGCTGCTGCTCACCGGGTTCGGGCCCTTCGGCTCGATCGTCGACAACCCCACCGAGCGACTCGCGCGCCACTTTCACGGCCGGACGATCGAGGACCGTGCGATCACCGGCGTGGTTCTGCCGACGTCGTTCGCCCGCGCCACCGCGACCCTCGCGCCGCTCCTCGCCGAGCACGACGCGGCGCTGATGCTCGGGGTCGCCGAGACCGCCGAGGTGCTGCGGCTCGAGACCGTCGGGCGCAACGCCGACGACGCGCGCATGCCCGACGTCGACGGCGCGCAGCCGGTCGGACCGATCGCGGACGGCCCGTCCACGCTGCCGGTCACGATCGAGATCGAGCGGATCGCCCATGGGTGGGACGCCGCGCGGATCGCGTACGCCGTGTCGGATTCGGCGGGCGCGTACGTGTGTAACCACACGCTCTATCAAGCGCTCCGCGCTGGGCGCGCCGGGCGGCGCGTCGGCTTCATCCACGTGCCGAACGTGCCGTTCGAGGGGCTGGTGACGGCGATCGAGCTCGCGATCAGCGCGGTGTGAAGGCGGCCACGACGTCTCGTGCGCGGCTGCCGAGGAGCTTGAAGGCGGCGCGGTTGGCCACGAGCACGCTCGAGATCTCGGCGACGACCTCGCGCACCTCGAGGTTGTTCTGCCGGAGCGTCTCGCCCGTTTCCACCAGGTCGACGATGGCGTCGGCGAGGCCGGTGAGCGGCGCGAGCTCGACCGAGCCCTGCACGAAGACCACCTCGGCCTGCACGCCGCGCTTGGCGAAGTGGGCGGCGGCGATGCGCGGGTATTTCGTGGCGATCCGCGGCGGATCGGGGAGCGTTGCGGTGGACGAGGGCATGGCGACGACCATGCGGCAGCGGCCGATGCCGAGGTCGACCGGCTGGTAGAGGTCGAACCCCCGCTCGAGGAGCACATCGCGGCCGCAGACGCCGAGATCGGCCGCGCCGTACTCGACGTAGGTGGGGACGTCGTCCGGCTTGAGCAGGATGAACCGCCAGCCGACCGAGGGGACCTCACGGATGAGGCGGCGGTCGTCGCCCTCGCCGAGCACCTCTTTTGCGTCGATCCCGAGGCGCGCGAGCACCGGGGTGAGGGCCTTGAGCACCCGGCCCTTGGGGACGGCGATGGTGACTGCGCGAGACACGTCGCGCCGCGTCTAGCACGTGCGTCCCCTGATAGCATCAGCGGACCGTGGCGACGCTCGGGCACTATCCAACGCCGGTCACTGCGCTGTCGCACGCCGCGGAGCGCGCGGGCCTGCGCGCCGGCTCGCTCCTGTGCAAGCGCGACGATCTCACCAGCGACGTGTACGGCGGCAACAAGGTGCGCAAGCTCGAGCGCCTGCTCGACGAGGCGCGCGCGAAGGGCGCGAGGCGGATCGTCACCGCCGGCGCCGTCGGGAGCCATCACGTGCTCGCGACCGCGATCTTCGGGCGGCAGGCGGGGTTCGAGGTCGAGGCCGTGCTCGCGCCGCAGACCGCGACCGAGCACGCCGAGGAGGTCGCCCGCGTCGTCAGCTCGCTGCACATCGCGACCTATCCGGTGTCGTCGTTCGCCGCGGTGCCGCTGGTGATGGCGCGACGGCTGTCGGCGCGCGGCCCCGCGTATCTCATCCAGCCGGGCGGCTCGTCCGTCACCGGCTCGCTCGCGTACGCCGACGCCGCGACCGAGCTCGCCGAGCAGATCGCGCGCGGCGAGTCCCCGCGTCCGGCGTCGATCGTCGTCGCGCTCGGCAGCGGCGGCACGGCCGCGGGCATCCTCGTCGGGCTCGAGCGGGAGGGCCTGCTCGTCGGTTCGGACGGTAAGCCGCCGATCGAGGTCGTGGCGGTGCAGGTCGTCGATCCGCCCTTCGGCTCGGCCGCAACCACGCTCGCCCTCGCGCTCTCGATGCGGCGTCGGCTCGGCGCGCCCCTGTCGCGCTCCGCGGTCGCGCGCCTCTCGCACTCGTTACGCGTCGTGCGCTCGTTCCGCGGGCCGGGCTACGGCTCCCCGACGGCGGCGGGCGCTCGCGCGACCGAGCTCGCGGCGCTCGATGGCCTCACCCTCGATCCGACCTACACCGCCAAGGCGTTCGCGGCGGCGCTGGCCGAGGCGGCGACGGCGCCGGGGCCGGTCATGTTCTGGCATACGCTCTCGGCCGCGGCCCCGTTCGAGCGGCTCCTCGCCGCGTCTCCGGCGCTCGCGGGGCTGGAGCCAAAGGTGCGCAGGTTGCTACGCGCCGCCGCCCCCGAGACGCCCTGACCCCCTCGGACTTTCGGCTGGCGCTCTGCCGCGTTAAGCCGTTCAATATGGCGATGCACGAGCAGAACGTCGCGATCCTCAAGGGCTTGGTGGCGGTGGCGTGGTCCGACGGCGATTTCGCCGAGTCCGAGCAGCAGGCGCTCGATGGCCTGCTCGCCGCGTTCGGCGCCTCGGACGACGAGGCCAAGGACCTCCGCGACTACGCGAAGGTCCCCCGCAAGCTCGAGGACATCCCCCTCAAGGAGCTCTCGGCCGACGACCGCCGCATGCTGTTCTCGCACGCGGTGCTGCTCACCTGGGTCGACGGCTCGCAGCACGTGAAGGAGAAGGAGTTCCTCGACGAGCTCGCCAAGCACCTCCGCCTCACGGACGCCGAGCGCACCACGATCGAGACCTCGAGCTCCGAGCGCGCGAAGAAGTACCTCAAGCTCCTCGACTGAGCTCGCTCCCGCGGTTCGGCAAGAACGCGAGCGGCAAAAATGAGAGCGGCGCCCCGAGGGACGCCGCTCTTTGCTTTGGCGCCGCCGTCACCGCGTCCCGAGGGACGCGGTGAGGTGGCTCCCCTGGTTACGACGAGGACGCCGAGCCGCTGACGCTCGCCGACGCGCTCACCGAGACGTCGATCGAGACGCTGGCCTGGACCGAGGCGGCGATGCCGACCGAGGCGCAGGACGCCGCGGCGACCGAGGCCTGGAGCGACTTCCCGAACGCGACCATCGTCTTGGCCGCGTCGCCCGCCACGTACGCCGTCTCCTTGAGGGCGGCGCCGATGTCGGCCGAACGCTTGCTGAGCGCGGCGTAGAGCGCGCCGTCGCCGGTGATGACCCAGTTCGCCGAGGCGTTGCACTCCGCGGTGGCGTTCGCCTTGCCCTCGCAGGACGCAGTGCAGTTGGCGTCGACCTGGCAGTCGAGCTTGCCCTCGCAGCGCGGGGGCGCGACCTCGGCCGAGCACGAGCCGCGGCAGGTGCCGCTGCAGGTGGCCGAGCCGGGGGTGTAGGTGCACTTGCCGTCGCACTTGCCGGTGCACATCGTGTTGTTCTTCACGACGCAGCCGCCGGTGCACTTCGCCATGCAGCCGCCGCGGAACTTGCCCTTACAGGCCGCCGCGCACTTGCCGCTGGCCTGCGCGGAGCACTTGCCCTCGCACTTGCCCTTGCAGTTGCCGGAGGTGCCGACGCCCGTGGCGGCCATGCCGTCGCAGGTGCCCTCGCAGCTGCCGCCGCAGGAGCCGTTGAAGCTCGCCTCGCAGCCGACGTCGCACGTGCCCTCCCACGACGGCGCCTCGCAGGAGCCCTCGCAGGTGCCCGAACACGTCGCGGCGACGTCGACCGTGCAGCTACCCTCGCAGGAGCCCATACACGCGAAATCGGGCGCGGTGACCTCGCAGGACGCGGAGCAGGTGCCGTTGCACTCGACCGCGAGCTTGCCCGGCTCACACTTGGCCTTCACGTCGCAGGAGGCGGCCGCGTAGCAGTTCGCGCTGCAGTTCGCCTCGACCTTTGCGTCGACCTTGCACTCGCCGACCACCTCGAGCGAGACGGTGACGCCCTTGGCGATCGCGGCCTTGATGCGGCCCGCGGTGACGGCGCACGCCTTGTCGGCGCTGGTCTGCGTCGCGTCGATGCCGAGCTCCGCGTTGATGTCGTTGCACACCTTCAGCCAGCGGTCGGCCAACGCCTTGGCCTTCACGTTCAGGGCTCCGGCGGCCTCGTTGAACGCCACGATCGACGCGCGCTGTTTGGCCTCGACCGCGGAGCAGCCGGCCGCCGCGTCCTCGACCGCCTGGCAGTTGGTGAGGCCGGCTACGCCAGCGCCCAGGATTGCGACGGCGCCGAGGGCGCGAAGCTGATTGCGGAAACTCATACGAGGCCTCCTTAGGGTTCCCTCCCCGCATGTGGGTCGGGGCCGCGAGGTAAGTGGACAGTCGGGGAAAGCGCCCTCCCGAGGGGGGCTCGAGAAGTGTACTCGGGTGCTGACCCGAGGACGAGCGAACGGCAGCGCGGATTCAACTCGATGCTCGGAGTGGCGGGTTGTCGCGTGACGCGGCGTCGCGACGCAGGCACAGTCCCGCTACGCAATGCGGCCTCTCGTCCTCACCCTACTGGTATACGCAGCCGCAGCGTGCAGCGGCGGCGCGGGGGGCCCGGGCACGAAGCCGGTCGTCCTGCAGCCCCCGCCGAGCGGCGGGACCCCGGTCTCCGATCCGAAGGCGATCGCCGATCTCGATCTCGGCGAGCGGCGGATCGAGGTCGCCGGGAGCGACTGCGCCGCGGCGTGCAGCGGGTTGAGCACGATGACGAAGGCGCGGATCAAGCTCTGCTCGCCGCGCACCTCGGCGTGCCAGGACGCCGAGCAGCGCGAGGGCGACGCGCGCAAGAAGGTCGCCGCGTTCTGCGAGGCGTGTCCGTGAGCTGGTCGCGCGGGCAGCGCGTGAAGAACGATGTGATCTACGCGATCGTGTTCGTCGCGCTGCGCGTCGCGCGCGCCCTGCCCGCCTCGTGGCTTCGCGCCGTCGGTCGCGCGCTCGGTCGGCTCGCAT
>JALHOE010000142.1 GCA_022843175.1 Deltaproteobacteria bacterium
CGCGGCGCCCGGCCCGCCGACTCCGCCGGCCGGCCCCTCCGGCCCCCGCCGGGCCCCCGTGCCGGATTCGCATCTACTCGCTATACGCGTTAGTTGCGGACGTGCGGGCTGCTTCGCGGGGCGCGGACCTCGCACCGAACCCGCGTCCCCGCCCTCGCCTGCACGGGTGCGTAACTAACGCGAATAGCGAGTAGATCGGAATTTCGGGCGGCCCCGTGCCTGGTTCGGGGCCATTGGCGCTGCGGGGTACGTGCCCGTGCCCGTGCCCGTGCCCGGCCCCTTCGGGAGCGCCTCGATCAGCGTCTCTTGGGACCAAGAAGTCGAGCGAGGTCGATCGAATTCCACGGCGAGGACCGGGCACGGGCGCGGGCACGGGCACGGGCTCTCTCGCCGGATCACTGCTTCAAGTGCGTCACGTACCACTTGCTGTCGTGGTCGATCATCGTCGCCACGTCGAGCGTCTTGGTCTTGCCCTTGAGCTTGTATTTGAGCTTCGACTTCGTGACCTTGTTGTAGCCGGTCTTGTTGAACTCCTTCTTCGGAGCCACGTAGACCTGCGTCTTCGGGTTGAGCTCGAGGGCCTCGAACTCCGCCTCGGCGGCCTTCTTTCCCAGCTTCTTGTGGTGGCTGTGGATGTGCGCCTTGTATTCCTTCACGAGCTTGTCCCAGTAGGCGCTCGGATCCTTCACCTCCTTGAGCGCGAGGAACGGCTCGCGGGGGAAGAACATCGCCATCGCGATCTCGGGCTCGTCCTTCTGGATCGCCTCGAACAGCTTCTTCGCGCGCGCCTGCAGCTCGTCGACCGGAGCGGGCGGCGCGCCGGCGTCGAGGGGGGCGGCGAGCGCGCCGGCGTCGGGGTCGACGGCGGACGCGGACGCGGCTGGAGAGCCCGAGTCGAGCAGGGACGCGGGCGGCGCGCCCTTGGTGCAAGAGGCAGCGAGCAGCGCGGCAACGACGAAGAGGACACGACCCATCGGCTTTCCACCCGATAGAACGCCCGCGCCCGCGCGGCCAACTCCCGTTGAATTACGAGCGCTTCGCGAGCGCGGAGCCGACGAGATCGCTCACCGATTCGACGTCGGTGACCACCAGGATCGGCGGCTCGATTCCGACGAGCGCGCTGCGATCGGCGAGCGCGGACACAAGCAACGCCGCGCGCGCCAACTGCAGCATCGCGACCGCCTCTTCGCCCGACGCAGCCGAGAGGACGGCGTACCCGTCCTCCTGCAGGCGAGCCACCAACTGAGCCCGCGTGGCCTCGTCGTCGGCCGCGACCAGCAGGAGATCTTGGCGCGACGGCCGCATCGTGGAGCCAAAATCCGAGGTGCTGGGCATGTGTCCCGTTCGATGACGGCGGAGACCGGCCGTGACGCTTGAAGCAGCGCGAAAGCAGGAGCACCCTCCGCCCCACCATGAGCGCCATCACCGAAGTCATCGCCCGCGAAATCCTCGACTCCCGCGGCAATCCGACCATCGAAGTAGAGGTCTTCACCGAGGGCGGCCACGGCCGGGCCGCGGTCCCGTCCGGCGCCTCCACCGGCGAGCACGAGGCGATCGAGCTCCGGGACGGCGACAAGAAGCGCTACCTCGGCCGGGGCGTGCTGAAGGCCGTGAAAAACGTCGCCGAGGCGTGCACCCCCGCGGTCGTCGGCCTCGACGTGTTCGATCAGTCCGCTGTCGATGCCGTGCTCAACAAGGTCGACGGCACCCCCAACAAGGCGAAGGTCGGCGCCAACGCGATCCTCGGTGTGTCGCTGGCCGTCGCCCGCGCCGCGGCCGACGAGCTCGCGATCCCGCTCTGGCGCTACCTCGGCGGCGCCGCCGCGCGCGTGCTGCCCACGCCGCTGATGAACATCCTCAACGGCGGCTCGCACGCCGACAACGGCCTCGAGATCCAAGAGTTCATGATCGTCCCGTGGGGCGCCCCCACCTTCGCCGAGGGTCTGCGCGCCGGCGTCGAGGTGTTCCACCACCTCAAGGCCAACCTCAAGAAGGACGGCCTCACGACGGCCGTCGGCGACGAGGGCGGTTTTGCGCCGCGGCTCGGCACCAACGAGGAGGCGATCCAGCGGATCATGGCCTCGATCGAGGCCGCCGGGTACAAGCCCGGCTCCGACATCTCCCTCGCACTCGACTGCGCCGCGAGCGAGTTCTACGACAGCAAGTCGAAGGCCTACACGTTCGACAAGAAGCAGGTCACCGGCGCCCAGCTCATCGACATCTACGCGACGCTCACGGAGAAGTACCCCCTCGTCAGCATCGAGGACGGCTGCGCCGAGGACGACTGGGACAGCTGGAAGGCGCTCACCGAGCGCCTCGGCAAGAAAGCTCAGCTCGTCGGCGACGATCTCTTCGTCACCAACCCCGAGCGCCTCAAGCGCGGAATCGATCAGGGCATCGCCAACAGCATCCTCATCAAGGTCAACCAGATCGGCACCCTCACCGAGACGCTCGACGCGATTCGCATGGCCCACAAGGCCGGCTACACCGCGATCATCTCGCACCGCTCCGGCGAGACCGAGGACTCGTTCATCGCCGACCTCGCCGTCGCCACCAACGCCGGGCAGATCAAGACCGGTTCGGCGTCGCGCAGCGATCGCATCGCCAAGTACAACCAGCTCCTGCGCATCGGCTACGAGCTCGGCGACGGGCAGATCTACAGCGGCAAGTTCCGCTGAGGTCCCCCCGGCGCCGCGAGCGCCGCGCGCCGCACCGGCATCGCACAGGGGAAGCGATGTCCATCACCCGATCCCTCTCGCTGTTTCTCGTCGTTGCCGCGCTGGGGTGCGCGAGCGGTCCCAAGGGCCCGGTCGCGCCCACGGCTCATCCCGACAAGGGCGTCGCCGACGACAACACCTGGATGACCCTCTCCTCCCACGGCGCGCGCCTCCGCGTGCCCGAGGGCTGGACGTGGCGAGCCAACTCCCACGAGCTCACCGCGGAGCCCGGTGACGGCAAGGCGGTGCTCATCCTCCAGGGGGCCACCAGTCGACAGGAGTTCGAGGCGAAGGTGCGAGCGCTCGGCGCGCGCTATGGGCTCGATCGGGTCGACTTCTCGCGGGCCAAGCCGGCCAAGCTCAATGGGATCGACACCCTGATGTTCGAGGACATGGCGGCTGAATCCAAGGCCGAAGCGGGCGACGTCTTCGTCATGCTCGCCGACGCCCCCAACGGCAAAGGGGTCGTCATCCTGTTCCTCTATGCCTCCGACCGCACCCAGAAGTACGACGTAAAGCTCATTCAGGCGGCAAACACCCTCCGCCCGATCTGACGCAATCGGGTATCCTTCCGGGTGATGCCGCCGCCGGCGACTCGCCCTGGGAAGGTCGATCCGCTCGTGGGGAGCGTGATCGCGGGGCGCTACCGCATCGAGGCGGCGATCGCCTCCGGCGGGATGGGCACCGTGTATCGGGCCGAGCAGCTCGGTCTCGAGCGCAAGATCGCGCTCAAGCTGCTCAACGCGACGGCGCTCGAGGGCACCGAGGACTCGCAGACCGAGGACGACTTCGCGGTGCTCGAGAAGCGCTTCTCGCGCGAGGCGGCGATCCTCGCGCGCCTCGCCCACCCGAACATCGTCACCATCTTCGACTACGGCGCGGTCCAAGAGGGCAAGGACGCACGCCCGCGCTTCTACATGGCGATGGAGCTGCTCGGGGGCGAGACGCTCCACGACCGCATCGCCAAGCGGAAGAAGCTCCCGGCCGAGGAGTGCGTCCACCTCGCGCGGCAGATCGCGCGCGGGCTCCGGGAGGCGCACGCCCACGGAATCGTCCACCGGGACCTCAAGCCGGCCAACATCATGATCGTCCGCGATCGCGACGGCGAGGAGGTGGTGAAGCTCCTCGACTTCGGGATCGGCAAGGTGCTCGGCGCCGAGGGCTCGACCGATCCGGCGACCGATCCGCGCGCCGAGCTCACGCAGGAGGGCCGCTTCGTCGGCTCGCCGATGTACATGGCGCCCGAGCAGATCGCCCACGGCCACGTCGATCTGCGCGCGGACATCTACTCGTTCGGGACCGTGCTCTATCGGTGCATCGCGGGCGCGCACCCGTTCCCCAAGGGCAACACCGCGCTGGTGATGCTCGCCCACCTGCACGAGAAGCCCGCGCCGCTTCGCGAGAAGGCGCCCGAGGTGCCGGCGTGGCTCGGAGAGCTCGTCGACCGCTGCATGGCGAAGGAGCCGAACCAGCGCCCGGCGACGATGGACGAGATCCTCCGGCTGCTGCAGGAGATGTCGCCGGTCTCGTCGGGCGTGCGCATCCCGGTCATCGAGCCGCTCCCCGAGACCGAGGAGGCGCCCACGCTCGCCGCGGGCCACACGCCACACACCACCGCGCGGCCGGCGATGATCACCGGCACCCAGCCCTCGGTGGCGACGCCCGGCCGACGCCCGCCGGTGCTCCTCTTCGCGGCGCTCCTCGCGGTCGCGGTCGCGGTCGCGGTCTTCTTCATCGCGCGCGACAAGCCGGTCGCGCCCGCGGCGCCCCCTGCCCCGAGCGAGAAGCCGGTCGAAGCCGCGTTCAAGCTGGTGCTCGACTCGAAGCCCGCGGGCGCCGAGGTGCGGGAGGGCGACCGCGTGCACGGCACCACGCCGCTCACGCTCTCGGTGGCGAGCGGCTCGGTCGCCGCGCACCGTCGCGTGTTCACGCTCACGCTCGAGGGGCACGAGCCCTACACCCACGAGCAGGGGCCGTCCGCCGAGACCGTGCACATCGTGGCCGCGCTGAAGGTCGCCGCCGAGAGCCCCCCCGCGCCCGCGTCGACCAGCGCGAGTCCTCCGGCGGCGCCCGCGAAGACGACGCTCAAGACGGCCGCGCCGAAAGCCACCGCGACGACGCCTCCGCTCGATATCATCCCCAAACGCTGAATGCGCACCCTCACTCGCACCGCGCTCTGCGTGCTCGGGCTCACGCTCGCATCGGTCTCCGCGCGCGCCGACGACCTCGCCGACGAAGCCGACGTGCAGTTCGAGCTCGGCGCCAAGAAATACGCGACGGGCGACTACCTCGGCGCGCTCGAGCACTTCCTCACGAGCAACCGGCTCGTCCCCAACAAGAACGTCCTCTACAACGTGGCGCGCTGCTACGAGCAGCTGCATCGCTATCCGGACGCCTACCGCGCCTACGGCCGCGCGCTCGAGGTCGAGACCGCGCCCGAGCGCAGGAAGGACCTCGAGACCGCGCTCTCGCGGATCGCGCCGAAGGTCGCCGTCCTCGACGTCGTCACCGACCCTCCCGGCGCCACGGTCTATCTCGATCGCAAGGACCTCGGCCCGCGCGGCAACACCCCGCGCAAGCTCGGCCTCGAGCCCGGCAAATACAAGGTCATCGTCGAGCTCCCCGGCTACGAGCCCGCGACGTCGGCCGAGGTCGCGATCGACGTCGGCACCAGCAAGACCATCCAGCTGAAGCTCGAGCCGATCCTCGCGACGCTCAACATCGGCGGCGATAGCGCCGGCGCGACCGTCCGACTCGACAAGGTCGACGGCCCCGCGCTCTGCACCATCCCGTGCAGCGTGAAGGTCACGCCCGGCCACCACGTGCTGCACCTGAGCAAAGAGGGCTTCAAGCACTCCGAGCTCCCCGTCGACGCGCCGCCCAAGCAGACGCTCAACCTCTCGCCCAAGCTCGACGTCGTGAGCGGTGGCGTCGTCGTCAACGCAGACGTGAGCAACGCGCTGATCGAGGTCGACGGCAAGCCCGTCGGCTTCACGCCCGCCGTGCTCCAGGTGCCGGTCGGCAAGCACCTGATGACGATCTCGCGGAGCGGCTTCAAGGCGGTCACCAAGCCGATCGTCGTCGTCGAGAACGCGCAAACGCGGGTCGAGGCCACGCTGACCGAGGTCACCGAGGTCACCGCGGCGTCGCGCGCGGCCGAGTCGGTCGAGGAGGCGCCGAGCTCGGTCTCGATCATCCCGAGCGCCGAGCTCCGCGGCATGGGCTACCCGACGATCGCCGAGGCCCTCCGCGGGGTCCGCGGGGCCTACGTCACCGACGACCGCCACTACACGCAGGTCGGCTTCCGCGGGTTCTCCAACCTCGGCGACTACGGCAACCGCGTGCTCGTGCTCGTCGACGGGCATCCGCTCAACGACAACTACGTCGGCTCCTCCTACGTCGGCTTCGACGCGCGCACCGATCTCGAGGACGTCGAGCGCATCGAGGTCGTGCGCGGCGCGGGCTCGGTGCTCTACGGCACCGGCGCGTTCTTCGGCGTCATCAACCTCGTCACCCGCAGCCGCGGCATGCCGACCCGCGTCGAGGGCAACGTGTCCGCGGTGGATCACGGGGTCGCTCGCTCGCGCGCGTCGGCCACCGTGCGCTTCGGCCCCGACTCCGGCGTGTGGGTCTCGTTCGGGGCCGCGCGCGGCTACGGCCGCGACTTCTTCATCCCCGAGCTCGCATCGCCGACGTTCGACGGCAACGTTCGCAACGCCGACCACTTCGACGCCGGCACCATCAACGGTCGCTTCTTCCACAAGGCGTTCACGTTCCAGTGGCAGTTCCACGAGCGCACCAAGGTGCTGCCGACGGGCGCCTACGACACACTGCCCGGCGATCCGCGCACCCGTCTCACCGACCGCCGCTCGTTCGTCGAGGCGCGGTTCGAGCCCAAGTTCGGCGACACGCTGCAGTCGTTCACCCGCGCGCACCTCAACTTCTACGACTTCCGCGGGATCTACGCCTACGACGTCGCCGACGAGGGACTGCAGACCGAGAAGTTCCACGGCGTGTGGGCCGGCGTCGAGCAACGCTTCGCCTTCGAGCCGAGCAAGAAGGTACGCATCACCATCGGCGGCGAGGGCATTCGTCACCTCCGCGCCGATCAGTTCGGCACCACCGAGGTCGCGCCCTACCTCTCGCGCAACGATCCCTACTCCGTGGGCGCCGGGTACCTCCTCGCTGACATCACCCCGGTGCCCGCGTTCAAGGCGTCGGGCGGCGTCCGCTACGACTACTACTCGTTCTTCGGCGGCTCGCTCAACCCGCGCATCGCGCTGATCGGGCGCCCCTGGCAGAACGGCGTCATCAAGGCGCTCGCCGGCCGCGCTTTCCGCGCGCCGAGCATCTACGAGCGCCTCTACATCTCGTCGGTCAACGTCGTCTCGCCGCTGCCGCTCAAGCCCGAGAGCGTGTGGTCGGGCGAGCTCGAGCTCTCCCACCGGTTCTCGTCGACGGTCATTGCGACGGCGTCGGGATGGGGCAACCTGGTCAACGATCTCATCGTGCAGCGCGGCGCCGGCACCACCGCGGAGCCCAACTTCTACGAGAACTCGAAGAAGCCAGTGCTGACCTACGGCGTCGACGGCGAGGTGCGCCGCGACTTCCGCGACGGCTGGATGCTCGCCGGCCACGTCACCGTGCAGCGCGCGCGTTACCTCAAGAACGAGGACAAGGCGCTGCGCAACGTGCCGAACTCGCCCGAGCTACTCGCCTCGGTCCGCGGCGCGGTCCCAATCATCCCGCGCGCGCTGCTCTTCACGAGCCGCGTCACCTACGTCGGCCGTCGCTGGGACCGCTTCGACAGCGTCCGCGACGAGGACGGGGCGGTGACGCCGCACCAGGACAAGACCGATCCCGGCCTGCTCTGGGACTTCGTCTTCGGCGGCGAGGCCGAGCGCAGCGGCTTCCGCTACGCGGTCGGCGTCTACAACGCCTTCGACTGGCGATGGACAGCGCCGGTCAGCCGAGAGTTCGCCCAGCGCTCGATGCTCCAGTCCGGCCGCACCTTCTACGGCTCGCTGACGGTGGCGTTCTAGCTACCGTCGGAGCAGCACGTCGAGCGCGATGAGCGCGAGGAAGCCGAGCGACACGTATCCGTTGATGTCGAAGAACGCCTTGTCGATCCGGGAGAGATCGTCGTGCTTCACCAGCGAGTGCTCGTACACGAGCAACCCCGCGATGAGCAGCACGGCGCCCACGAACCCGAGGCCGCCGCCGAGCAGCAGACACGCGGCGCCGAGCGCCGAGACCGTCACGACGTGCAGGCCCCGCGAGATGCCGAGGGCGCCGCGCGCGCCGAACCGCGACGGGATCGAGCGGAGGCCGTGGGCGCGATCGAAGCCCTCGTCCTGCAGGCTGTAGAGCACGTCGAAGCCCGCGACCCAGGTCGCGACCGCGACCATCAGCGCGACGATCCCGACCTCGGGCCGCGCGCCCATGGCCAGCCACGCGCCGCCGGGTGCGAGCGCGAGCGCGAGCCCGAGCCACACGTGCGCGGCCCACGTGAACCGCTTGGCGTGGGAGTAGCCGAGCAGCACCAGGAGGACCGGGAGCGCGAGGAGCGCGGGGTAGCGACCGAGCGACATCGCGCTCGCGACGAACAGCGCCGCGCACGCCACGACGAGCGCGAGCGCCGCCGCGGGCGAGACCATGCCGGCGGGGATTTCTCGGGTCGCCGTGCGCGGGTTCTTCGCGTCGATGTCGCGATCGACCAGGCGGTTGTAGGCCATCGCCGCGGTGCGCCCGGTCACGAGGCACACCGCGATCGCGAGCACCCGTAACCAGGTGACCTCGACGTGCGGGCGGCGCAGCGCGAGGAGCGCCGCGGCCACTGCGAACGGCGCCGCGAAGATGGTGTGAGAGAGTTTCACCAACGAGGCGAACGTCGCCGCGCGGCGGCCAAGCGTAGAGATCATGACGGTCCTCCCGCCGGTACGAGCAACCGGCGCGGGGCAGAGAGGTTGCGAAGCACCCACAGCGAGGGATCGAGCTCGGTCGGCACCGAACCGGCGATGTGGAGCAGCCCGGGCGACGAGCCGGCGACGAGCCGGCCGAGCCCGGGCCACCCGATCGCCCGCGCCCCGCCGCTCGTCGCCGCGGCGATGAGGAACGAGGCGGGCACCTCGGGCGTGCGATCGAGGAGCGCGCGCGCCTCGGCGAGCGGATCGAGCGACGGCGACGACGCGAGCGAGTCGGTGCCGAGCGCGATGGGCACGCCCCGCGCCCGCAGCGCGAGGAGCGGTGGCAGGCGCGTCTCGATCATGAGGTTGGAGCGCGGGCAGAGCACCGCGGTCACACCGGTCTCGGCGAGACCGTCGAGCTCCTCGGGCCGCGCGTCCGCGAGGTGGACGACGGCCATGTTCGGGCGGAGCAGCCCGAGCGCGCGCGCCGCGCCGATCGGATCGAGCCGCGGCGGCTCGAACGCCGTGAGGTTGCGCGCCCGAAAGAACGCAGCGAGCGGGCCTCCACCGTCGCGGAGGAACGCGCGCTCGGCGGCGTGCTCGGCGAGGTGGATCGTCATCGGCTCGTCGCCGAGCAGCGCACGCACGACGTCGGGGTGGGTGGAGTAGAGCGCGTGCGGCGTCGGCACGTAGCGGAGCGTCGTCGCCGGACGCGTGCTCGGGAGCGCGGTCGTTGGCGAGAGGCCGAACACCTCGTGCCAGATCGTCCCGAGGAAGCGACGCGAGAGGCGCGCGACGGCGGCGAGGGTGTTGGTCACCTCACCGACCGCGACCACGCCGGCGGCGGCCATGGCGTCGAGGGCCACGTCGACGGCCGCGTCGCGCTCCTCCTCGAGCTCCTCGGCGCGCGCGCGCTGCAGCGCCTCGAGCCAGGGGACGAAACCCGAGCCCGGCGGCGCCCTACCGCGCATGCCGGACAGCTCGAGGTGGGTGTGCGCGTTGATCAGGCCCGGCATCAGCACGCCGGAGATCCGTTCGCCCACGCCTCTGGTGATCTCGCGGATCACGCCGTCCTCGACGACGACCGCACCGTCGCGAACGGTCGTTCCATCGCCGAGGAGAACGGCGTCGGCGTGGAACGTACGGATCATGCGGGCGTCCCGAGGTGGTCGTAGCGCACGTTGCGGCGCACGGCCTGGAAGCCGGCGCGGTGCACGAGGTCCTCGATGCCCGCGGCGTTCATGCGGAAGGTCGTCCCCGCGCTCGACACCACGTTCTCCTCGAACATCACGCTCCCCCAATCGTCGGCGCCGAACCGCAGGGCCACCTGCCCCACCGCCGGCCCCTGGGTGACCCACGACGCGCCGACGTGATCGACGTTGTCGAGCACGAGCCGCGCGAGCGCCTGGGTGCGGAGGTAGAGCACGGTGCCGTGATCGCCGGGCGCGATCCGAGTGCCGCGCTCGTACTGGAAATCCCAGCAGAAGAACGCGGTGAAGCCGCGAGTCTCGTCCTGCAGGTCGCGGAGCTTGAGGAGGTGGACGACCCGATCGACGTCGGTGTCGACCGTGCCGTACATCATGGTGCAGCTCGAGCGCAGACCGAGGCGGTGCGCGGTGCGCATCACGCCGAGCCACTCGTCGCTGGTGCACTTGGCCTTGGCGATCGCGCGCCGTACGCGGTCGACGAGGATCTCGGCTCCGCCGCCGGGGACGCTGTCGAGGCCGGCGGTGTGGAGCCGGGTGAGCACCGTCGCGACGTCGAGCTTCTCGAGCTGCGCGATGTGAAGGATCTCCTCGGGCGAGAGCGCGTGGAGGCCGAGGCCGTAGGTGGCCTTGATCCAGCGGAAGAGATCCTCGTACCACTCGATGCGCAGCGCGGGGTTGAGGCCGCCCTGGAGCAGGATCTGCACGCCGCCCGCGTCGACGACCTCTTGCAGCTTCTGCCCGAGCACCTCGCGCGAGAGCACGTAGCCACCCTCGTGACCGACCGGCCGGTAGAACGCGCAGAACTTACAGGAGGTGGTGCAAACGTTCGTGTAGTTGACGTTGCGGTCGACGATGTATGTGACGACGGACGGCTGGTTCTTGCGCTTGCGGATCGCGTCGGCCGCGAGCCCGAGCTCGAACAGCGGGGCCTCGCGGTACACGCGGAGCGCCTCGGTCATCGACAGCCGACCGCCGTCGGCGGCGCGCGTGAGCAAGCTGTCGATCGACGGCCGGCGCGGCACGCTCCGATCGCGCACGACCCGCACGTCCGGCGGCGGCAGGAGGCCGGCCGCGGCCGCGTCGGAGAGAAACCGCGCGAGGCCGCGCTCGGCGGCGTCGTCGATGGAGTACGAGATCGTGTCGCGGAGGTAGGAGACGTAGCGCTCGGGATCGTGCTTGCGCGCGCGCGCGTACGCGGTCGCGGTCTCCTCGCGCGCGGCGAGGCCCTCGACGGCGGCGCGACGGAGGCGAGCGACGATCGCCTCGGTGAGCGCACCGCGGCGCGCGGCCCACGCGGCGAACACGAACGGCAGGCCGGTGCGCTGGTTCCACGCCTCGCCGAGGTCGAACACATGGGGGAAGCGGCCCTCCACCTCCAGCGCCGGATCGCCGATGATCAGGCCTCCCACGTTGCCCTCGATCGAAGCGATGACCTCGTGCGGCGGCGCCGCGATCCCGGGGCGCCGCAACAGCAGCCGGGTGAGGATGACGCTGGTACGCGACGAGGCGTCGAGCAGCACCCGCTCGAGCTCCTCGATCGGGCGCTCTGCCGCGACGACGACGCTGCGCACCGGCCCGCGCGCGACGATGCCGAGATCGAGGAGATCGATCTCGCCGATGTTCGCGGCGGCCGCGACGGGGACCAGCGCCACGTCGCACTCGCCCTCGGCGAGCCGACGCGCGACCTCGGCGGGCGGCCCGAGGAACAGCTCGACGTCGGGATCGGACTCGAGGCCGTGCATCAGCGGCGCGGCGTTGAGGAAGCCGACGCCGGCGATCCGGATCACGACACCACCTGGAGGTGGCGGCCCTGCAGGCGCTCGCGCACTTTGAATTGCCCCTCGAGCGCCGCGCGCGGGTGCTCCGCGACCACGTTGTAGAGCGTGTCGCGCTCGATCGGGATGCGGCCCGCCTCGCGGATCAAGCGCACCAGATCGTCGACGGTGAGGCCCTCGGGCGCCTTCTTGTTGGCGGCGGAGTAGATCGTCTCGCTGACGATGGTGCCGTCGACGTCGTCGGCGCCGAACGACAGGCCGATCTGCGCGACCTTGGGCGTGGAGCTCACCCAATAGGCCTTGAGGTGCTCGACGTTGTCGAGCACGAGGCGCGAGACCGCGAGCGTGCGTAGGTCGTCGACGCCGGTGGTGCCGGGGAGCTTCTGCATCCCGTTGCCGTCCGGGTGGAACGCGAGGGGGATGAACGCCTGCAGGCGCCCCTTGCCGAGCTTCAGCGACTCGTCCTGCAGCTCGCGGAGGCGGAGCAGGTGATCGACGCGGTGGGCGAAGGTCTCGATGTGGCCGTAGAGCATCGTCGCGTTGGTCATCAGCCCGAGCGCGTGCGACTCGCGGTGCACCGCGATCCACTCGTCGCCGGTGGCCTTGTCGTGGGCGATGCGGGTGCGCACCTCGGGGTGAAAGATCTCGGCGCCGCCGCCGGGGAGCGACTGCAGGCCGGCGGCGATGAGGCGCTCGAGGACCTGCCGCACGCTCATCCGGTAGTGCTGCGCGAAGAAGTGAATCTCGACCGCGGTGAAGCACTTGCGGTGCGCATGAGGAAAAGCGCTCGCGAGCGCGCGCAGCAGCTCCTCGTAGTACTCGAACGGCAGGCCCGGGTGGAGGCCGTTGACCACGTGCACCTCGGTCGTGTGCTCGTCCACCTTGCTGCGGAGCGCCTCGATCGCGCGGGGCACCGTGAGCGTGACCGCACCGGGCATTCCCTCTTCGAGCTTGGCGAACGAGCAGAAGTTGCACGACGCGTAGCAGACGTTGGTGACCTCGAGGCGCGCGTTGCGGTTGAAGTACGCGCGGTCGCCGTGCTTCTGCTCGCGCACCTCGTTGGCGAGCGCGCCGAGCGCGAGGAGATCGGGCTCCTCGAACAGCGCGAGCGCGTCGCCAGCGGTCAGGCGCTCGCCGGCGCGAACCTTGTCCGAAATCGCGTTGAAAGCTGCAGAGCGCATCAGGCATCTCCTTGATCGACACGCGCGACGTCGCGGCCCGGGGCACGAAACCGGCGCTGCGCCGGGGTGGTCTCGTCGGGATCGCGCTCGACGCCCCGCTCGACGATGCGCGCGACGCGACCAGCGCTGCGGATCAGGCCGACCAGCTCGCGCTCGCGGAGCACGCGCTTCTCCTCGGTGCCGAAGACCTCGAGCGAGAGCTTCTCGATCGGCACCACCAGCTCGTCGGCGCCGAACGTGAGCGCGACCTGCGCGAGCTGAAGGCCGACCGACTCGGCGTCGATGCGGATCGGTCCGCCCGACGTGAGGCGCGCCGTCGCCACTCGCCGGAGGAAGGTGTGGGCGTCGTTGCCGGGGTTGTCGAGCGCCTCGCCCTCGGTGCTGCGATCGAGGTGGAGTCGAACCACGTCGCCGCGCTCGGCCGCGCGCATGCGGTCGGCGAGCGCGCCGAGGAGCAACAGGTCGAGGTTGGCCGCGTCGAGCGCGCGCGCGAGCAGGGTGCTCATGACTTGTCTCCCCAGCGCGCCGCCCGGTGCTCGACGCCGATGTGGTCGAGGATCCGCGCGACGACGGTGAACACGACCTCGTCGACGGTCGACGGGCGGTGGTAGAACGACGGCATCGCCGGCAGCACCACGGCGCCGGCGCGGGTCACGGCGAGCATGTTCTCGAGGTGGATCGCCGAGAGCGGCGTCTCCCGCGCGACGAGCACCAGCTTCCTGCGCTCCTTGAGCATCACGTCGGCGGCGCGGGTGAGGAGATCGTCGGAGATGCCGTGCGCCACCTTGGCGACCGTCGACATCGAGCAGGGCACGATCGCCATCGCGTCCCACTGCGCGCTGCCGCTGGCGAACGGCGCGCGGTAGTCGCGGCCGGCGAACACGGGCACGTCGCGGCCGGCGAGGTACTCGCGGAGATCGCCGTCCATCTCCTGCGTCCACACCTCGGCGGCGGTGGACGAGAGCACGACCGACGGCCGAACGCGCGCCGCGAGGAGCGCCTCGATCGTGCTCTTCGCGTAGATGGAGCCCGAGGCGCCGGTGATGCCGAGGACGACCTTCACGCGACCCCCGTGACGCCTGTCACGATTGAGGCGACGCCGAACGTGAGCGCCTCCGAGCGCACGTCGCGGAAGCCGTGCGCGCGGAGCAGCGACTCGCACTCGGCTACGGTGACGAACGAGGCCATCGACTGGGCGAGGTAGCGATACGCCTCGGCGTCGTGCGAGACGACCTTGCCGACCGTGGGCAGCACGCGCGCGAACCCGGCGTGCATCGCGCGGGTGATCCGCGCGCGCTCGGAGGGCCGGAAGAACTCGAGGATCACAAGGCGGCCGCCGGGGCGAAGGACGCGGCGCGCCTCGGCGATCCCACGGCCCGGCTCGCCGAGGTTGCGCAGACCGAACCCGCAGATGGCGCCGGCGAAGCGCCCACCCTCGAACGGGAGGGCCATCGCGTCGCCGACGACGATCGACGTGCGCGAGACCTTGCTCCGCCCGCGCTCGAGCATGTCGGCGGCGAAGTCGACGGCGACGACGTCGCGCGCCGGGTACGCGCGCTCGATGGCGGCGGAGAGATCGAGCGTGCCGGCGCACAGGTCGAGCAGCTCCCCGGCGGGCGCGTCGGCGAGCTCGGCCACCGCCTTGTTCCGCCACCGCACGTCGAGCCCGGCGGACAGGACGCGGTTCAACAGGTCGTACGTCGGCGCGATGCGATCGAACATCGCCCGCACCGCCGCGCCATGGGCCTCGTGCCGCCCCGTACGCTCATCGACGGCCGCGATCGGCTGGGAATTTGCCATCCGCCCACACCTTTCAAAAATCTTTGAAAGAAGTGGTAGGAGCAGTGCCCCTTGGGGTCAAGCGGGGAGGACGGGCGCCCGGTATCTCGAGAGAGAGAGCTAGCCCTCGATCTTCAGCAGCTCTTTGACCTTCGCGATCACCTGCGGCGCCTGGATCGGCTTGGTGATGTAGGCGTTGGCGCCGAGCGCGAGCGCCCGCTGGCGGTCCTCCATCGACCCCTCGGTGGTGATGATGATGATCGGCGTGTCCTTGTGCACCGCGTCGGACCGCACGCGCTTCACCAACTTCAGGCCGTCCATGATCGGCATGTTGATGTCGGTGATGATCAAGTCGTACTTCGCGTTGGCGAGCTTGCGCATGCCATCGATGCCGTCGTCGGCCTCGGTGACGCGAAGGTTCTTCACCCGAGCGAGGGCAAAGACGAGCAACTGCCGCATCATCGGCGAGTCCTCGACGATCAGGCACGAGTACTGTTGCATCAGAGAGATCCCTGCATCACTCCAGGTCCAGGAACGTATCGATGGGGCCGACCTTCACGCCATGCTCGGCGAACAGGCGCGAGGCGACCAGTGCAGAAGCGGCGTGAGCGCCGAGCAACTTGAACAGCTCGAAGTCCACGTCGATGAAGGAGGGTTTTTGCTCGAAGGTGGCGAAGACCGCAATGACGCCGATCGCCCTCCCGTGCAAGAGCATCGGGATCGTGGCGGCCGGCGCCTCGATGGTACCCGCGGTCGCGTCGCCCTCCACCCACTCGGCGGCGCCGCTCTCGATCGCCCGACCGAGGACGTGGTTGCGGTCGACCGGCATCCGCTTCAACGAGGACGCGTTGACGCCCTCCGAGCAGATCGGAACCAGCTCCCCGGCCCCGTCCTCCACGAGGTAGACGGCGAACGCGCGCGCGCCGACGAACTGCGCGAGCAGCTCCTTGAGTTGCCGCACGATCGAGCGGAGATCGAGGGTGGAGTGAAGCTGATGACTCGCGACGTAGAGGCTCGCGAGCTGGGCGTTCTCGGCCTCGATCTCGGCGAAGCGCTGGTTGTAGTGGCTGGAGGACGCCTGCACGTCGTGCATGCGCGAGAGGAGCTCCTTCTTCTCGCGCTCGAGGTCGCGAATCTTGGAGAGCAGATCGCGGATCGCGTCCTCGCTGGCGACCTGGGCGCGGAGGGCCGCGTTCTCGGCCTCGAGGTCGCGCAGGCGGTTGCGTAGCCGGGAGTCCTCGCGGAGGAGCTCCTCGGTGAGCTCGGCGCCCTTCTTGAAGAAGGTCTGGATGAACGTCTCCCGCTGCTCGATGAGGCCCTCGGCCGGGCCGGGCTCGTCCGGACGCGCTTTGTCCTGCGGCGCGCGCTGCTTCCCGCTCCCACTCACAGGCCGACCGTACCACGACGCGGACGCTCGGAGCACCCGAGCGATCGACCGAACGTTGGCCCGTGCGTTTCTCGCGCGATTGCCCGACAATGACCGGGGACGATGACCGAGCGGGACAAGCCGAAGGGCCTCGCGGCCGGCGCAGCTCGCCGGCGTCAGCGCGAGACCGCCGCGGACCGCGCACGTATTGGCTCCGTGATCGCCGGCAGCTACCGCATCGACGAGATCATCGGTCGGGGCGCGATCGGCGCGGTCTTCGCCGGGATGCACCTTCGGCTCGAGCGCCCGGTCGCGGTGAAGTTCGTCGACCCGTCGCTCGTCGACGACCCGGAGATCCGCGCCCGCTTCAAGCGCGAGGCGAAGATCGCCGCGCAGATCGGCTCGAGCCACGCCGTCGAGGTGTTCGACTACGGCGTCGGCGAGGACGGCGCGCCCTACCTCGTGATGGAGCGCCTCAACGGCGAGGATCTCCACGCGCGCATGCAGCGCGAGGGCCGCCTCTCGGTCGACCGCGCGCTGCGCATCGCCAAGCAGGTATGTCGCGCGCTCGGCGCGGCGCACACCATCGGCATCGTCCACCGCGATCTCAAGCCCGAGAACATTTTCCTCGTCGAGCGCGACGGGGTGACCGAGTTCGTCAAGGTCGTCGACTTCGGGCTCTCCACGTTCGTCCAGTCCGACGACACCCGCCTCACCCGCGCCGGTCAGTCCGTCGGCACGCCGCTCTACATGGCGCCCGAGCAAGCGGGCGCGCACGCGTTCGATGCGCGGGTCGACGTCTACTCGCTCGGCGTGCTGATCTTCGAAATGACGACGGGCCGACTGCCGTTCGAGGCCACGACGCTCCAGGCCCTGCTCGTCGCGCTCGCGACCCAGCCGCCGCGGTCGATCCGCTACTACGCGCCCGAGCTCCCGATCGAGCTCGACGATCTGGTCCTTCGCTTCATCGCGCGCGACCCGCGCGTCCGCCCGAAGTCCGCGGCCGCCGCGCTCGCCGAGATCATCGCGCTCGAGGAGCGGCTCGCGCAAAAGACGCTCCCGTCCTCGCCGCTCCCGGTCGCCGTCCGCGTGCGGCCCGACGTGGCGATCGACGGTCTCCCCGGCAAGCTCGAGGGCGCGTTCGCGCAGGAGGTCCACGGTCACCTCGACGAGCTCCGCCGCACCGGCAGCCTGCGCACGTCGAGCGTCGACGAGCCGATCCCCGACACGGTGATGCCGGAGACCGCCGTCCCCGACACGGGCCCGATCTCGTCGGGGGTCGACCGCACCCGACCGATGGACCGCCGCGAGATCAACGATCTCATGGCCCATCCCACCTCCGAGGGCTCGGTGAAGCTCGCGCCGCGCGCGGCGGGCAAGCCGGCCATCAAGCAGCCCCGCCGCTCCGATCCGCCCAAGCACGCCTCGCCGCGCAAGGTGCCGCTCGACGAAGAGGTGATCGACGAGGACTCCGGCGTGTTCTACGGCCGGATGGAGGGCGGCAAGCCCACCGCGGTGCGCATGGACACGCACCGCGGCGACACGGCGACGATCCCCCCGCCCGCGCGCCGCACCGGCCCGCCGACGATCGTGCTGTGGCTCGCCCTCGCCGCGTTCCTGCTGGTCGCGGCGCTGGTGATGGTCCGCGTGCTCCGCTGACAGCACGAAGACGGGGCCGCGCGCACGGGCGCGCGGATGGAGCCGCGCGCGTGAGCGAGCGGGTTGTCGAGCGGCGATCGAGAACCCGCTCCCTTACGGTCGCGGCTCCGGTACGGTCGCGGCTCCGGTGTCTTACAGCAGGTTCGCCGCGAGCTCGGCGAGATCGCTGCGCTCGCCCTTGCTCAGCGTGATGTGGCCGGCGATGCGCTCGTTGCGGAAGCGGTCGGCGACGACGCTCAGGCCGTTCGAGGCGCTGTCGACGTAGGGGTTGTCGATCTGGTGCGGATCGCCCGTGAGCACGATCTTCGTGCCCTCTCCGGCGCGCGTGATGATCGTCTTGATCTCGTGCGGGGTGAGGTTCTGCGCCTCGTCGACGATGAGGTACTGGTGCGGCAGCGAGCGCCCGCGGATGTACGTGAGCGGCTCGACCTGCACCAGGCCGCCCTCGATCAGCTCGTGGAACGCGGAGTTGTCGCGCTTGCCGTGGCCGTAGAGGAACTCGAGGTTGTCGAAGATCGGCTGCATCCAGGGGTTGAGCTTCTCGTCGACGTCGCCCGGCAGGTAGCCGATGTCGCGGCCCATCGGCATGACCGGGCGGGAGACGAGCATGCGGGTGAACGTGCCGTCCTCGACCACCTTGCGGAGGCCGCCCGCGAGCGCGAGCAAAGTCTTGCCGGTGCCCGCCTTACCGACGAGCGTGACGAGGCGGATCGAGTCGTCGAGCAGGAGGTCGAGCGCGAACGCCTGCTCCTTGTTCTTGGGGCGGATGCCCATCACGCCCTCGCGGGGGACGCGCAGCGGGACGACCGCGCTCTTGGCGCCGTCGTAGCGACCGAGGGCAGTGTGGTTGCCGGCCTCGGCGTCCTTGAGGACGACCGAGCTGTTGGGCTTGAGACCGTTGGCCTTCGGCGTGAGCGCGCCGCCCTGGAAGAACTCGTCGATCTCGGCCTTCGGGACGCTGAGCTCCACGATGCCGCTCTCGAGCGTGTCGACGTCGACCGACGTGTTCTCGTAGGTCTCGGCCTCCATTCCGAGCGCGTCGGCGCGGATGCGGAGGTTCGTGTCCATCGTGATGAAGATGGTGGGCTTGCTGCGATCGGCCTCGCGCACGTCGAGCGCGGTCTTGAGGATCGCGTGGTCCTGCGCGCTGTGATCGAGCGCGACCGGGAGATCGCCGCGCGCCGTGGGCACCGCGACCTTGAGGATGCCCATGCCGTCGCCGAGCGCCACGCCCTTGGCGAGGGTGACGTCGCTCTTCTCGCGGAGCTCGTCGAGATAGCGCGCGACCTGGCGGCAGTTGCGACCGCGCTCGGTGCCCTCGCGCTTGAACTGGTCGATCTCTTCGATCACGTAGATCGGGATGACGACGTCGTTGTCCTCGAACTTGAAGATCGCGCGCGGGTCGTGGATGAGGACGTTCGTGTCGAGGACGTAGTTCTTCTTCACAGTGCTCAGATGCTCCGGTGCTTACCGTTCGCCGGTTATCGCACTTCTTGGCGGCTCGCTAGTCGGCCCCGGGCGATTCTGCGCGCCGGTTAGCGGAGGACCAGCGGGATCGGGAGAATCGTGGCGGCGTGGCTCGAGCCGCCCTCGGTGGTCGCGCGGAGGAGCGCCCTGACCCACTTGCGGAGGGCGATCAGCTCGGGGGTCGCCGCGCTGCCGAGCGGGGCGAAGGCCTCGTCCTCGTCGGGGGAGAGCATCTCGAAGAAGCTCTGCGCGTCGTCCACCACGATCGGCGCTCCCTCATCGAGGTTGGCCGCCTTCTTGGCGTGGGCGAGCGCGGCGCCGAGGCCGCCGATCTCGTCGACGAGCCCGAGCTCCTTGGCGCGGTCGCCGCCGAACACGCGGCCCTCGACGGCGGGATCGAAGGACTCGGGCGCGCGGCCACGGCCCTCGCCGATCCGCTTGAGGAACAGCGCGTAGATGCCCTTCATCGTGGCGAGCAGGCGCTCGCGGGTGGCGTCGTCCCACGCCTCGGTCATGCTCGCGAGCTGCGCGGCCCGCGGATCGCCGAACGTCGCGGTGTGAACGCCAGCCATCGCCAGCGTGCCGCCGAACGCGATCTTGCCGCCGACGACGCCGATCGAGCCGACGATCGACTCGGGCTCGGCGAAGATCCGCGAGCCCGCCGAAGCGAGGTAGTAGCCGCCCGACGCCGCCATCTCACCGATCGAGACGACCACCGGCTTCTTGTCGCGGAGCTCTTTGAGCGCGATCCATGCGAGGTCGCTGCCGAGCGCGCTGCCGCCGGGGGAATCGATGCGGAGGACGACGGCCTTGACGCGCGCGTCCTCGGCGAGCTGATGCGCGCGCTCGACGACCCTGCGCGCGACGATGCCGGTCGGCTGTCCGAACAGGCCGCCGCCGCCGTCGCCGCCGAGGGAGATCTCGCCGTGCAGGCGCACGAGGCGCACGTGGGGACGCGCCGAGGCCTCGCCGCTGGGCTGCGACAGGAGCCGCACCAAATCGACGATGCCGAGCTTGGGCGGCCCCTCCATGCCGGGGCCGAACGCCGTCATGACCGGCGCGTCGCTGCTGCGCTTCTTGATCTCGGCGCGCGCGCCCCTGCGATCGACGAGCAGGTCGACGAGCTTCTTGGTCTTCGCCTCGTCGCCGGCCCACGGGCCGGTGCCGACGAGGTCGCCGACGCCGCGCGCGTCCATCGCCTCGCGGAACGACCTGGTGATCGCCGCGAGCGCGCCCTCGATCGAGACGCGGTACTCCTCGCTCGGACCGTCGCGCGTGAGCGGCTCGGCCGCGCCCTTGAACTTGCCGACCTGGAGGATGTCGACCTTCGCCTTGAGCTTGTCGACGAGGAGCTCGCGCGCGTAGGGGACCGTCGCCGCCGGGCCCGTCGCCTCGACCTCGCCGCCGGGGCTCATCGCGATGGTGTCGCACCCGCGCGCAGCCGCGGCGTACGCGCCGTTGTCCCAGGCGTCGGCGTGGCAGAGCACCGGGATCTTCTTGTTGCGGATCGCGAGGAGCGCGTCGCCGAGCTCGTGGGCCCTGGCCCACCCGAGCGGCGCCGCGCCGAACGCGACGAACACGCCCTTGAGGTCCTTGCGCTTGTCGGCTTGGTGGAGCGCCGCGACGAGCGCGTCGAACGTGTGGCGCGACGGGATCTGGAGGACTCCGCCCTTGGCCGTCTCGGGCGCGCCCGAGGCGAGATCGAACTCGAGGACCGCAGCGCCGCCAGCGCGCGGGCGCTCCGCCTCGACCGGCACGTCCCACGAGCGCGGCCGACCGCGACATCCGATCGCGAGGAGGATCGACAGCGTCGCGATCCGCCTCACGGCTTCTCGTCCTCGGGCTTGGGTTCGGGCTTGGGCTCGGGCTTGGGCGCCGGCGCGGTGTCCTTGCCGAGACGCAGCCGCGCGCGTTCGGCGCCGGAGCCCTCGCTGACGCGGTCGAGGTACAGCTCGTAGTTCTTCGTCGCCGAGGCCTTGTCACCGGTGGCCCACTGCTCGTCGGCGAGCGCGAGGCGCGCCGGGGCGAAGCCGGGCGAGGTGTCGAGGACCTGCTTGAAGTAGGAGATCGCCGTGGGATGGTCGCCGCGCGAGCGCGCGATTTGACCGAGGCCGTAGAGCGCGTCCACGTCGCCGGGATGCTGCGCGAGCGCCGCGCGGAAGAACGCCTCGGCCTTCGCGACCTCGCCGCCCGCGAGCGCCTTGTGACCCTTCTCGTTGAGCGAGCGATAGTCGCCGCTCGGGGTCTCGGCGCCGCCGCCGCCCGTGGTCGCGGTCCCCGTGGGCGCGACGGCCACCGTGGGAGCCTTGGCGTCGGCGAGCTCGGCGACATGCCCGACGTCCGCCACGCCGCCGTCCGTGCCGCCCGCGGGGGTGAGGCCGCGCAGCATCTCGAGCAGCATGTGCCGCGGCGACTTCTTGCCGAGCTCGGCGAGCGCGGCCTGCAAGCGCGCGGAGTTGCCGCTGGTGCCGGCGCCGAACGCGACGAGCGCGAGATCGGCCGGCGCGCTCAGCTTCTCGAGGTCGACGCGCGCGAGGGCGCCCTGCGCGCTCTTGGTGGCCGTGGTCAGCGCCGGCGCGTCGCCCTTGGGCACGTCGGCGAGGTAGACGAGCGCTTCGACGATCGGGTTGCCCGAGTGGGACGGCAGGTAGACCCGCACGCCGGGGCCATCGTTCTGCGACGCGATCGCGCGCACCGGGCGCAGATCGCTCGACACCATCTTGGTGCCATCCGGGCCGGTGCGCGCGAGCTCGGCCCAGCGACCGCACGAGGTGCCCGCCGACTTGCCGATCGACGCCGCCTGTTCGCGCTCGAGGGTGCTGTGCCCGGCGAGCGACGCGATCCAGTGGGCCATCGCGAGCTCGCTCTCGGCGGTGCACAGGCCGTCCCACGCGGCCACCGACTTGTCGTCGATGACGCTCGCGCGAAGGAACGCGTCGCGCGAGCCGGCCCAGTCGCCGTCGGTGCGTGCGCGGTCGCCGGCGGCCAGCTCGAGCGCGAGCTTGGCGTTGCTCGCGGGCGCCGATGCGCTCGGCGCCGCACCCCCGGCGAGCTTGGCGAGGTACGGCTTGCCGACCGTGAGCGCGAGGAGCGCGACGCCGCCGAGGACGACGAGCGCGACAATCCACGTGCCGGCTCCGCCCTTCTTGCGGGGCGGCGGGAAGAGCGATTCGTAGGACTCCTCACGCGGCGGCGCCTCGCTCGCGCTCGCGCGGGTCGGCGGCGGCGTGGGCTTGGGTGGGGTGGCGCGCGACGACGTGTCGGAGCGTCGAACCGTGGGCGGCTCGAGCTCCATCTCGGTGCGCGGCGGCGGAGGCGGCGTGCGC
>JALHOE010000143.1 GCA_022843175.1 Deltaproteobacteria bacterium
CGCCCTCGTCGCCCAGGGTCTCGTAGGTGCTCGCGAGCGCGTTGAGCACGTCGGCGCGCGGCGCCTCGCGCTGCTTGGCGAGCTCGAACGCGCGCGCGGCCTCGGCGAGCTGCTTGCCCCGCAGGTGCGCGAACCCGAGGCGCGACGCCGCGTTGGCGTGCCCGGGCGAGGCGACCACCAGGCGGGCGAGGATCGCGGTGGCGTCGCGCCCCACCGACTCGAGCGCGTTCGCGAGCGGCTCGAGCAGCGTGGGGTCGTCGGGCGAGGATGCGAGCGCCGCGGTCAGCGGCTCAATCGCCTCGGCGTCGCGGCCCGCCGCCGCGCAGAGCAGGCCGAGCCGGCGCTGTTCGTCGGGCGAGAGCTCGCGGAGCTTTCCGAGCGCGAGCAACGAGCCGATCGCGTCGCCGCCCTCGTGGAGCGTCGCGAGCTTGGTGCGCACCGCGGCGTCGCCGGGCTTGATGCGGCTCGCGCGGGTGAGCGCCTCGACCGCTTCGTCGCGGAGGCCGAGATCGGCGCACGCGTACCCGAGACCGGAGGAGGCCTCGAAGCTCTCGGGATCTGCGGCGACCGCCTTGCGATAGGCCTCGGCGCCCTCCTTCGAATAGCCACCCTCGATGTACAGGCGGCCGAGGAGCAGCCACGAGCCGCCGTGATTGGGGTGCGCGCGGAGCGTCTCGCGGAGGAGATCGAGGGCCTCCTGCGCGCGGCCGAGCGCGTGAAGGCACCGCGCGATCGCGAGCGGCGGCGCGGGATCGTCCGGCGCGAGCTTTCGCGCGCGCTGGTGCGCGGCGAGCGCGCCGGCCAGATCTGCCGCGGCCTCGAGGCGGTCGGCGCGCTTGCGAATCAGCGCGTCGAGCTGCCGACCGACGTCGGCCGGAGCGCCCGACAACACGAGCGCACGCTCGAGGGTGGCGATCGCCTCGTCGTCCCTCCCGAGCGCGATGGCGGACGCCGCGAGCGCGCGGAGCGCCTCGAGGTGCTCGGGCGCGAGCCGCACCAGCTCGTTGGCCGAGTCGAGCGCCTCTTGGTGGCGGCTCAGCTTGCCGAGCGCGACGACCAGCGCGAACAGGAGCTGCTGATCGTCGGGCCGCGCACGGAGCGAGAGCCGCGCCGAGCGCACGACGTCGTCGTGACGATCGAGCCGGGCGTAGAGGAGCGACACCGCGCGACGGGCGTCGACGCGCTCGGGCTCGCGCTCGAGGAGGCGCTCGTAGGAGGCGACGCTCTCGAGCCACTTGGAGAGGCGCTCCTGGCACGCGGCGAGCGCCTGCAGCGCCTCGTTGTCGTTGGGCGCGAGGCGGGTGAGCGTGGTGAGCGTGACGAGCGCGCCGTCGTCCTCGTGGAGCGCGATCTGGCACGCCGCCAGGTGACGCAGCGGCTCGGGCTCGAGCGCGCGCAGCTTGGCGAGCCGCGCGAAGGTGTCGCGGGCGTCGGAGAAGCGCTTCTCGAGCTCCTGCGCGAGGCCGAGGAGCTCGAGCGAGGGAGCGTCCTCGGGCTTGAGCGCGACCGCGCGGAGGAGCGCCTCGATCGCCTCGCGCGACTTACCGAGCTTGCTCCGCGCGCGACCGAGGCCGAGCTGCGCCTCGAACCGGTCTGGTTCGGCGCGGACCACGCGCTCATAGGCCGCCTCGGCGCCGCGGAAGTCGCCGGCCGCCTCGCTCAGCTCGCCGACCAGGCGCGAGAGGTCGATGCGATCGGGGGCGAGCTCCTGCGCACGCAGCGCGGCCGCGGCGGCCTCGGGGTGGCGCTCGAGCGCGCGGAGCGCGTGGGCGTGCTCGACGCAGAGATTCGCGTCGTCGCGGTGGTACTTGCGCGCGCTCTCGAGCTCCGCGGCGGCGAGCTTGTGATCGCCCGCGCGGGCGGCCCGTTGACCGGCGTCGCGGTGGAGCGCGCCGAGCGGCTGCTCGACGTCGGCGATCTTCGGGTCGAGCTCGAGCGCGCGGGTGAGCGAGGCGATCGCCGGCGCTGCTTGACCGGCGCGGCGCTGGGCGAGACCGAGCCGCTTGTGGAGGAGCGCGTCGGCGGGGGAGCCGGCGACCGCGCGCGCGAGCGCTTCGATCTCGCGTCCGGTGCCGCCGCTCCGCTCGTAACAGGTCGCGAGCAGCGCATGCAGCGCGGCGTCGGAGGGCTCCTCGGAGACCGCGGCCTCGAGCGGCGCGATCGCGTCCTCGTGACGGCCGAGGCGCGCGAGGATCTCGCCGAGCCGACGCTGCGCGCCGGCGCGCCGGGGGTCGAGGCGCATCGCGCCCTGCTGCACCTCGAGCGCCTCGACGTCGCGCTCGGCGAACACGAACGTCTCGGCGAGCCCGAACTGCGCGTCGGCGTCGTCCGGGCGCGCCCGCAGGCGCTGACGGAACGCCTGGATCGCCTCGTGACTGTCGCCGCGCAGGCGCCGCACGCGCGCGAGCTCGGCGTACGCGTCGGCGGGGTCGACCGCCTGCCGCGTCGCGTCCTCGAGGTGCTTCACCGCGCCGTCGAGATCGCCGGCCCGCGACAGGAGCGCGCCGAGATCGAAGTGCGCGTCGGCGAGGTTCTCGTCGAGCTTCAGCGCCGCGAGCAGCTCGCGCTTGGCGTCGTCGGTGCGGCCGAGCATGGTGAGCGCGCGCGACAGGTGCACGTGGGTGATCGGCAGCGGAGCGAGCGCGATCGCCCGCTCGAGCGCGTGCTGCGCCTCGCGCGGGGAGCCGAAGCGAAGGTGCGCGAGCCCGAGCGCGCGCACGGTCTCGGCGTCGCCCGACTTGAGGTGGTTGGCCTGCTCGAGCGCGTCGATCGCCTCTTCGTTGCGACCGAGCTCGAGGTAGAGCGCGCCGAGCGCCTTTTGGTAGCGCGGCTCGCGCGGCTTCTGCTTCACCGCGCCGGAGAACGCCTGCTCGGCGAGCTCGAGCTTGCCAAGCGTGCGGCGGCACACGCCGACCTGGAAGAGCACCTCGGTGTTGCTCGGATCGATGCGCAGGCAGGCCTCGAGCTCTTCGATCGCCTCGGCGTGGCGGTTGGCCTCCGAGAGCAGCGTCCCGTGCAGCGCGTGCGCCGCGGCGTCCTCGGGGCGCAGCTTGATCGCGAGGCGAACGCTCGAGAGCGCCTCCTCGCGCTTGCCGAGCCGCCACTGGCTGTCGCCGAGCCAGAGGAACGCCTCGCCGTCGCGCGCGTCGAGCTTGGTGGCCGCGATGAACGCGCCCTCGGCGCGCGCGTGATCGCCCGTCCTTCGCAGCGTCGCGCCGAGGCCCTTGTGCGCGTCGGCGCGGTCTCCGGCGGCGGCGATCGCGGCGTTGTACTCGGCGATCGCGTCGGCGAAGCGCTCGAGCTCGTTCGCGCAGCGCGCCGCGTGCAGGTGCGCGTCGACGAACCCGGTGCGCCGGGTCGAGGCGTCGCGGAACGCCTCGAGCGCCTGGGTGAAGTGGCCGAGGGACTCGTGATGCGCGCCGAGCTCGAAGTGCAGCGCGGCGTCGGTCGGGCGCAGATCGACGGCGCGACGGAGCGCCGTCGTGGCGTCGGGGGCACGCCCGAGGCGCTTGTAGGCGACGGCCACGAGGAGGAGCGCCTCGATCATCAGCTCGGGCGTGGCCGCGGCGAGGCGGATCGCCTGCTCGAGCGAGTCGGCGGCGTCCTGATCCCGTTCGAGGCCGAGGAGCGCGCGCGCGAGGGCGATGTGGTGCGGCGCGTGCTCCGGCTGCAGCTGCGTGGCGCGGCCGAGCGCGCCAGCTGCGTCCGCGAAGCGGGAGAGCGCGAGGAGGCTCGTGCCGAGCGCGGCCTGGACGTCGGCGCGGCCCGGGGCGTTGGCCCTCTCGAGCACGCGCACCGCGTCGTTGTGCTCGCCGAACGCCGCGTAGGCGCGGCCGGCCGCGAGGTGCGCGCCGACGTCGTCGGGCTTCATCGCGATGGTGCGCTCGTGCGCGACGATCGCGGCGCGGTAGTCGGAGAGCCCCTCGCACGCGCGCGCGAGCGCGATATACGCCTCGACCGGGCGATCGTGCTTGCTCAGGTAGACGTCG
The DNA here is from genome assembly GCA_022843175.1 of Deltaproteobacteria bacterium. Taxonomy (GTDB): domain Bacteria; phylum Myxococcota_A; class Polyangia; order Polyangiales; family JADJMO01; genus JALHOE01. The sequence goes on from JALHOE010000143.1 coordinate 3,990, forward strand.
AGCGGCTCGCGCGCGTCGGCCCACAGCCCGAGCTCGACCCGCGCGAGCCCGAGCGGCAGGAGCACCTCGGGATCGTCCGGCGTCTGCACCCGCGCGCGGGTGAGGTAGCGGTTGGCGTCCTCGAAGCGGCGCGAGGCCATCGCGACCTCGGCCGCGGCGCGGAGCAGCGAGACCATGTCGGGCTTGATCGCGAGCGCGGCGGCGAACGACTCGGCCGCCTTGTCCGGCTGCGAGCGCTGCGCGTAGCCGCGCGCGAGCTCGACGTGGGCGTCGACGAGATCGGGCTTGAGCGTGATCGCCTGCCGGAGACAGCCCTCGGCCTCGTCCCACCGGTCGGTCTCGGCGAGCGACTTGCCGAGCGCGGCGTGACCCTCCGCGTAATCGGGCTTGTCGCGCACCGCGCGGCGAAACGCGCCCACCGCTTCTTCGTTGCGCCCGAGCTGCGCGAACGTCTGACCGAGCCGCACGCGCTTCCAACCATCGCTCGGGTTGACGAGCAGGGCGCTCTGCAGACTGTCGATCAGCTCCTCGAGTTTCTTGTCGGACATTGGTCGGGCGCGCGGAAGGGGGCAGCGTACCGAAAATCTCGGTCTATTGGCCTTGATTCCCCGCGGCGACGGATCGACGGCGCGCCCATGCGCCGAACCACCCTCTCGCTCGTCCTTGCGATCCTTCCCGCGACGTTCGCCCTCCGCGCCGCGGCCCAGGGCGAACCGCCGGCGCCCGCGCCCTCGACCTCGGCGAGCGCGCCCCCCTCGCCCGTCCCCCCTTCGCCTGTCCCGACGGTGGCCGCCGAGCCTGCGCCCTCGCCCCCGAAGCTCTCGCCGGCGCCCGCGCCCCCGACGGTCGTCAGCGAGCCGCACCCCTCCGAGGTCTACGAGCCCGCCGAGGCCAAGGCCGAAAAAGCCGAGAAAGCGAAGCCCGACCACGAGAAGGTCGTCGGCCGCTTCGGCATCGGGTATTTCGGCCAATACGACGTGCCGCTCGGCTTCGGCACCGCGATCGCCCCGGGCAGCGCGGCCCGCGCCGCGACCGAGCCGGCGCAGCTGATCGGCGTTCGCTATTGGTGGTCGCGCGTGCGGCTCGACGTGGCGTTCGGTTGGAACATGGGCTCGGGCACCCAGACCGCCGGCGGGACGAAGAGCGATCAGACGAGCACGCTGGTGCTGGTCGGGCGCGTCGCCCTCCCGGTCGCGCTCTACGTCGGCGATCACTACACGTTCTTCGCCGGCCCCGAGATCTCCTACGGCAGCGCGGGCGAGACGGTCCCCGCGCGACAGACGGCGCCCGGCGTCCCGCGTCCGGCCGACACCACGCACTCCGGCAAGCGGTTCACCCTCGGCGGCCGGGCCGGCGCGGAGGTGCAGTTCGGGTTCATCGGCATCCCGCACCTCGCGCTCGACGCGACGATCGGCCTCGCGCTCGATCTCACGCAGGGCGAGACCACCGGTCCGGGCACCGGTCCCGCGGTCCCCGGCCAGCCGGCGCCGACCGCGAGCGCGGACTACGCGCGCACGACCATCCGCAGCTCGACGCACCACCAGCCGTGGAACATCTTCGTGAGCAACGTGGCCGCGGTCTATTACTTCTGATGCAGCGCCTGTTGCTCCTCATCATGCTCGCCGGGTGCGGCGACGGATCTCGCGGGGGATCGATCGCCGCACCGATCGTCCCGCCGCCGAGCGACGGCGTCGACAAGGGCGAGGCGATCGACCGCGGTTCGGGGATCGACAACGGCGACGGCACCCCGCACGCCGCCGAGGAGTTCGCCTCGTGCCGCGCGGCGCGCGACTGCGAGCGGGGCATCTGCACCGCGTCGGGCGGACGCGAGGGCGTGTGCATCGCGATCTGTGCCCAACCGAAGGGCGAGGAGTTCGCGCGGCTGCCCACCGAGACCTGCATCGGCCGCGAGCAGTGCGTCCTCACCGAGGGTGCCGGAGTGTGCCTCGTCGCCTGCGCGAGCAGCGCGGACTGTCCGAGGTTGATGCAGTGCAATCGGTTCGACCCCTCGCTCCCAGCGAACTTTTGCGTGCCGATCGTCACCGCCTCCGAGCCCGCGCCGCCCCCCGGTTGACCGGGCACGACGAATGCTAGGCTCGCCACGATGCGCTTCGCAGGGGTGGTGGGTCTGGCGGTCGTCCTCGGCGCCGCCGTGGCGTGCAACAAGCAGTTCGGCGAGCGCGACGAGGACATCGTCCCGTTCCCCGAGCCGCCTGCGCCGCGCCCCACGTTCGGCGCCACCACGTCGCTGCCCAAGGCGCCGCCGGCGATCTCCGGCGGCACGCTGCTGGTCGCCGGGCACTTCGCCATCGCCGCCGATCCCGATCGCGATCGGGTGGTGCTCGTCGACCTCAACACCAACGCGGCGCGCACCGTGGCGCTCAACGCGGGCGACGAGCCCGGCCGCGCCGTGGCCGACGACGCCGGCCGTGTGCACGTCGTCCTCCGCGGCGGCGGCGGCATCGCCACGATCGATCTGGCCACGCAGTCGCTCGTCTCGCGTCGCGCGCTCTGCGGCGCCCCCCGCGGCATCGCCTACGCCGCCAGCAACAAGACGCTCTACGTCACCTGCGCGGCCGGCGAGCTGCTCGGCATCGGCGTCGACGCCGCGGCCCCGAGCATCAAGGTGCAGCTCGAGCGCGATTTGCGCGACGTGCTCGTCGTGAACAGCAGCCTTCGCATCACCACGTTCCGCTCGGCGAGCGTCATCGAGGCCACGCTCGGGGGTGCAGTCATCGGCGGCGCGCGGCGCGCACCGGACATGCCGCTCTTCGGCCTCGCCGGCGCGGCCAGGGCCAACTCGGCGTACCGCACCATCGCGCTGCCCGACGGCCGCCTCTTGATGACCCACCAGCGCGCCCGCGATCCCAACGCGGCGCCGATCTCCACCAAGCCCGGAGGGTACGCCGGCGGCGGCGGCGGAGGCGGTGAGGGGGGCGGCAAGGAGCCCGAGGGCTCGATCGACGCGGGCGCGCCCACCAAGCCGCCGTGCGGTCTCGGCATCGTCCACTCCGCGGCCACCATCATGTTCACGGGCGGCGGCTCGCAGCCGCTCCCGCCGATCTCGATGGCGGTGCTCCCGGTCGACGTCGCGTTCGATCCCGCCATGCAGGACCTCGCGATCGTCGGCGCCGGCAACGGCCACACCAAAGAGCTCCCGCAGATCTTCCGCTTCAACCAGACCTCGATGTTCGGGGGGCCCGAGTGCCTGATCTCGCCCCGCGCGATCACCCCGGGCGGCCAGGCGATCGCGGTGGCCTACGTCGGCAGCGAGCTGCTCGTGCAGCTGCGCGAGCCCGCGGCGATCGAGCGCTACGACTTCCAGGGCAAGCTGCTCGGCACCGTGAAGCTCGGCGGCGACTCGCGCGAGGACACCGGCCACGCGGTGTTCCATTCCAACGCGGGCAGCTTCCTCGCGTGCGCGTCGTGTCACCCCGAGGGCAGCGACGACGGCCATGTGTGGGCGTTCGAGGGCCTCGGCCCGCGCCGCACGCAGAACCTCCGCGGCGGCGTCACGGGCACCGAGCCGTTCCACTGGGACGGCGATCTCAAGAACCTCGAGTCGCTGATGGGCGAGGTGTTCGCCAAGCGCATGAGCGGCGGCCCGCTCCGCTCCGATCAGGTGCAGGCGCTCACCCACTTCCTCGACGCGATCCCCCTGCTGCCGGTGGCTGCCAGCGCCGACGCGGCGAAGCTCGCGCGCGGCAGGGCGCTGTTCGACGACGCCACCGTCGGCTGCGCGAGCTGCCACGGCGGCCCCCGCACCACCAACAACACCTCGGTCGACGTCGGCACCGGCGGCGCATTCCAGGTGCCCTCGCTGCGCGGCATCGCTTATCGCGCGCCGTTCATGCACACCGGCTGCGCCCCCACCCTCGCCTCGCGATTCGACGGCGGATGCGGCGGCGGCGACAAGCACGGCAAGACGAGCCACCTCACCTCGCCGCAGCTCGAAGACCTCGTGAGCTATCTCGAAACGCTCTAAGTCCCCGCCCGGTCGAACGTTCCCCGGCGCCGCCGCTACTATCTCCGCGGTGAGGGTCTTCGCCGCCGCGTCGTTGTTCGCGCTCGCGCTGTCGCTCGCTCCGCCGACGCGCGCCGGCGAGGTGCAGCTCAACCTCGGCACCTCGATGCGCAAGTCCACCTGGCGCGGCGACTGGCTCGGGGGCGGTCAGCTCGGCGCCGGCTATCGGTTCGCGCGGGTCGTCGCGCTCGACTTCGTCGTGTGGGAGGAGCTCGCGACCGTCGACAAGCGGTTGAACACCGGCATCACGTTCGGCGTCACCGGCACCGTCCCCTTCCCCAAGGGCCCGCGCCCGACGCTGCGGCTCTACTTCATCCATCAGCACGAAGAGGGATGGGTCTCGGTCGTCGAGCACCCGTTCGGCACCGTCGCCGGCATCGGCCCCGGCATCCGTCATCGCGCCGGCCTCGGCACCCGCCTCGGCCTCGAGATCCCGATCTCCGAGAAGAAGAAGTATCTCGAGTGGGTGTTGCTGCCCGGCGTCGACGCCACGTGGTTCCCCGACGCGTCGCTCGGTCCCGCGCTCTACGTCGGCGCGACGCTCGGCCTCGGCTTCAACTACTCGCTGCCGGAGATGCCGTGAAGCTCAGCGCCCTGCTCATGGCCGTCGTCGCCCTCGGCTGCTCGTCCCCGAGCGTCGAGGAACACCCCTGTCCGCCCGGAAACAAACTCACCTACGACAACTTCGGCAAGGACTTCTTCGCCTCGTACTGCGTCCGCTGCCACGGCGGCCCCAACGGCTACTCGTCGCGCGCGCTCAACACGGTCGAGTCGATCCGCGCGAGCCGCGAGCGCATCTTCGCCAACGCCATCGGCGACAACCCGCCGATGCCCCCCGGCCCCGACGACCCGCCCGAGCACCTTCGGCGCGACCTCGCGGATTGGCTCGCCTGCGGGGCGCCGTGAAGCGTCGCTGGTTGTTCGCGCTCGCGCTCGTCGCCTGCAGTCGTGGTCGCCCCGACACCGCGCCCATCGTTCGCGACCCTGTGGAGCCGGTCGACGCGGCGCCGAGCCCCGCCCCGAGCTCCACGCCCGCGCCGGCGCCGACGAGCGAACCGTTCAAGTCGGTCTTCTGCAGCGCAGACGAGGACTGCGGCTACGACGATCCGTGCAACGCCAGTGCGTGCGTCGGGAAGGCGCCGCCCGCGAGCTGCGACAAGTCCAAGCCACCGCCGGGCCGGTGCGTGTGCGGGTCGGGCCGGTGCACGATGCTCCGCGACGAGCTCGCGACCGCGGCGGCGAAGACCGGCTGCAAGACGGACTCCGAGTGTGGCTTCGACGCGCCCACCGGCAAGTGCCGGGCCGGCGAGCCGGCGCGGAACATCCGCGACCGCGGCGCGTTCTGCGTGTGTCGAGCCGGCACCTGCGAGGCCCAGATCGTGGAGCCGGTCTCGTGCAAGACCTCCCACGACTGCAGCTGGCTCGAGTCCCCCTGGCGCCCGATGCCCGCCAGCAAGGTCCCCCGCCCGCACCCGCCGATCGCCCCGTGCAAGGGCGGGGAGCGGGACAGCGTCTGCGTGAAGGGCACGTGCATGCTCCAAGCGTGGAAGTGCTGACCCAAGGTTGTCCGCGGCCGCGGTTCTGCGAGTGAGGAGGTACGGATGAGCCGTTCGATCGTCGTGCGCGTCGCCACGCTGCTCCTCGCCGTCGGGGGTGTGTCCGCGGCGATCCTGTATGGGTGCTCCAAGCCTGCGCCGCAGACGGCGAGCCAGGCCGCCCCCGCAACGCCCACACCGCCGTCGGCGCAAGCGAGCGACGAGCCCGAGGACGATCCGGCCTACCTCGGAGCGACCAAGGCCGCCGTGGTGGTGAAGCCGAAAAAGCAGCAGCAGAAGAAGTGATGCTCTACACGGCGCTGATCAACCTCCTCGTGTTGTCGGCGATCTTCGTGCCGCTCGAGCGGGTGTTCCCGGCGCGCGTGCAGCGCGTGCTGCGCCCCGATCTGGTGCTCGATGCGTCCTTCTTCCTCGGGCAGTATTTGGTGACCACGACCGCGATCCTCGCGGTGCTCCGCGCGCTGTCCGCGCCGCTCAACCTCCACCTACTCACGCGCGCGCCGGCGGTGGTGCAGGTGGTCGCCGCGGTCGTCCTCGGCGATTTCCTCGTCTATTGGTTCCACCGCGCGTGCCATCGGTTCGACGCGCTGTGGCGCTTCCACGCGGTGCACCACACGTCGGAGCACCTCGACTGGGTCGCCGCACACCGCGAGCACCCGCTCGACGGCATCGCCACCGCGCTGTTCATGAACCTCCCGGCGATGGCGCTCGGCGTGCGCGGCGAGTACCTCGCGGGCATCGCCATCTTCCGCGCGTGTTACGCGATCTTCATCCACTCCAACACCCGGGTCCCGCTCGGCCCGCTCAAGTGGCTGCTCGGCTCGCCGGAGCACCACCACTTCCACCACGCCCGGCAGGCGCGCCACAACTACGGCAACCTCGCGCCCTACCTCGACGTGGTCTTCCGCACCCATCACGTGGCCCCGGCGCGCGCGGACTACGCGCTCGGCCTCGAGCAGCCCTACCCCAAGAGCTACGTCGCGCTCCTGGCGTGGCCGTTTACGATGGCGCCCGATGGACAGCCTGAAGGAGCTCCGCCAGAGGCTTGCGCAGAACCAGGATGAAGCGCGGCCCGCGGCCGTCGCGCGTCGGCGCAAGACCGGCCAGCGCACGGTGCGCGAGAACATCCACGACCTCGTCGACGAGGGCAGCTTCTGCGAGTACGGCGGCCTCGCGGTCGCCGCGCAGCGCCAGCGACTCTCGGCCGAGGAGCTCATCGCAGAGAGCCCGGCCGACGGGATCGTCACCGGGATCGGCGCCGTCGCCGGCGTCCGCACGATGGTGCTCGCCTACGACTACACCGTCTTCGCTGGCACCCAGGGCTTCATGGGCCACAAGAAGCTCGATCGCATGCTCGCGATCGCGCGCGACCAGCGCCTGCCGGTCGTGCTCTTCGCCGAGGGCGGCGGGGGGCGGCCCAACGACACCGACATGCCGCTCGTGGCCGGGCTCGACACCACGAGCTTCCTCGCGTTCGCCGCCCTGAGCGGCCTCGCGCCACGCGTCGGGATCGTGTCGGGCCGGTGCTTCGCGGGCAACGCCGCGCTCCTCGGCTGCTGCGACGTGATCATCGCGACCGAGAACAGCACGATCGGCATGGGCGGCCCCGCGATGATCGAGGGCGGCGGCCTCGGCACGTGCACGCCCGAGGAGGTGGGGCCGATCGACGTGCAGACCCGCAACGGCGTGGTCGACGTGCGGGTCGCGAACGAGGGTGAAGCCGTGGCGGTGGCGAAGAGGTACCTCGGGTACTTCGGCGCGGGCCCCGCGCCGTTCCTCTGCGACGATCAGGAGAAGCTCCGCACCGCGCTCCCCGAGCGTCGACGCCGCGCCTACAAAGTGCGCCCCATCGTCGAGGTGCTCGCCGACACCGGCTCGGTCCTCGAGCTGCGCCGCGACTTCGGTCGTTCCATCGTCACGGCCCTCGCGCGCATCGAGGGCCGCGCCGTTGGTGTGCTCGCGAACGATCCGTTCCACCTCGGCGGCGCGATCGACTCGGACGCCTCCGACAAGGCCGCGCGCTTCATGCAGCTGTGCGACGCGTTCGGCCTCCCGATCGTGTCGCTGTGCGACACGCCGGGATTCATGGTCGGGCCGCGGGCGGAGACGACCGCGCTCGTGCGCCACACCTCGCGGATGTTCGTCACCGCGGCGAGCCTCTCCGTGCCGTTCCTCACCGTCGTGCTCCGCAAGGGCTACGGCCTCGGCGCGCAGGCGATGGCCGGCGGACACTTCCACGCGCCGCTGTTCACGGTGGCCTGGCCCACGGGCGAGTTCGGCGGGATGGGCCTCGAGGGCGCGGTGAAGCTCGCGATGCGCAAGCAGCTCGACGCGATCGGGGATCCCGAGCAGAAGAAGCAGCTCTTCGACTCGATGGTCGCCTACGCGTACGACCGCGGAAAGGCGATGAGCATGGCGTCGTACCTGGAGATCGACGCCGTGATCGATCCCGCCGACACGCGCGGCTGGATCGCCCGGGCGCTCGCCTCGGTCCCCCGCCACGAGCCCCGCCGCCGCTTCATCGACACCTGGTGATCACGTGAACGGCAGGCCCTGCCACTCCCGGGTGTCCCGCGGGACGCGGACCTCGATCACGCCGTCGCGCTCGCCGATGCGCTCGAGCGGCGCGAGGAGACGACGCATCGGGGCGTTCTGCGCGAGCACGTTGGCGCGGAGGGTTCGGATGCCGCGCGCGGCGGCCGCGTCGACCAGCACGTCGCGGAGCAGCGTCCCGACGCCGCGCCGTTGCACCTCGTCGGCCACGACGAACGCGACCTCGGCCGCACCGTCGTCCACGACGATGGCCCGCGCGACCCCGGCGATGCGACCGTCGACGACGGCGACAACGGCGATGTGGCGCTGCTGGTCGACGACCGTGAGATAGCGCCACTCCTCGGCGGTGAGGCTGGAGCGCTCGCTGTGAAAGCGGAGGTAGCGCGACTGCGGCGACAGGATGCTGAGCCCGGCGCGGAGCTCGGCCTCGTCGGTCTCCTCGATCGGCCGAACGTCGACGACGAGGCCGTCGCGGAGCGTGACGTGGCGGTGGAGGTCGTCGGCCATGCAGCACATTAGCTGCTCGATGTGTCACCTCCGTTACGACGGTGATATCAAACGCCCGTGGAACGCGGTCGCGCCGAGCGATGGTTCGAGAACGTCGCCAACGCTCTCCTCGAGCGCGCGGTCCCACGAATCCGCGGCTGGCTGCAGGGCCGCTTCGGTCCCGGCTCCGACGTCGCGGGGATCCGGCTCGATGCGCGCGAGGTGCACGTCGACGACACGCGCATCCCGCTCGGGCCGCGCGCGCTCCTCGCGATCGCCCGCGCCACGTTTCGCATCACGGGGGACGCCGCACGTCCGCTGATGCTGCACGCGCTCGCCGGCGAGCTGCGCGTGGAAGCGTCCGGGTTCGTCGCGCCGGTGCGCTTCGAGTCCACCTCATCCGTGGCGTCGGGCGCATGGATCGACGGCACGCTGCGGGTTGAGCACGCCCGCTGGCCACGCATCGACGGCCGGGGCGAGTCGTCGCTCGAGGGAGAGCTGCCGGTCGTCGTCACGTCTTCCGCGTGGTCGCTCGGTCCGGGCGCCCTCCGCTCCGCCGAGGCGACGATTCGGCTCGAGGCGCGCGGCGAGCTCGATGCCGAGGGCGAAAAGCGCCTCTCCCACGCGCGGGTCGAGCTCCGCGACGCGCGCGCCGGACACTTCGCCGATGCCGTGGCCGCGATCACCGGCGCCGAGCTCGGCTCCGCGCTCGCGCTGCTCGCCGACGCGCGGGTCGCGGGAACGCTGGTGTTTCGCGACGGCGTCGAGGCGGACCTCACCGCGCACACCGAGCACTCGAGCGGCGGCTCCGCGCGCGTGGGTTCGAACGTGCGTCTGCAGGCCTCGGCCGCGCTCGACGGCGCGCTGCGCGGCAAGGCGCACGGCACTGTCGCCCTACGCGATCTCCTCGAGACCACCGCGACCGACGAAGCGATGTTCGACGGCAAGCTCGAGGGCACGGTGCGCGCGCCGGTGCTCGCGGGCATGGCGCGCGTGCGCGACATCGACCTCGAGCTCACCACGTCACGAGAGGGCGTGCGCGTCACCTTCGCCGATGCTCCCGCGTCGCTCGCCGCGCTCCTGCTCGACCTCGCGAACGTGAAGACGAGCCTCGCGGTCCCGCCGCACGCGACCTTCACCGGCGAGCTCACCCAGCGCGGCGGAGAGCTCGGGGTCGAGACCCCGTCGAGCGCGCTCCTCGCGAAGATCACCCTCTCGCCGCTCTCGGCGACGATCCGCGGGAAGCTCTCGCTCCTCGACGCTCGCGCGATCGGTCTGCTCCCGGCTGCGCTCCGCCCGCGCGACGGCGTCGCCACCGTGCGCGCGGTCTTCGAGCAGCGCACGCTCCACGTCGAGGCCGAGAGCGCGGGGTTCACGCTCGATCCGGGCGCGCTACCCTTCCGCGACGCGTTCGCGCGGCTCACGGTCGAGGGCGGCCGCGTGGTCGTCCATGCGCTCCGCGGTCGGCTCGACGACACCGCCCATCTCGCCGGCAACGTGGCGTCCGGGTTCTCGCTCGAGCTGGACCCGAAGGTGGGCTCCGGCGAGCTGCGCGTCGACTACCCGGTGTATCACGCGCTCGGCCGGCTCTCGAAGACGCTCGGTCGCCACGGGGTATCCACGCCCGACCCGCGCGGCGTCGCGCCGCTCCTCTCGCGGTTCTCGTTCGGCGAGCGAGGCGTTCGCTTCGACAACCTCGACGCGCGCGTCGACGGCGCCACGGTGCGGGGCTTCGTCACCGTGGACTGGACGCGGGAGCTGCGCGGCACGCTCGACGTCGAGCTGCACGAGCGCCTCGTCCGCAACAGCACGCTCCTCGGCATCCCGGCGATGCTCTCGAGCACCGTGGCGCTGGTGGTCGAGCTCGGCGGCACGCTCGAAGCGCCCTCCGCGCGGGTCGATCCGCTCAAGACCCTCGGCGTCGCCGACATGGCCAACGCGGTGAGCTCGACCCTCGCCGATCTCTTCGGCTCGGCGCCGGCGCCCCACGATCCCGCGCTCGATCCGATCCTCGATCGCATCCTCGACCACGATCCGCGCTCCGAGCAGCTGATCGCCGAGCTCGTCGACCGCGGGATCGATCCCGACCGGTTCGAGGAGCTCCTCGAGGGCCGCCGCGCGCGCCGCCGTCGTTAGACTGGACGCGATGCCGTTCGGATGAGAGGACCGGTCGCCAGGGAGGGGAGCCTCACGCCAAGGCCGCCCGAGATTCCTATGGGGCGCAGCGCATCGACGGGTGCGCTGCATTTTGCGGCAACGACGTCTCGGCGAGCATCGGCAGACGACTTCGCTCGCGGGCGTTCTTGGCGTGAGGCTCTTCTCCCTGGCGCCCGGTTTGTCGCTGCGCGGCGTTAACCGAACGGCATTGGCTCTAGACGTTGGCTAGCACTTGAGCGCTTTGCGGCGTTCGCGGGCGCGGTCGGCGGTGACCGAGCGCTTCGCGCCGCCCCAGCGGGACAACACGACGCCGTACTCGGCGCACGCGCCCGCGGTGTCGGACCGCTCCTCGAGGAGCGCGCCGAGCCAGGCGTGGGCGCGCACCGCGGAGAACGCGTCGGCGAGCGGCCCGCAGTCGTTGGCCGCTGCCCGCAGGTAGGTCAGCGCGTCGTCCGCGCGTCCGGCGCGTCGCAGGAGCTCGCCCAACGTCCCGCGAAGGAGCGCGCCGTCGGAGTCGAGGCGCATGGGGATCAGCGGGAGGGGCGCGGTCGCGAGCGCGGCCTCCGCCGCGGCGCGCGACGATGCGAGCGAGGACGGCCCGAAGGCGAACGCCTGGAGCGGGGCGACCCGCGCCGTCGCCACGGCCTCGTCGCGCCACGCGGCGATCGCCGGCTCGAGACCGGGACCGCCCTCGATGCGGAGCAGGAGCGGCGCGGCCGCCGGCACGGCCGTCCACGTGTACGGCGTGAACACCGTCGGGTACGGCCAGACCCGCGCGCCGTGCCGAAACGCGGCGGCGATTTTCACGGCGTCCGCGGTGCGCCCCTCCTCCTCGGCGAGGCGCGCGCCGAAGACGGCGGCCTCCGCGTGCCGCGCGTAGTCGTTGCCCTCGGCCTTCTTGAACAACTCCTGCGACACCGCGCGCGCCGCGTCGAAGTCACCGAACCACGCAGCGACCTGCCCGGCCTCGAGCGTGCTGACGAAGTCGCGAAACTCGTCCTCGAGCACCTTCCACCGCGCGTGCAGCGCCTCTTCGACGACGTCGCGCGGCTCCCCGAGCGCGGCGAGCGAGTAGGCGAGGAAGCGCTGCGGGAACGCCTGCCCCGGCGTCCGCGCGCTCCAGTCGCGCGCGTTCTTCGCCGCGCTCTTGCAGTCGGCGCGGCGAAAATCAATCCGCACGCGCTCGAAGCGACAGTCCGTCGACGCCGGCGCGACCGCGATGCATCGGTCGAGCGCGTCGAGCGCGCCCGGCGTGTCGTTGACCCACATCCGAGCCGAGGCGAGCGCCTGCCAGGCGTCGGCGTATTGCGGATCGATCGCGACCGCGCGCCGGAGGATCGGCTCGTGCTCGCGGCTCGTGCGCTGCACCAGATCGGCGACCCATACGAGCACCTCGGCGTCGGCTGGCCACTTCGCAGCGAGCGGCAACGCACGCTTGGCGCACTCGGCGCGGTCGGGCGGATCGCGCGCGATGCACGGCTCCGTCGCGTCGAGCAGATCCTGCTCGCGCGGCGTGAGGTTTCCGCGGAGCTGTGCGGCCGCCTGATAGGTGGCGCGCACGCGCGCCGACGCCATGCTCAACCCCGACCCCATCAGCGCGAGCCGCAGGCGCGGCGCGGCGCAGCCCGGATCGGCGGCGATCGCCGCCTCGAACGCGTGCTGCGCGACGTCCCACCCGACTTGCCGGAGCGCGTGCAGCCCCTCGCGGTGCGCCTTGATCGCCGCCGGGTTGCACCCGAGGGGATCTGGATGATCGGTGATCGCACGCGCGCTCGCCGAGGGCGCCGGCGGAGGGATGACCGGCGGCTTCTTGCGCGAGACCGCGAGAACGACCGCGACGACGAGCAGGAGACCACCGGCGATCAGCGGCGCGCGCGAGCGACGCGGACGCGGCGGGGGCGCCGAGTCGTCGAGCGCGGCGAGGAGCGCGCGCATCGACGGAAAGCGCGCCGCCGGCGACTTCGACAACGCGCGGGCGAGCACCGCGGACGTGCGCTCGTCCACGTCGGCGACCGACCGGAGCGGCGCCGGCTCGTCCATCACGATGGACGCGATGATCGCCACCTGATCGCGCGGCTTCCACGGCAGCTTCCCGGCGAGGAGCTCGTAGGCCATCACCGCCCACGAGAACTGATCGGCGCGTTCGTCGATCGGCTCGTTGCGAATCTGCTCGGGCGCCATGTATGCGGGCGTGCCGGCGACGACCCCCTCGCCCGTTTGGGTTGCGGGATCGCTGCTATCGACGGTGGGCGCCGCCGGATCGACGTCGCTCCGCACCCGGCGCGCGATCCCGAAATCGAGCACCTTCACCGCGCCGTCGACGCGGATCATCACGTTCTCCGGCTTCACGTCGCGATGGACGAGCCCGCGGTCGTGCGCCGCGGCGAGCACCGAGGCCACGTCGCGCAGCCAGCCCAGCCGCGTCGCCATCGACGCGGTGCGATCGTTGACGTGGACGCGGAGCGAGCTGCCGTCGACGTGCTCCATCGCGATGTACGCCGTGCCGTCGATCTCGCCCACGTCGTGGATCACGACCGCGTTGGGGTGGGCAAGCGTCGCCGCGGCGCGCGCCTCGCGGAGCACGCGCGAGGTACCGCCGGTCGAGCCCTCCGGTCCGGGGCGAAGCACCTTGAGGGCGACCACCCGCTGCAGCCGCGTGTCGTAGGCGCGATACACCGCGCCCATGCCGCCCTCGCCGAGCACGGCTTCGATCCGATAGCGATCGAACGTCTGGCCGGTGCGGAGCGTCACCGTTGGATTGTAGAGGAAGCGAACCGCCGTTCGATGATTTCGGCAGCGCGAGCGGCGCCCTGCTCGGCCGCGAGCAGGCCGGCGACCTCAGCGGCGCGCGCGCGATAGCGCGGGTTCTCGACGGCCTCGCGGATCGCTCGCCCGAGGTTCTCGGCGGTGATGGTCTTGCGCTTGAGCGCGCGCGGCCCCGTGCCGAGTCGCTCGTTGAGGGAGCCCCAGAACGGCTGGTCGCCGAAAAACGCGGCGATGACCGTCGGCTTCCCGGCGCGCAGCCCCTCGGCGAAGGTGCCGACGCCGCCGTGGTGCACCACCGCCGACACGCGGGGGAACAGCCAGTCGTGGGGGATCTCGTCGAGCACGAAGACGTCGTCCGACGGCTTCGCGTCGAGCCCGGCCCACCCGCTCGCGACGACCGCCCGCACCCCCGCGAGGCGGGCTGCGCGGGTGGCGAGCTCGGCGAGCTGCTCGGGCTCGAACCCGGTCATCGAGCCGAACCCGAGATAGATCGGCGGAGGGCCGGCGGAGAGGAAATCCTCGAGCCGCGGCGGCGGCGTGAAGGCCCGCGGTGGCGCGAACGCAAATCCCGCGACCGCGTGGCGAGCGTCCCAGTCGCGCGGGCGCGGCACGACGTGCTCGCTGAACAGGTGCACGCTCGGCGTCCCCGCATCGAACACCGCATGGAAGGGATCGCGCGCGCGATACGGAGGCAGCCCCACGCTTTCGCGGTGCGCGAGGTGCTCGGAGTTGAACGCCTTGAACGCGATCTCGAGGACCAGATCGCCGGCCCACTTCTTCACGAACCCGGGCGCGCCGTTGAGCCACGGAGTGGGTACCGGGGCGAGCTCCCGCGTCGCCACCATCGGCCACGGAGCGAGCACGACCGTCGGCAGCTTGCGCCGCTCCGCTGCGTGGAGGACGCCGAACACCATCGCGTAGAAGGCGACGGCGTCCATGCCCTCGAGCGCGGCGTCGACCTCCTCGCAGGCCGGCCGCTGCATCGGCAGGAACAGCTCGCGCGCGTACCGCGCGTACTTTCGCGGCGACTCGCCCGACGTGAGCCACGCGCGACCGGTGTCGGTCTGGAGCAGCTCCTTGAAATTGGGGCCCATGCGCCGGTGCGCGAGGCCGTACGAGCGAACGAGCGGCGCGAACTCCTCGGCGCAGAGCAGCGTGACGTCGTGCCCCCGCGCCACGAGCGCGAGGCCCACCGCGATGTACGGCTGCACGTCACCACGGGTGCCGAGGGTGGCGAGCGCGATCTTCATGCGTGTACCCTCACGTCGTGCTGACCGAAACGAGCGAGACCGTCGACGCCAGGACCGCGAGCGGGTTTCGCCTGACCGTCGTCGAGGGAGGCGATGGCGCATTCGAGGGCACCACCGCGCGCTGCGCGATCGGGACCCACGAGTCGAACGACATGCGCCTCGCCGACACCAAGGTGTCTCGCTTCCACTGCGAGGTGCTCCTCGAGGGGCCCGAGGCACGGATCCGCGACCTCGGCAGCCGCAACGGCACCGTGGTCGACGGCGTGCGTGTCATCGAGGCGTTCCTCCGTTCCGGCAGCATCATCAAGCTCGGCTCGGTGAGCCTGCGCTTCGACGTGCTCGAACAGGTGCGTCGGGTGCCGGTCTCCCCGCGGCGCATTTTCCACGGCGTCGTCGCCGAGTCGATCGCCATGCGCACCGCGCTCGCGGTCATCGAGCGCGCGGCGCAGAGCGAGATGACGGTGCTCCTCGAGGGCGAGACCGGCACCGGCAAGGGCAAGGTCGCCGAGGCGATTCACCGCGGCAGCGTCCGCAGCAAGAAGCCGTTCATCGTGGTCGACTGCGGGGCGATCCCGGCGAACCTGCTCGAGTCCGAGCTCTACGGCCACGAGAAGAGCTCGTTCACCGGGGCCACCGAGCGGCGCATCGGCGCGTTCGAGGAGGCCAGCGGGGGCACCATCTTCCTCGACGAGATCGGCGAGCTGCCGATCGAGCAGCAGCCGAAGCTCCTGCGCGCGCTCGAGAGCAAGGAGATCCGCCGCGTCGGCTCCAACACCCACCAGAAGGTCGACGTGCGGATCGTCGCGGCGACCAACCGCGATCTCCGCCGCGAGGTGAACGAGGGTCGCTTCCGCGCGGATCTCTACTTCCGCCTCGCCGTGCTGCGAATCTCGCTGCCCCCGCTGCGCGAGCGGAGCGAGGACCTGCCGGCGCTCACCCGCGAGCTGCTCACGTCGATGGGCGCCACCGACGACGCGATCCGCGCGCTGTGCACGCCCGAGCTGTTCGCGTCGCTCGCGCGCGGCGCCTGGCCGGGCAACGCGCGCGAGCTTCGCAACCACCTCGAGCGCTGCCTCGCCTTCGAGGAGGCCCTGCCGGTGGGCGAGGAGCGCGCGCCGAGCGCGACGATCGACGCGAGCCTCCCCTACGCCGAGGCAAGGAGACGCGCGCTCGACGCCTTCGAGCAGGCGTACGTGAAGGATCTCCTCGCGCGCCACCACGGCAAGGTCTCGCAGGCGGCCGCCGCGGCCGGGATCGACCGCGTGTACCTCTACAAGCTCTCGAAGCGTCATCGCTGAGCGAGCTCGAGGATGTGGGCGTGATCGGGCAGACGTGAATAGCTCGCGCGCGCGGTGGGCGGGAGCGATGCGCCGTGGCGGTCGAGCCGCGCGACGAAGTCGGCGACGAGGGCGCGCACGTCGACCCCGCTCGCGCGGAGGATGTCGATGCGCGTTCGGTCAACGAACGAACGCATGAACGGTGGCCCGCCCGCGAACGTCGAGGCGAGGCGAGAGAGCGCGGCCGCCTCGTCGAGCCGGCCGGCCGCGAGCGCGATGCGCGCACCGATCGACCTCGCGAGAGCGACGACGAACGGGGTGACGAGCCAGTTGTCGATCCCCTCGAGCGCGCGCGCGACGAGGCGCTCGGCTTCGGACTGCTCGCCGTGGAGGAACCGCGCGAACGCCGCGAGCGCGTAGGCGTGGTGCGGATCGAGCTCGAACGCCTTGCGCGCCCACGCGACCGCGTCCTCGTACCGCCCGTCGAGGAGCTCGCACCAGCCCAGGTGAATCGCGGCCCAGGCCGCGAAGAGGGGTGCGTCTCCGACGTCGGCGAGCGTCTGATGGAACAGCGAGCGTGCGCTCGCTGTGTCGCCAATCTCCGCGTAGAGCAGACCGGTGCCGAACTTGAACAGGCTGATCGCGATGCCGTCGCGGACCTCGGCGGCCGCAGCGGCGCCGGCCGAGACGCGAGCGATCGCCTCGCCGAGCGCCGCGTCGCGGCGCAAGGCCATCGCCGTGCTCCCGTAGATGACGTAGGCGCGGAAGGCGGGATCGGCGTCGGGCTCCGCGGCGAGCGCGCTCATCCGCGCCATCAAACGGTCGCTCGCCTCGTGTTGCCCGACGCTGTCGAGGATGTCCACGGCGGTGGAGATCGCGTAGCCGTACGGGCCGGTGGGGCGCCCCTCGATCTCGGTCGTGAGCAGGTCGCCGATGATGATCGGCGCGAGCTCGTTGTCGCCGACGTAGGCGCCCGACGAGAGCGTGTACGCCGCGGCCGCGTACCACTCCGCCGAACGCCGCGGCAAGAGGCCATACGCCTCCCGAGCGGCGCGCACCGCAGCGGCATGCGCGCCGCGCGCGACGTACGCCATCGCCTCGACGTGGCGCAGCTGACCGAGCAGCTCGCCGGTCGCGCCGCACGAGACGCCGCGCTCCGCGAGCGCGCGGGCGCTCTGGATGTTCCACGACTCGGCCGCCTGCCGCGCGGCGCGGAGGAAGCACGGCGCCGCGCGCGCGCGGTCCCCCCCGCGCTCGAAGTGCTCGGCGAGGACCAACGCCTCCTTCTCGCCGGCGCGCTCCAGCCAGCTGCCGGCGGCGATGTGCAGCGCGGCGCGGTCCTCGTCGGTGAGCGTCGCGTACGCGGCGTCGCGCAGGAGGCCGTGACGAAACTGGTATTCGCGCGAGAACTTCTGGCCGAGGGTCGCGACCACGACCTCGCTCTCGACGAGCCGGGTCGCCGCGGGCACCGCCCCCTCGCCGAGCAGCGAGAGCACTGCGTCCTCCGAGAAGGTCTCGCCGAACACGCTCGCCACGCGGAGGAACCGCCTGGCCCCGGGCTCGAGGCGCGCGAGGCGCGACTCCGCGAGCGCGAGGACGGTCTCCGGCAACGACTCCGGTCCGCGCTCGGCGACGTGGCGGATCAGCTCCTCGAGGTGAAACGCGTTGCCGTCGGCGCGCTCGACGATCCGCGCGACCACGTCGCTTCCGAGCTCGCCGAGCACGGCTTTGATCAGCCGCTCCGCCGCGCGCTTGGTGAGCGCCGGGAGCTTGATCTCCTGCACGGAGGCGCGCGACCACAGCCCCGGAAAGAGATCGTGCACCTCGGGACGCGCCAGCGCGAGCACCATGAGCGGTCGCATCGCGTTGGCGCGGAGCGCGTCGTCGAGGTACGCGGCGCTCGGGCCGTCACCCCAGTGCAGGTCCTCGATCAC
Organism: Deltaproteobacteria bacterium; assembly: GCA_022843175.1. Taxonomy (GTDB): domain Bacteria; phylum Myxococcota_A; class Polyangia; order Polyangiales; family JADJMO01; genus JALHOE01. The sequence goes on from JALHOE010000143.1 coordinate 21,993, forward strand.
GCACAGGACCGGCCCGGCGTCGCAGAGCGCAGCGATCCACTCGCCGAACGTGCGCGCGAGCCAGCTGGCGAGGATCCGCGCGTCGTCGCGCGCGGCACGGAGGTTCGGACTCGGCGACGGCGACGGGGCGCCGACGAGCTCGCCGAGCATCTCGGTGACACGGGCGAGCGTGTCGCCGGTGAAGAACTGCTCGAGGTGCTGGCGGAGCGCCTCGTGCTGCGCTTCGACGGGATCGCTCTCGCGGAGGCGCGCGGCGTTGCGGACGAGCTGCCGCGCGACGCCGAGCGCCGAGCCGGCGCCGACCGGATCGCCGCGCGCGATCAGCACCGTCGC
>JALHOE010000144.1 GCA_022843175.1 Deltaproteobacteria bacterium
GGCGATCGGCCCCGGCACCGCGGCGGCGCTCGCGCGACACGGCGTTCGCGCCGACGTCACCGCCGAGGAGCACCGGGGCGAAGCGCTCGCCGAGGCCGTGCTCGCGCGTGGGGTGCGCCACGTGCTCCTGCCGCGGGCCGCCGTCGCGCGCGACGTCTTCCCCGACATGCTCCGCGCGCGCGGGGTCGCGATCGACGTCGTTTCGGCCTATCGCACGCGCACCGCCGGCGATCCCGGGCACGTTCGTGCGCTGGGCTTCGACGCGGTGACCTTCACCTCGAGCTCCACCGTCGAGCGCTTCGTCGAGCTGTTCCCCGACGTGCCGCTCGAGGGCGTCGTCGTGGCGAGCATCGGCCCCATCACGAGCGAGACCTGTCGCAAGCTCGGGATCTCCGTACGGGTCGAGGCGAGCCCCTACACGATCCCCGCCCTCGTCGACGCGCTCGAGCGCGCGTTCACTTCCCGTTGAGCGGCACGCCGAACAGCTCGTCCTGCGCGGCGACGTGCGCGTGGCACTCGACGCACGGCGAGAGCCGCCCGCGCCGGAGTACGCGCATCGCCGAGTCCATCTCGACGTAGGCCCAGCCCGAGGACTCCTTCTCCATCGCGAAGATCGGGCCCTTCACCCCGTCCCGGGTGACGTGCACCTCGGCGATCTTCGCGCCGACCGACGCGCTCTGGCCCGGTCCAACGCTGGCGTAGCTGGTGCGCGCCTCGTCGTTGACGAGCACGTCGGCGTCGTACTTGCCGAACCAGTGGCCGGCGGACGGGAAGCGCTTCGCGTTGGCGCGGGTCCAGCCCTTCATCGAGGACGCGAGCGCCCACACGGTCGCCGAGGGAGCGGGGCTCGACGCGGCCGCGGCGGTCGCTCCGCCGGTGGACGTGCCGACCGGCTCCATCGCCGCCGGCGCGCACGCCCACCCCAGCAAAAGGGCGCCGAACGGGGCCATAGATCGTCCGAGACGCACGGACGTCGAATAGCACAGCCAGAAAGTGAATTGGCGCCTCCATGCTAGGGTCAACCCGAACGATGCTTCGTCCCGTCCACGTCCTGTGCGCCCTCGGCGTGGCCTTCGCGGCCCTGTCCATTCGCGACGCGAAGGAGGCCTCCGCGCAGGTGCAGTCCGCCCCCGGCTGGCTCGGCATCGCGATGGAGAAGTCCAAGGGCCCTCCCGGCGTGGTCGTCACGCACGTCATCAAGAGCTCACCGGCCATGAAGGCCGGCCTGCTCGAGGGCGACCGCGTCGTGAAGATCGACGGCGGCGCGATCTCGCTGCCGAGCGAGATCAGCGCGCGTGTCGCGGCCAAGGGCGCGGGCAAGGTGCTCGCCGTCCAGGCGCTCCGCGCGGGCAAGACGATCGACGTCTCGGTCACGCTGGCCCCCCGTCCGAGCGCCGAGCAGATCTTCCGGCTCGAGCTCGTCGGCGAGAAGCTCCCGACGCTCCCGGCGCTCAAGCTCGCCTCGGGACCGGGGCCCACCAACTACCCCGGGCTCACCGGGCACGTGGTGCTCGTCGATCTGTTCGCGACCTGGTGCGGTCCCTGTCTCCAGCTCGGGCCCTACTACCACGCGTTCCACAACAAGTACGCGAGCCAGGGCCTGGCCGTTCTGGCGGTGTCCTCCGAGGACGCGGCGATCCTCTCCGGGTGGAGCGCGAAGAACGGCGTGCCCTACACGGTCGCGAGCGATCCCACCGACTCGCTCGGCGGCCGACTCGCCGCACCCGCCATCCCGGCGTCGGTGCTCGTCGACAAGCACGGCGTCGTGCGCGACGTCGCGATCGGGTTCGAGATCGGCCAGGTGAAGCGCACCGAGCAGCTGATTCAGGTGCTCCTCAAGGAGCCCTAGCGCGTCAGCGCTTGGCGCAGCGGAAGCCGAGCGCCGCCGAGAGCGTCGTGGCCGGGCGGAAGTCGCGCGCCTGCACGCGGAGCACCTTCGGCGCGCTGTCGTTCCAGGCCCCGCCGCGGATGCCGTGGTGCGCGATGCCCGGCACGAACAGCACCGGATCGACCGACGGCGCGGCCGGATAGCAGTTGGACGTGCAGCCGAGCCCGCCCGCCGGTTGGACGTCGAGCACCCACTCGGCGAGTGAGCCGACGAGATCGTAGACGCCGTCGCGCGAGTATCGCTCGCTCGTCCCCGGCGGTGCCGAGGGCGGACCGCAGTCGGCGCCGCCCGCGGCGCTCACCGCGCGCGAGCAGGGGAGCATCGCGGCGGTGGGTGCGTTGTTGCGCGTCTCGGCGCCCTCGCGCGGGAAGAGCCGCCCCTCGCGGCCGCTCGCCGCGGCCTCCCATTCGGCTTCGGTCGGAAGACGCGCGCCGTTCGCCATGCAGAACGCGAGGGCGGTGCGGAAGTCGACGAAATTGATCGGGAGCGCGTCGTTGGTCGCAGACGCCTCGCCGGCCCACGTGCCGCCGTTGGTGCCATCGCCCTTGGTCGGCTCGGTCACCGTCCAACCGTCCCCCCACGTCACGACCGTGCCGTCGCCCGCGGTGAACACGACGTCGCCCGCCTTCGGCGCCACGCGACCTGCGCTCCACCAGTCGCGGAAGCGCTTCACGGTGACCTCGCGCTCGTCGAGGAAGAACCGCGTGACCGCGACCGAGTGCAGCGGTCCCTCGACGGCGCAGCCCTCGGGGGGACACGCGGAGGCGTTCTTCGCGCCGAGCGTGGTCACGCCGCCGGGCACGCAGACCATGCCGATCGGCGAGGTGACGCCATCGCACGACGAGGTATCGGGGCAGCCGACGCATGGGCCGAACCCACCCTCGAGCGTGCAGGTCGAGTGACCATTGGCGCCGCCCTCGGCGTCGACCTCGGCGTCGCCGCACCCGCACAGGATCGCCTCGCCGGACTTGGCGCTGCCGTCGTTACAGAACGCGACGGGGACGTCGTACGCCGGTGCGTCGTCGAGCGCGTCGGCGACGGTCTCCTCCGGACTTGCGTCGGTCGCGACCGCTGGGGTCCCGACCTCGTACGGCCAGCCGCAGCAGATCGCGAGGGCGCTCGTTGTGAGGGCGGCCGCAGCGACGGCGTGAACCGGTCGCATCGATCAGAACGCCCCGGTCAGCGAGAACCCAGCGAGGTTCGCGCCAGGGGCCGAGGGCTGCAGGCGGAGCGCTGCGGCGGGCGGTTTGTCGCCCTTGGGTGCCGTCGCGAACAGGACGATGCCGGCGCCCACGCCGACGATGCCAACCACGAGGAACACGTTGGTGAGCGTCGTGTATGTGCGCCCGCTGTCGACGGCGTCCTGCTGCTCGGGCGGACACGCCTTGGCCTCGGGGCAGGCGTTCGACAGATCGTTGGCGATGCTGCTGCGCTTGAGCGCGAAGAAGCCCGCGCCCGCGAGCGCGGCGACGCCGATCCCTCCGACGACGTAGGCTGCGACCGGCGGGCCGCTCGAGGGCGTCTCCTTGGGGGGCGGCTCGTCCTTGGGGGGCGGCTCGTCCTTCTTGTCTCCCTCGAGGAGCGGCAGCTTCACCGTGATCGTCTTGGCCTCGCTCTCGGCGAGGGTGACCTCTTTGGAGAAGGTCGCGCGCTTCTCCGCGGTGGCCTCGATCTTGTGCGTGCCCGGGTTGACGAGCGTCTCGTCCGAGCCCTTCGGATCGATGGGGTTGCCGTCGAGCGTCACCGACACGCCCTCGACGTCGGCGGGCACCTTGATCGTGAGCTTGGGGATCTTCGGCTTGATCGCCGCGGCGTGCTCGGGCGCTTCCTTGAGGACGTCGGCGACCTTCTCGGTCTTCGCGTCACTCTCGGCGAGCTCGAAATCGTGCACGGCCTCGATCAGCATGCCGAGGTTCTCTTTGCAGAGCGCGAGGTGGAAGCGCACCTGCGGCGTCATGCGGACCTTGGCGACGGCCTCGAAGCGCTCGAGCGCCTTGCCCCACTCCTTCTTCTCCTCGAGATCGAGTCCCTCGAAGAAGGCCTTCTTCGCCGCCTCGAGATCCTTCTTCGACGGCGCCCCCGCCTTGGCCTGGGCCCACGCGGCCGTCGGCAACGACGTCGGAACCAGGACCGCGAGGAGCACCGCGGCAACGGCGGCGCGTGAACGCGAGAGAGTGCGAGCGCTCATCGCGAACGAGCGTACCAGATGCATGCGAAGCGACGCGAAAACCGTGTCAGAAACCGGGGCCCTTGACCTTCGTCGTCCCGGTGGACGTCGGCTTCGCGGTGGCCGTGGGCGTGGGGACCGGCTTGCTCGTCGCGGTGGGCGTGGGCGTGGGCGTGGGCGTGGGCGTGGGCGTGGGGACCGGCTTGCTCGTCGGCGTCGGGGTCGGGGGGGCGGGGGGGGGCGGGGGGGGGGGGGGGGTCGGGGCAGCCGTCGCGGTCGCGGTCGGTTTGGCGGTGGGCTCGACCTTCTCGACCTTCTCGACCTTCTCGACCTTCTCGGGCTTCTCGGCCTTCTCGGGCTTCTCGGCCTTGCCCGACTTCTCGGTCTCGTCGTCCGGCTTCTCCTTGGCGGAGGCGCCCTTCGGATCGTCGTCCGTCGCCGAGCGCGTCATGCGGAACACGAAGAAGCCGAACGAGAAGAACACCAGCGTCGCCGCGGCGATGATCGCGATGATCTTTCGTTTCTCGCGGGCGCGCGCGGCGCCGAACGGGTCTTGCTCCTGCTGCGCGGGCGAGGTGGTGGCGAGGTGAAGCGGCGTGGACGTCGGCATCTGCTGCGACGCCATGACCTGCGGGGCAGCCGTCGCCGACTCGACGAGCGGCTGCGGCGTGACGCTCGCGCCGGCGGGCGGCGGGTGTTGCGCGAAGCTCCCGCTGTGAAAGGGCTGCGCGGACGGCTGGTGCGCCTGGGTCGACGTGGCCGTGATCAGCTGCAGTAGATCGTCGCGGTTGCCGCGCGCGATCGTCGGCATGTCGTCGTCGACGTCGTCCGACGGGAGCTCGAGCTTCGCGCGCTCGGCGTTCAACGACAGCAGCGCGGTGTCGATCCGCGAGAGCAGCGTCTTGGCGTTCTGGATGCGGTCGTTGCGCTCCTTGCGGAGGCAGTCGTCGATGATGTCGCTGACGATCTTCGGGATCGTCGGGACGTAGCGGGTGACCGGCTGGTGGGGCTCGGTCATGATCGCGACCATCAGCGCGTTGTAGTTCGCGGCGTTGAAGGGCGCGCGGCCGGTGAGGCACTTGTACATGAGCACGCCGACCGACCAGAGGTCGGCGCGCGCGTCGATGTCGCTCACGCCGCGCGCTTGCTCGGGCGACATGTACGTCGGCGATCCGACGACCGTGCCGGTGTGCGTGGCGTGGTGGTCGATCGCTTCGGGGCCGGTGACCTTGCTGATGCCGAAGTCGAGGATCTTGGGGATGATCTCGAGGGTGACCGGATCGCGATGCAGGTAGATGTTCGCCGGCTTGAGATCGCGGTGGACGATGCCCTTGTTGTGGGCGACGTGGAGCCCGGCCGCGAGCGACTTGCAGAGGAGCAGGGCCTGCACCGGCGCGAGCATCGGCACGCGACGGAGCACGCCGTCGAGCGGCTCGCCGGTGAGCAGCTCGAGCACCAGGAACGGCGAGCCGTCCTCGGCCTGACCGAGGTCGAAGATCTCGGTGATGTTCGGGTGGCGCAGGCGCCCCGACGCCTTGGCCTCGGTGAAGAAGCGCTGCAGCGACACCGGGTTCGCGGCCGCCTCGGGCCGCATCATCTTGATCGCGACCTCGCGATCGATGAGCTCGTTGCGCGCAGACCAAACCGTGCCCATCCCGCCTTGCCCCAGTTTCCTGAGGAGGCGGTACCGACCGGCCACGATCAGCCCCGGATTAATCTGACCCACGCGTGAGCTTTCCGGTAACGACTCGAGCTACTTCAACGACGACGATCTAGGACCATCGAGCGACCGTCACCTTGGTGTGACGCCCGCCGAGCGCGATTTTGCCACGAAGCGCGCTGCGTGGCGAAATCTTCCTTCGTTGAAAGACGCGAACAGACGAGATCACTCGCTGCGCTCGTCTCCAGCGACCCTGGCGGGTCTCGAGGAGGCGTTCTAGCCTCCGCGCGTGCAACTCGATTTCGTGGCGCGCGAGCTGACGATCAAGCTCGTCTACTACGGTCCGGCGCTCAGCGGGAAGACATCCAACCTCCAAGCACTTCATCGGCTTACATCCGACGCCTCGCGCGGCCGCTTGATGACGCTGGAGACCCGCGACGACCGCACGCTGTTCTTCGACCTACTCCCCCTTGCGTTCAAAGCGGAGGGCGATCTCTCGCTGCGGATCAAGCTCTTTACGGTCCCCGGCCAGGTCATCCACTCCTCGACGCGCCGGCTCGTCCTGCAGGGCGCCGACGGCGTGGCCTTCATCGCGGACTCGCAGCTCAGCGAGACGGAGAACAACCGCGTCGCCTTCCTCGACCTTCGACAGAACCTCAAGGACAACGGCCTCGACCTCAAGAAGCTCCCGCTGGTGATCCAGTTCAACAAGCGCGACCTTCAAGCCATCCGACCCGACGAGGAGATCGGAGACCTCGCCCGACATGGTCGGGAGCCGGTCTACAAGGCCATCGCCACCCGCGGGGAGGGGGTCCTCGAGACGTTCCTCGGTCTCCTCGCGCTGACCTGGACGCGCCTCGACGCCGAGCACGACTTCTCCAACAAGTTCCGGGTGCGCAGCGACACCTTCGTCGCGGCGCTCGCCAAGCAGCTCGGCGTGACCGGCGATCCGCAGCGCCTCATCGACGCCGCGGTCGGCGTCGATCCGCGCTCGTCGGTGCGCAAGGAGCAGGTTCCTTGAGCACGCCGAGCCCCTTCGACGAGCCGGAGACCATCCCCAACGCGCGGTCGATCGCCAAGCGCGAGGAGTCCGCGCTCGACGCGCTGACGCTCGGTCACGGGCTCCGGCTCGAGGACCTCGTCGATCGCGAGGCCCTCTCGGAGGTCTGTAAGTCCTTCTTCATGCTGTTCGGCATCCCCGTGCGCATCTACGCGCAGGACGGGCAAATGCTCGCCGATGCCGTCCAGGACCAGGCCATCTGCAGCTACCTCCAGGGGCTGCGCGATGGCCGCGCGGCCTGCGGCGCGACGGTCGCGGCGGTGAAGGGCGGCGATCCCGGGCCGACCGGTGACGCGACGCATCCATGCTTCACCGGCGCGATGTACCGGATCGTCGGCCTCGACTACGACGGCCGGCGCCTCGGCCGGGTGATCCTCGGGCCCTACCTCCCGCTCGAGGTCAAAGAGGTCCCCCGCTCCCTGCTCAAGATCGACTCCGGCGTCGATCCGGACAAGGCCAAGGAGCTCCTGCCGAAGATGCCGCGCGCGCGCGCCGACACGGTGACGCGCATCGCGAAGCACCTTCAAGCGGTGCTCGATCTCATCCTCTTCTCGGGGCACCGCGCGCTGCTCACCTCGCAGATGCACCTCGCGAGCGTGCGCGAGAGTTACCGCGAGCTGCAGGAGCGGAACCTGAAGCTCACCGAGTCCTACGAGAAGCTGAAGGAGCTCGACCGCCTCAAGTCGAACTTCCTCGCGACGGTCAGCCACGAGCTGCGCACGCCGCTCACGTCGATCCTCGGCTACAGCGAGATGTTGTCCGAGGGGATCGCTGGCTCGCTCAACCCCGAGCAGCTCGAGTTCGTCGGCACCATCCGCGAGAAGGGCGAGCAGCTGCTCGCGCTGATCAAGAGCCTGCTCGACCAGTCCAAGCTCGAGAGCGGCACGCTCTCGCTCGCGATGGGCGACGTCGCGCTCGCCGACGTGCTGCGCGACGTCGCGAGCACGCTGCTGCCCGCGGCCAAGCGCAAGGGCGTCGAGCTCTCCGTCAAGCTCCCGCCCTACCTGCCGAACATCCGCGGCGACGCCGAGCGGCTTCGGCAGGTGTTCCTCAACCTCGCCGAGAACGCGCTCAAGTTCACCGAGACCTCGGGGAGCGTGAAGCTCATCGCCACGACCGAGACGTCCACCGAGCCGCCCGAGGACGACGTCGGGTTCGTGCTGTTCGCGAGCCGTCCCACCGCCATCCTGGTGCGGGTCGAGGACACCGGCATCGGCATTCCCCCGTCGGAGCGCGGGAAGATCTTCGACGCCTTCTACCAGGTCGACGGCTCCTCCACCCGCGAGCACGGCGGCACCGGGCTCGGGCTCTCGATCGTGAAGCGCATCGTCGAGATGCACGGAGGCTCGGTCACCGTCGACGCCAACGCGGCCGGGCGGGGGACAGTGTTCACCGTGCGGTTTCCGCTGAACTAGCCGTGGACGAGTTCGCGCGCATCGCTCGGATCGCGGCGATCCTTGGCAGCCCCGGCCCGGGCAGCGTCGGCCTCGGGATCGAGCTCGGGATCGGCGACGACGCGGCGGTGCTCGCGCCGACCGGACGCAAGTCGGTGGTGACGGTCGACGCCGCGGTCGACGGGGTGCACTTCCGGCGCGACTGGATGACGTTCGAGGACGTCGGGTACCGCGCGACTGTGGCCGCGGCGAGCGACGTGCTCGCGATGGGGGCGACGCCGCGCGCCGCGGTGGCCGCGTGGACGGTGCCCGCGGATCTCGACGACGACGCGATCGCGGCGATCGCGCGCGGGCAGCGGGCCGCCGCGGATCTCCTCGGGATGTCGATCGTCGGCGGCAACCTCGCCTCCGCGCCGGTGCTCTCGATCACCACCACGGTGCTCGGCGAGGCGGACCGAGTCGTCGCGCGGAGCGGCGCGCGACCCGGTGACGCGCTGGTGCTCGTCGGCCCCGTCGGCGAGGCTGCGTTGGGGATCGTCGCGCTGTCGCGCGGCGCGGAGGTCGAGCGCGCGATCCTCGCCTATCGGAGGCCGCCGGTGCTGCTCGCGGAGTCCCGGGCGCTCGCCGAGGTCGCGACCTCGATGATCGACGTCAGCGACGGCCTCGCGCAGGACGTCGGCCACCTCGCCGAGCGGAGCGGCGCGCGATTCGTGATCGACGCCGCGGCGCTCGCCCGCGTCCGCGCCCCCTCGATCGAAGGTGCCGCCCGCGCGCTCGGCGTGGACATCGAAGCGCTCGAGCTCGCGGGCGGCGACGACTACGCGCTCGTCGCGACGGTCGCCGCCCCGTCGTCGGGGATGGCCGTCATCGGCTTCGTCGAGGGCGGCGCGGGCGTCGAGATCCTTCGCGGCGAGCAGCGGGCCGCTGCGCCGGCGGGCTACGTGCACCGGTGAACTGGCTCATCCTCGCGCTCGTTGTCGCCGTGATCGCCGCGCTGGTGATCAGCGCCGACCGTCGGCGGACCCTCGCGGTGATCGAGCTCGAACGCGGCGCCGCGAACGTCACGCGGGGCCGGCTGCCGCCGCGGGTGCTGGCCGAGGTGCGCGACGTCGCCGCGCGCAATCGGCTCGCCCGCGGGAGGGTCGTCCTGCGCCGCGAGTCGGGCGAGGTTCGGCTCGATCTGCACGGCATCGACGATCCGCGCGCGGCGCAGCAGCTACGCAACGTGATCGGGCGCTTCCGCCTCGCCGAGCTCCGGGGGTAGTCTCGCGGCCGTGTACGCCCCGGCCGCTCCCGCCGCTGACGCGCTGACGCGCCCGCTGTTCCTGGTCGTCGCGCTCGCGCTGGTCTCGCTCGTCCCGCTCGTCTTCATGGCGGCCACCGCGTTCGTGAAGATCTCCACGGTGCTGCAGATCGCTCGAAGCGCGATCGGCGCGCAGGGCGTCCCGTCCAACACGGTGATGCTCGCGCTCGCGGCGGTGTTGTCGGCCGTGGCGATGGCGCCGCTCGGCACGGCGATCGCCGCCCGCGGCGCCCCGATCGTGCAAAAGGCCGGCGAGCTCGACACGCCCGCGCTCATCGCCGAGGGCGTCGCCGCCGTCGCCGAGCCGTTGCGCTCGTTCCTCTCCGCCAACGCCACGCCCCGCGAGACCACGCGTTTCCTCGGCCTGGCGCGGGCGGCTCGTCCCGCGGAGACGCGCGACTCGGTGCGCGAGAAGGACTTCGCCGTCATCCTCCCCGCGTTCGTCGTCAGCGAGCTCAATCGCGCGTTCGCCCTCGGCGTCGCGATCTTCCTGCCCTTCCTGGTGCTCGACCTGGTGGTCGCCAACATCCTCGTCGCCGCAGGGCTCGCGTCGCTGTCGCCGGGACAGGTCGCGCTCCCGCTGAAGCTGCTCTTGTTCCTCGCCGTCGACGGCTGGGGCCTGCTCGCGCGAGCGCTGATGCTCGGGTATCGGTTCTAGATTGGATCTCGACGTTGCTCGCGCGGGTCGCGCACGGTCGAATCGGCGCGCGCGTGAGCGAGCGCCTACCGGTGCAAAATGGTGCCAGCACCGAGGCGCTCGCTGACGCGCGCGCCTATTCGGGAGTCAGGGAACCAGCGTGGCGCTGCCGGTCGCGCCCTTCTTGGAGGCGGGGACCTTGGCGCCGGAGAACGCGCCCTTGATGCAGGCCTCGGCGCCGGTGCCCTTCGCGGGGCCGGAGCTGACGACCACGGCGCTGACGGTGCCGGTGGGGCCGAACGTGACGCTGACGTTCGAGGGCCCGTCGAGCCCCTTCACGCACGCGTTGCCGCCGCTCAGCTTGCTGTTGATCGCGCTGCGGACGTCCATCGACTCGGGCTTGTCGGGGAGGTTGTCGGTCTCGACCTTCTTGGCGGTCGGTTGGTCCTTGCCGATGCCGAGGACGTCGTCGAGCGAGCCACCGGCCGGGTTGGTCTTGGGCGGCTCGGCGCCCGTGGCCGTGGGCTTGGCCGATGGAGTGGGCGTGGCCGCGAGCGCCTTCGAGTCGACCGCGCCCGTCTTGCTGCCGACGTTCGGCATGGGCTTGCCGGGCGCGTGGACCTGGGCGGGATCGGCGGCCTGATCGACCGGCGCCGACGCGGTGGCCGCGGGCGGGGGCTGGTTGGCTGCGACCTTCTCGTCGTCCGCCTTCTTGTCCTTCGCCTCTTCGGCGGCCGCGGGCGTCGGGGCCTTCGCGGCTGAGGACTCGTCGGCCTTGCGGGCCATCGGACCGACGAACATGAACGCCGCTGCGGCCGCTGCCGCGACGCCGGCGAACCCGAGCCAGATCACCGCAGAGCTCTTCTTCGCGGCCGGCTGCGCGGCGGGCGCGCTGACCGCGCTCGCCTGGGTGGAGGAGGCCGGCGGCGCGTTGGCGCTCGCGGTGGACGCGACCGGCACCTTCGCGGAGATCGGTGCGACGGCCTTCGTGGACTTGGCGGGCTCGGCGGACACAGGCGCTGCGGCCTCGGCAGCGGCGGCGACCTCTTCGGGCGGCGCCGGCGGCTCGGTCATCGCCTTGAGGTTGATGAGGCCGGAGTCGTCGCCCTTGGCAGCCCCCTCCATCGCGTCGGGATTGGAGGCCGGACCGCTGCGCGTCAGGCCGCTGAGGGCGGCGAGACTGTTCGGCGGACGAGAATCACTATCGGACATCGAACCCTCCCAGCCGTGGGCATCGCCGAAGTCGGCGGCGCTCGCGGCGTTGGTGTGATCGTCCGCGGCGATCGGGGCGTGGTCAATTTCTCGGTGCCCATTTTGCCCATCTTGCGGAAGTGAGTCCACGAACCCGTCCGGGAACGGGGCGTCGAAGAGCGGATCGAGATCGCGCCGCGAGGGCGCTGGAAAGGTAGAAACCCTCGACGCGATGCGCTTGGCCCAGCGCGCGTCGTCGTCGCCCGCGAGCGGCTCGCCGGTGCCGGCGAGGGCTCCGAGGGCGGCATCGAGCTTGGGATCTTCTTCTCGGGCGGCCATCAGCCTGCTCCTCCGGTGCGAGCTTTGCGCGTTCCCGCGGCGCGGTCGCCGAAGCGGTCGAGCGCGTCTTCCATGCCGCGGCTGCGGAGCGCCTCGCGCAGTCTGCGACGCGCCTCGTGGACGCGCCAGGCGATCGTGCCGACCGAGCAGCCGAACACCTCGGCCGCTTTGTCCTGCGCGACGTGGTCGATGCAGACGAGCGTGACCGTCGCGCGCAGGGACTCGGGGAGGCGATCGATCTCCTCGAGCAACGCGGCGACCAGGCGGCGCTCCTCGAGCTGCGTCGACGGATCGTCTCGGCCGTCGCGCGGAGCGAGCGCGCCCTCGATGGACGGATCGTCGATCGCGACGGCGCGACGGACGTTCAGGGAGCGTGCGCGGTTGAGCGAGAGGTTCACGGCGATCCGGTAGAGCCAGGTGAAGAACTCGCTGCGACCGTCGAAGCGAGGCAGCGCTTGGTGTGCGCGGACGAAGGCTTCTTGGGCGACGTCGTCGGCGTCGGCGTGCCCACGGACGAGGTGGCGCGCGAGGCGGCGGACCCGGGGGGCGTAGCGACGGACGAGCTCGGCGAAGGCGGCGTTGTCCCCCGCACGTGCACGGTCCACGAGCTCGCGATCGGTCTCGGCCACTGCGCCCCGCGGGTAGTCCGAGCGCCCCGGCGCGTACAGCGATTCGTTGCAAAACTGCCAATTTCCGCGGGGATCACGCAGCTATGGACCCCGCTGTTCGCGCACTCTTGGGGAGATCCGCGCAGAGTTCAGGGATCCAGTATTCGTGTGGCTGAGGACTGTGTGCATCACCGGCGATCGTTCCCCGTCGACCGTCGACCGCCGACCAACTACACGTACCGCAGCGATGTACTTCCAGGACCTCATCCTCAATCTGCAGCGCTTCTGGGCCGAGCGCGGCTGCGTGATCGTGCAGCCGTACAACTCCGAGGTCGGCGCCGGCACCTACAACCCGGCCACGTTCCTCCGCGCGCTCGGGCCGGAGCCGTGGAACGTCGCGTTCGTCGAGCCCTCGCGCCGCCCGACCGACGGTCGCTACGGCGACAACCCGAACCGGCTCCAGCAGTTCCACCAGTTCCAGGTGATCCTCAAGCCGTCACCGATCGACATCCAGCAGACGTACATCGACTCGCTCGTCGCGCTCGGCACCGATCCGCTGGAGCACGACCTGCGCTTCCTCGAGGACGATTGGGAGTCGCCGACGCTCGGCGCGTGGGGCCTCGGCTGGCAGGTGTGGATCGACGGGCTCGAGATCTCGCAGTTCACCTACTTCCAGCAGGTCGGCGGCATCGACTGCAAGCCGGTGTCCGGCGAGCTCACCTACGGGCTCGAGCGCATCGCGATGTACCTGCAGGACAAGGACAACATCTTCGACGTGGAGTTCGCCAAGGGCATCACCTACGGCGAGATGTACAAGCGCAGCGAGTGGGAGTGGTCGACGTACAACTTCGAAGAGGCGTCGGTCGACGCGCACTTCAAGACGTTCGACACCGCCGAGGGTGAGGTCAAGCGGCTGCTCGCCGATCCGAACCGCGCGCTCGTGCTGCCTGCGTACGACTTCGTGACCAAGGCCGCGCACGCGTTCAACGTCCTCGACGCACGCGGCGCGATCGGCGTGACCGAGCGGGCGCGGTTCATCGGGCGCGTGCGCGCGCTCGCGAAGATGGTCGCCGAGTCCTACGTCGCCCAGCGCGAAGCGCTCGGCTTCCCGCTCCTGAAGCTGGCCAGCGCCGCCGAGTAGGGCCGGCCCGTGCCCGTGCTCAGCCGTCGACCGCGGCGTCGGTCAGCGGCGTCTCGCAGGCCACCAGCGAGGCCGGCGTCGTGGCCTCCTTCCAGCACCGCAGGAGCTTGGCCGGGACGCTCTTGCCGCTGCACTTCTTGACCCAGTCCTCGCTCTTGGCCTTGTGCTCGGCGCGCAGCTTGGCCTCGACCTCGAGGCGCTTGCCCGGATCGTCGACGTCGCCGAGCGCTGCGGCGACGGCGATCTCGATCTGATGATCGCGCAGCGAGAGGCAGTCGTCGCGCGAGAGCGTGCGAATGTCCTCGGCGGGGGGGCCGTAGCCGGCGCCGGGCGGAGGCGCCGGCCCGCCGCTCGCCGTCTTGGTCTCGCCCGCGCAGGCCATCGCGATCGCGATGAGCGCCGGCGGCAGGAGCACGATCACTCGAGACATTTCGCGAAGGCCGCTTCGTCGAGCGCGGAGTCGAGGCAGCTCGCGGTCTTCTTGGAGACCGTCGCCCCGACGCAGTTCTTCATGAACGCGTTCGCGGCGCCGGGGTCGACCTTGCCCTTCTTGTCGGCCCAGCTCTTGAGCCGGTCGCGGTAGCGGGCGCAGTCGGCCTCGGTCAACTGCTGGGTGCAGCCGGCGAGGAGCAGGAGGGCGAGCAGCAGCGGCTTCATTTCTCGCACGCCGTGAACTGCTCGACGGACTTCGCCGCCATCATGCACTCGTACTGCGAGCGGCTGATCTTGCCGACGCAGGTCTCCTTGGAGATCACCGCGGAGCGTTTGTCGTTCTTGACGTCCTTCTTGACCTTGTCGACGTGGCTCTCGCTCGAGGACTCGGCGAGCAGGTCGACCAGCTTGTCGACGAGCTTCTTGCACTGCTCCTCGTCGGCGGTGCGCGAGCAGCCGGTCATGAGCAGGGCCAGAAGGACGCAGCCGAGCCGCATCAGTGGCCGCCCTTGGCGTCGTGCGAGGGCGCCGGGGGGAGCGCCATCAGCTCGTCGCGCTGCTCGCGGAGGTGCCACGGGAGCTCGGCGTAGACGTCGTCGAAGAGCGACTCGCGCGACGGCGCGGCGAGCGGCTCGACCTCCTTGATGGCGGCGACCACCTCGGCGTCGAGCTCGGCCTCGATGGCGGCGCGCTGTTCGTCGCCGGTGAGGCCCTTCTGCGCGAGCCATTTGTGCAAGCGCTCGACCGGATCGCGGCGCTTCCACCGCTCGACCTCTTCGTTGGTGCGGTAGCGGGTCGGATCGTCGGACGTGGAATGCGCGCCGATGCGGTAGGTGACGCATTCGACGAACGTGGGCCCCTCGCCGCGGCGCGCGCGCTCGACGGCCTCGTGCACGACCGTGTAGACGGCGAGCGCGTCGTTGCCATCGACGCGGACGCTCGGGACGCCGTAGGCGTGGCCCTTGACCGCGATCGTCTGCGACGCGGTCTGTCGCGCGGTGGGCACGCTGATCGACCAGCCGTTGTTCTGGCAGATGAGGACGCTCGGGGTCTTGTGCACGCCGGCGAACGTCATCGCGGCGTGGAAGTCGGGCTCGCTGGTGGCCCCGTCGCCCATGAAGCCGAGCATCACGTCGCTCTTCTTGCGGAGCTTGGCCGCCCACGCCGCCCCGACTGCCTGCGGGATCTGCGGGCCGATGACCGACGACCACGAGACCTGGTGGACCTGCTTGCCGCTCGGGTGCGACGGCATCTGCCGGCCCTTGAGCACGTCGCCCGAGTTGCCGAACACCTGGGCGATGAACTTGGTGAGCGGGAAGCCGCGCACCAGCATGATCGCCTGCTCGCGGAGCGCGGGGAACACCCAGTCGCCCTCGGCGACCGCGAAGCCGCAAGCGATCGGGACCGCCTCCTGGCCGGTGCACGCGCCGTAGAAGCCGACCCGGCCCTGACGCTGGAGGACGATCATCCTCGCGTCGAGCACGCGGATGCGGAGGAGCTCGCGATACATGCGCAGCGCGAGCTCGTCGGTCACGGTGGACTCGAGGCGCTGGAAGGGCTGATCGAGGTCTCCGATGACCGAGAGCAGACCCAGCGAGGGATCGAGCGTCTGCTCGGGCGCGGCAGCGGGGGAAACGGGGGCGGGCGAGGCGGCCAAGGGTGGTGCGGACGATACCTCGTTCACCGCGACGAATGCCACTCCTGCAGGCTCTTGACCTCGATCGGTGCGCCGGGTGCGCAGGTGGCGCCCGCTTGAATCGCGTCGACGGCCGCGAGCGCAGCGGCCGCGGTCGTGAAGTAGGGGATGCCGGCGAGGAGCGTCTGGCGGCGGATGGAGTACGAGTCGCGGACCGCCTTGGAGCTGTTGGTGCTGGTGTTGATCACGAGCACCACGTCTCCGGCCTTGATTCGGTCGACGATGTGCGGCGAGCCGTCGGCGACCTTGGCCACCGACTCGCAGGGGATGCCGACGCGTTGGAGCGACTGGGCGGTGCCGCGGGTGGCGACGATCTGGAAGCCCATCCGGTGGAGCTTGCGCGCCGCTACGATCGCGACCGGTTTGTCCTCGTCGCGGACGCTGAACACCACCGTGCCGGCGGTGGGGAGCGGCTGCCCGGCGGCGGTGATCGCCTTGCCGAAGGCGACCTCGAAGGTGGCGTCGATGCCCATGACCTCGCCGGTGGAGCGCATCTCCGGGCCGAGCATGGTGTCGACGCCGGGGAACTTGTGGAACGGGAACACCGACTCCTTCACGCTCACGTGCTTGGGGACGACCTCGTCGGTGATCCCGAGCGACCCGAGCGTGCGGCCGGCCATGACCTTGGCCGCGACCTTGGCGAGCGGGACGCCGGTGGCCTTGGAGACGAACGGCACGGTGCGCGACGCGCGCGGGTTGACCTCGATGACGTAGGTGGCCTGGTTGATGATGCCGTACTGCACGTTCATCAGGCCGCGGACGCCGAGCTCGATGGCCATCATGCGCGTCTGCTCCTTGAGCGACGCGACGACGGCGCGGGGCAGGGTGTGCGGCGGGAGCACGCACGCCGAGTCGCCCGAGTGCACGCCGGCCTCCTCGATGTGCTGCATGACGCCGCCGATGACGACCGTCTCGCCGTCGCAGACGCAGTCGACGTCGACCTCGATCGCGTCCTTGAGGAACTGGTCGAGGAGGATGACGGGCTTGTGGACGCCGGCGGCGCGCACGTCGCGCATGGCCTCGAGCGCGACGTCGACCGCGACGCCGACGTAGTGCTCGAGCTCGTTCTCGTCGTTCACGATCATCATCGCGCGACCGCCGAGCACGTACGACGGGCGCACGAGCAGCGGGTAGCCGAGCTCGCGGGCGACGAGCTTCGCGCTCGCGACGTCGTGGGCGATCGCGCCCTTGGGACGCTGCAGGCCGAGCTTGGTGAGCATCGCGTCGAACTGCTCGCGGTCCTCGGCGCGGTCGATCGCGTCCGCCGAGGTGCCGAGGATCGGGATGCCGGCGCGCGACAGGGGCTTGGCCAGCTTGAGCGGGGTCTGTCCGCCGAGCTGGACGATGACGCCCTTGAGCTTGCCGGTCCGCGACTCGTTCTCGCAGATGGCGATCACGTCCTCGAACGTGAGGGGCTCGAAGTAGAGGCGATCGGAGGTGTCGTAGTCGGTCGAGACCGTCTCCGGGTTGCAGTTGACCATGACGGTCTCGTACCCGAGCTCGCGGAGCGCGAAGGCGGCGTGACAGCAGCAGTAGTCGAACTCGATGCCCTGACCGATGCGGTTGGGGCCGCCGCCGAGGATGATGATCTTCTCTTTGTCACCGTCGGGCGGGGTCTCGTTCGACGTCTCGTAGGTCGAGTACATGTAGGGCGTGTACGCGAGGAACTCCGCGGCGCAGGTGTCGACGCGGGCGAACGTGGGAACGACGCCGAGCTCCTTGCGCTGGTTGCGGATGGCTGCTTCGTCGCCGCTGCCGGCCATGCGCGCGATCTGCCGGTCGGAGAAGCCGAGGCGCTTGGCCTGCCACAGCTTCTCGCGGTCGAACGGGCCGGTGGTGGCCTTCTCGAAGTCGATGATTCGGCGGATCTGCGCGAGGAACCAGGGGTCGATCGCGGTGCGGTCGAAGAGCTCCTCGTTGCTGATGCCGAGACGCATCGCGTCCGCCACGTAGTAGAGGCGATCGGCGGTGGGGATCCCGACGAGCTCGCGGAGCGCGTCCCGGATCATGTTGTCGGTGGACGGCGCGCCCTTGAGCGCGGCGCGCGGCTCGGGCGCCGCCTCCATCGCCAAATCGCGCGCCTCCTGGCCGCGCAGCTCGGCGGCGAGCGCGACGTAGTCGACGATTCCGAGCAGGCTCGAGAGGCCGTCCTTACCCGTCTCCATGGAGCGCGCCGCCTTCTGCAGCGCCTCGGGGAAGGTGCGGCCGATCGACATCGCCTCGCCGACGGACTTCATCTGCGTGCCGAGGCGCCGGTCGGCGCCGGGGAACTTCTCGAACGCGAACCGCGGCCATTTCACGACCACGTAGTCGATCGACGGCTCGAACGCGGCGCTCGTGGTGCGGGTGATGTCGTTGCGGAGCTCGTCGAGTCGGTAGCCGACGGCGAGCTTGGCGGCGACCTTCGCGATCGCGTAGCCGGTGGCCTTGCTGGCGAGCGCCGACGAGCGCGATACGCGCGGGTTCATCTCGATGACGATGACGTCGCCGTTCTTCGGGTTGACCGCGAACTGCACGTTCGCGCCGCCGGTCGCGACGCCGATCTCGCGCATGATCGCGCGCGCGCCGTCTCGTAGCCGCTGCAGCTCGCGATCGGTGAGCGTCATCGCCGGCGCGACCGTGATCGAATCGCCGGTGTGCACGCCCATCGGGTCGATGTTCTCGATCGAGCAGACGATGGCGAAGTTGCCGGCCGGATCGCAGATGCACTCGAGCTCGTATTCCTTCCAGCCGAGGACGCTCTGCTCGACGAGCACCTCTTTCGTCGGCGACTGGGCGAGCGCCCACGCGACCTTGGCCTCGACCTCGGACTCCTTCCACACGATGCCGCCGCCCGCGCCGCCGAGGGTGAAGGAGGGGCGGAGGATGGCCGGGTAGCCGATCTCGGCGATGATCTTTCGTGCGTCGTCGATCGAGTGGGCGTGCGCGCTCTTGGGGACCGACAGGCCGACCTTGGCGCAGGCCTCTTTGAAGAGGCCGCGGTCCTCGGCCTTGCGGATGGCGTCGCGGCTCGCACCGATGAGCTCGACGCCGTATTTCTGGAGCACCCCCGCGTCGTGCAGGCCGAGCGCGAGGTTGAGGGCGGTCTGGCCGCCGAGCGTCGGGAGCAGCGCGTCGGGCCGCTCGCGCTCGATGACGCTCGCGAGCGCGTCGACCGTGAGCGGCTCGACGTACGTCCGGATGGCGAGCTCCGGGTCGGTCATGATGGTGGCGGGGTTCGAGTTGACGAGGATGACCTCGTAGCCCTCGTCCGCCAGGGCTTTGGCGCCCTGGGTTCCCGAGTAGTCGAACTCGGACGCTTGCCCGATCACGATCGGGCCGGAGCCCGGGAGGAGGATTCGCTTGATATCGGCGCGGCGCGGCACGGGGCGGGGGTTACGGCCAGCCCGAGCGCGCGTAAACAGCGATGATCGATCGTCGCTCGGTAACGGACAGAAAGCGGCCCCGACAGCCGAGTCCGCGGACGGACGGCGATCCGGGGGTCTTGCACTCCCGATACGATCTCGTCTCTCCTCGGGCCCCCAGGAGGTTTGCAGATGACGAAGAGGACGTTGCTTCTCGGTGCGGGTTCGGCGATCGCGATCGCTGCAGTGTTTGCGTTTGCGAAGCCGGCGCAGAGCCTGCCGAAGTCGGGCGCCGGCGCCAAGGAGATGGCCAGCTACGACGTTGGCGGCTCGTTCAAGATCGCGGGCGCGGGTCCCGACGGCAAGCAGTACACGGGCACCGCCGGGATCACGAAGATCGGCGGCGAGATGTACAAGGGCACGTGGACGATCGGCACCTCAACGTCGAGCGGCATCTGCTTCCGCGACGAGGACATCCTCTCGTGCGGCTGGTCGTTCAAGCACGACCTCGGCGTCGTCGCTTACCTCGTGAAGGACGACAACTCGCTCGACGGCGTGTGGTTCGAGGAGCAGCACTCCGTGCTCGGCAAGGAGTTCCTCGTCGGCGGGAACAACAACCTGCTCGGCACCTACACGATCAAGAACGGCGAGACGCCGGAGAAGAAGAAGTACACCGGTACGGTCGAGATCGGCCTCAAGTCGGGTGTCTACGCGCTGAAGTGGAAGACCGGCGGTTCGTCGTTCGACGGCCTCGGCATCCGCAACGGCGACGTACTCACCGCGGGCTTCAACAACAGCGGTGATTTCGGCGTGTTGCAGTACCGCATCAAGAAGGGCGGCAAGCTCCTCACCGGCCAGTGGGCGCAGACCAAGCAGTCGACGCCCGGCCTGGGCATCGAGACGCTGACCAAGAGTTTCTGATCCACACAGTCGTACCTACGCCGACCCAAGTGAGCTCAGCCATTTGTGTCGGCGTGCACTGACATTTTTTCTCGATACACTCGGCGAGCCTCACCCGCGGTGTCAGCGGGTGCGGCAATCCTCGGAGGGACGTGATGCTCGAGCGCTGGACCGGAATGATGGGAGTCAGGGGCGGAGTTCTCGTGGCGCTGGGGCTTGCCCTTGCAGTGCCCTCGGTAGGCTGCGGCAAGAAGAAAGAGGAGTCGTCGGAGAAGGACGAGAAGAAGTCCTCCAAGGACGACGACACCGAGAAGTCGTCGAAGAAGAAGAAGGACAAGGACGACAGCGACGACGACGACAAGGACACGAAGAAGAAGAAGAAGGACAAGGACGACGAGGACGACTCGAAGTCCGCGAAGAAGGCCAAGGCGCCGAAGAACGTCGACGACGATGACGACGACGACGACGACGACGACGCGCCGAAGAAGAAGGTCAAGGGGCTGAAGCCGATCAAGGGCGACACCGACCTGTCCGGCACCTGGGGCCTCGCGGGCAAGACCCAGGACGGCAAGAAGTACAAGGGCACCGCGTCGATCTCGAAGATCGGCGGCTCGATGTACAAGGCCACCTGGACGATCGCCGGCGAGAAGCAGCAGGGCATCGCGTTCAAGGACGGCAACGTCCTGAGCTGCGGCTGGTCGCCCAAGCACGACCTCGGCGTCGCGGCCTACCTGGTGAAGAAGGGCATCCTCGACGGCGTCTGGTTCGAGGAGCAGCACACCTCGCTCGGCAACGAGATCCTCAAGGGACCGTCCGGCGACACGCTGAGCGGCCTCTACACGATCACCAAGGGCGAGATGCCCGGCACCAAGAAGAAGTACGACGGCACCGTCGACATCTCGATGTACAAGTCGGGCGTCTTCAAGGTGACGACGCGCTCGGGCACCGCGGTCATCAAGGGCCTCGGTCTCCGCAGCAACCACTTCCCCGGCAGCGACACCGACGTGCTCTCGACCGGCTTCAACGACAGCGGCGACGCCGGCGTCCTCCAGTACATCATCTACGAGGGCGGCAAGACGATGGTCGGCCACTGGGCGCTCCCCGGTAAGGGCAGCGGCGAGCCGACGTGGGGCAAGGAGACGATGGTGAAGGCCGAGTAGGCCGCGACCTCGTTTCGACACGGCGCCGCTCGGGAAACCGGGCGGCGCTTCTTTTTGCGTCCACTGTTGGCCGTCGACGGTCGACGAACTAAGGCAACGACAGATGACCGAGCAAGCCCCCGCACCGACGGACAAGCCCGCGCCGAAGGGCCCGCCGCCGCGAGTCTTCAGCGGCATGCAGCCGAGCGGCACGCTCCACCTCGGCAACTACATGGGCGCGCTCAAGACCTGGGTCGACCTGGTCGACGAGTCCCGGCGCACGGGCCTCGATTGCATCTTCTGCATCGTCGACCAGCACGCGATCACCGTCGACTACGACGTCAAAGAGCTCCGCGCCAAGGTGGTCGACGCGGCGGTCTGCTACCTCGCGGCGGGCATCGACCCCGCGCAGTGCACGCTGTTCGTCCAGTCGCACGTGCCGCAGCACACCGAGCTCGCTTGGTATTTCAACACCATCATGCCGATGGGCGAGCTCGGCCGCATGACGCAGTTCAAGGAGAAGAGCGAGCAGCACCGGCAGAGCGTCAGCACCGGGCTGTTCACCTATCCGCTGCTGATGGCGGCCGACATCCTGCTCTACCGCGCGACGATCGTCCCCGTCGGCGAGGACCAGGTGCAGCACCTCGAGTTCTCGCGCGAGGTCGCGCGCAAGTTCAATGGGCGCTTCACGCCGAAGCGCGCCCGCCCGACGTTCCCCGAGCCGGCCCCGCGGCTCAGCGCCACGCCGCGCATCATGGGGCTCGACGGCATGCACAAGATGTCCAAGAGCCGCGGCAACGAGATCGGGCTGCTCGAGGAGGACGCGTCGATCCGCAAGAAGCTCAAGGGCGCGTTCACCGATCCGCAGCGCATGCGCCGCGACGACCCCGGCCGCCCCGAGATCTGCAACATCTACACGATGCACCGCGCGGTGAGCCCGCCCGCGCTCGTCGAGGAGGTGCAGCGGAGCTGCACGAGCGCGTCGTGGGGCTGCGGAGACTGCAAGGAGGCGCTCGGCAACAACCTCTCTGCGCACCTCACCCCCATCCGCCTCAAGGCCAAGGAGCTCACGGCCAAGCCGGAGCAGGTGCACGACACGCTCGCCGACGGCGCGCGCCGCTGCCGAGCGATCGCCGAAGAGACGATGCGCGAGGTTCGCGATCGCATGGGGCTCGTCCCCGCCAAGGGCTGATGCGCGCCGCGTTCCTCGCGCTGCTCCTTTGCGGGTGCGGGCGGGCGCCGGCCGACGCGACGCCCGAGGGCGCGTTCGATCAGTTCCTCGCGGCGTGCGAGCAGACCTCGCGCGATCCGCGGGCCGCCGGGCGCGCATTCGCGCTCCTCGCGCCGACGAGCCGCCGCGCGCTCGA
>JALHOE010000145.1 GCA_022843175.1 Deltaproteobacteria bacterium
CGCCGCGTCCTCGTGGGCGAGGTCGACCGCGCGCTCGAGGCGGCCCTCGCGGGCGGAGAGATCGATCAAGAGCTTGGACGCCTCGGGCGTGACGAAGCCCTGCTTGCGCGCCTCTTCGAGGATCTGACGTGCGCGCGCGGACTCGCCCGCCGCGTCCTCGACGGCGGCGACGGTGTACGGGTCGACCGCGAACGGCGGGTCGACGTGCGTGAGCGCCTGGCGCGCGCGAAGGCCCTCGCCGCGGCCGACGTGCACCCACGCGATCGCCGTCCATGCGCCGTTCTTCATCGCTTGGGTGCGTGCGCGACGTACGACGTCGTCGGCCAGGAGCCAGGCGTCGTCGTAGTCGGCGCGATCGAGCGCGGCGCGCGCCTTTTTGAGCTGCTCCTCGAGCCCGGCCCGGCGATCGGCGGTGCCGCCCCACGCCACGCGCGCGTTGTTGATCGCGTGGAGGGCGGCGAAGCCGAACAGGACGATCATGAACGGCGAGTGCAGCTTCAGCCCGAGGAACGCGATGGCGCCGGCGGTGATCGCCGAGATCACCCAGGTGGCAAAGACGTTGCGGGGGCCGAGCACCGCCGCGAGCACGTGACCGCCGTCGAGCGGGATCACCGGCACGAGGTTGATGATGCCCCACCCGATGTTCACCCACAGGAGCTGGTCCACCAGCCACTTCTTGTCGGCGGGGATCGAGAGCTTGCGCGACGCGACGAACACGACGGCGCCGAGCGCGAAGCCCATGAACGGGCCGGCGAGCGAGATGATGACCTGCCGCACCCGCGACAGGTGGACGCCGGTGTACGTGAGGCCGCCGAAGGCGTGGAGCTTGATCGAGGGGCGGGCGCCGAAGCGGCGCGCGGCGAGCGCGTGGCCGAGCTCGTGCAACAGGATCGAGACGAACACGATGGCCGTCCACGCGATGGCCGAGCGCAGACCCGCCGCGAACGGGCGGTCGCTGCGGAACCCGAAGAAGAACGTCATCAGCCAGAAGCCGAGCCCGATGCGCACCGGGATCCCGAACATCGAGAAATGGGCGGGCTCCTCGGGCTGCTCGGGGACGAGGGAGTTTCGGGTCGACGGCGGGGGCGGCGCGGGCACTGGATCTTCGATGTAGCCACATTGTGTGCCGGCTGCACGGCCCACCCTGGACTTTTTCCGCGCGGCGCGTCATAGCCTCCACTCCCAATCCGCCGCCGGGCGGGGGGTCTTCGAATCAGCGCCCATGACGCAACCCTCGTCGACGCGCACCGCGAAGGGCGCCGCCAGCGCGACCGCGCAGGGCCCCCAAGGGCCGGCAGCGCATGAGCCACAGCTCACCGCAACGCTTCGCGAGTACCTCGTCCGCTACCGCGGAGACCTCGACAACCGCGTCCGCGCCGGCGCCCCGCCGTTCGAGGTGGGCCGCGGCTACGCCAAGGCGATCGACGGCCTGCTCTCGGCCATGCTGCCCACGACGCACGCCACCCTCAGCCGCGTCCACAAATGGGTCGACTGCACGCTCGCGGCGGTCGGCTCCTACGGCCGCGGCGTCCTCGCGCCGCGCAGCGACCTCGACGTCCGCATCGTCGTCGATCGCGACTCCGGCCGCGCGCAAGAGGTCGCCGAGGCGCTGCTCTACCCGCTCTGGGACGCGGGCTGCCAGGTCGGCCACGCGGTGATCACGCCCGACGAGGCGCTCGAGCTCGCGCGCACCGACCTCACCACCGCCACCTCGCTCCTCGACCTGCGCGTCCTCGCGGGCCCGCGCCAGCGCGTGGACCGGCTCGTCGAGCGCGCGCTCTCCGGCTTCTTCCAGGCCGAGATCGGCTCGTTCGTCCACCGCCTCCGCGAGGAGCGCGCCACGCGTCACGAGAAATACGGCGGCTCGCTCTACCTCCTCGAGCCCGACGTGAAGTCCGGCGCGGGCGGTCTGCGCGACCTCGACGTCGCGCGCTGGGCGGCGCGCGCGCGCTACGCCGTGAAGGAGCTCGAGGAGCTGGTGCGGCTCGGCGTGCTGCTCCCGCGCGAGCACGAAGAGATCGCCGCCGCCGAGAACTTCCTATGGAACGTGCGCGGCCGCCTGCACGTGCGCGCCGACCGCCGCAGCGATCGCCTCACCTTCGACGCGCAAGAAGAGCTCGGTCGCGCGTTCGGCGAGGCCAAGCCCAACGAGCCCGACGCGGTCGCCGCCGAGCGCTTGATGCAGCGCTATTACGGCCACGCGCGCACGGTCGAGCGGCTCGTCGAGCGCGTCCTCGATCTCTGCTCGCCCCCGCGCCCGCGCGGCCGGCAGATGCAGCAAGAGGTGCTCGCCAAGGGCGTGCGCACGTTCGACGGCCACGCCACGCTCGAGCACCCGGCGCAGATCTACAACGAGCCCGCGCTCGCGATCCGGCTCTATCACGCCGCGCTGCGCCGCGGCCTGCCGGTGTACCCCTACGCGCGCGACGCGGTGGCGCGCGCCGCCCACGAGCCAGACCTCGGCGAGATGCTCCGCGCTTCGCCCGAGGCCGCGCAGCTGTTCATCGAGTGCCTCACCAGCGTCGCCGATCGCGCCGTGCCGCGCGCCGGCGGCTCGATCCTGCGCGAGCTCCACGACGTGGGGCTGCTCCTCGCGATGATCCCGGAGTTCGATCCGGTCGTCGGTCGCGTGCACCACGACATCTATCACGTGTACACGGTCGACGTTCACAGCGTCGCCGCGATCGATCGACTGCGCGCCCTCGCGCGCGGCGAGCTCGCCTCGGAGTACCCGCTCGCGTGTCGCATCGCCGGCGACCTCGGGCGCAAGATCCCGCTCTACGTCGCCACGCTCCTCCACGACGTGGGCAAGGGCGGGGGCGGCGCCGGGCACAGCGAGCGCGGCGCCGAGATGTCGCCGCCGATCTGCGCGCGGCTCGGCCTCTCCCAGGAGGACGCGGCCGAGGTGCGCTGGCTCATCGCCGAGCACCTCACGATGTACCACGTGGCCACGCGCCGCGATCTCGACGACCCGGCCACCGTCGCCTCCTTCGCCGAGACGATCTCCAAGAGCGGCGGCTCGCCGATCGAGCGGCTGCAGCACCTCTACCTGCTCACCATCGCGGACATCTCCACGACCTCGCCCACCGCGATGACCTCGTGGAAGGCGCGCATGCTCGACGACCTCTTCCTCTCCACGAGCCACTACCTCGCGAGCAAGCAGCGCGGCCTCGAGACGCCCGACCAAATCCTCGAGCGCGTGCGCGCCGAGGCGATCGCCGCGTGGAAGGGCGATCCGCAGCTGATCAACGCCTACCTCGAAGGCATGCCCAAGAGCTACTTCATCGGCCACAGCGCGGCGCACATCGCCGCGCACGCCGAGGTCGTGGCGCGTCGCGGCGACAAGCCCGTCGCCGTCGGCGCGGTTCCGGCGCGCCATCGAGACGCGATCGACCTGTGCTTCGTGGCCGACGACCGGCCCGGTCTCCTCGCGATGCTCGCCGCGGTGCTCGCAGCCAACCGCCTCGAGATCATGACCGCCCACATCTTCCTCCGGCCGGCGGGAGAGCGGAACGAGGCCGTCGACTTCTTCTCCGTCCGGCGCTCGGCGCGCGAGGGCGAGGAGGCGATCGAGCCCCTCACCCCCCTCGAGCTCGAGCGAATCGGCAACGATCTCATGCAGTTGATCGCCGGCACCCAGACGCCGGAGGCCCTCCTCAAGGACCGTCGCGGCGGCTCCTCCATGCGCGAGCGGCCCTCGCCCGCGGTCAACACCTCGGTCGAAATCGACGACCGGGCGTCGCGGAGGTTCACCGTGATCGACGTCTACGCCAAGGATCGTCCCGGTCTGCTGTATACGATCGCACGGGCGCTTCACGACGTCGGGCTCTCGATCGCCAGATCGAAGATCGCGACCGAGGGGGCGAGCGCGGCGGACAGCTTCTACGTGACCGAGATCGACGGAAAGAAGATCGGTCACCCTGCCCGCCGCGAGGAGATCAAACGAGTGATCGGCGGCGCGATCGAACGGCTCGCGCGAGAGGGGATCGCAGCATGAACCGCGTCGGACTTCTGTGTGCGTTGTTGCTCGCCGCGTGCGGAGGCACCGGCCCCACGCAGGCCGAGGGCCCCAAGCCCGATCTCGACAAGCCGAGCA
Source organism: Deltaproteobacteria bacterium (assembly GCA_022843175.1). Taxonomy (GTDB): domain Bacteria; phylum Myxococcota_A; class Polyangia; order Polyangiales; family JADJMO01; genus JALHOE01. The sequence goes on from JALHOE010000145.1 coordinate 4,097, forward strand.
AGGCCGAGACCGGCGGCGCGTCCGCGGAGGCGATGGCGGCGCTCGAGGCAGCCGAGAAGAAGGACTACGACGGCGCCAAGGCCAAGGCCGAGGCCGTGCTCGCGAAGAACCCTAAGGACGCCGTCGCCCACTACGCGCGCGGCATCGTCTCCGAGCAGAGCGAGAAGAACCTCGACGAGGCCGAGAAGCACTACCGCGCCGCCCTCGCGAGCGATCCGAAGCTCGTCGGCGCGAGCATCTTCCTGAGCGCGCTCCTCATCGACAAGAAGAACTTCGAGGAGGCGGCCAAGGTCTGTCGCGCGGGCCTCGAACAGAACAAGGGCGTCGTCGAGCTGCACCTCAACCTCGCCTCGGCGCTCCACGGCGCGGGCGACCACGCGACCTCCGCCAAGGCCTACGGCAACGCCGCCGCGCTCAAGCCCGAGGACGTCGAGCTCAAGATCTGGCACGGCGAGGAGCTCCTCGAGGCGGGCGACAAGGACGGCGCGGCCAAGCAGTTCAAGAACGCCACGAGCAAGGCCGGCAAGAACATGAGCGTGCTGAAGCTCGCGGGGCTCGGGCTCGCGAAGGCGGGCGACTTCACCGCCTGCGTCGGCACGTTCGATCAAGCGATCGCCCTCAAGGCCGACGGCCCGCTCTACACCGAGCGCGCGATCTGCAAGCACAAGGCGGGCGATCTCCCCGGCGCGCGCAAGGACCTCGACGAAGCGATCAAGCTCGACCCGTCGAGCAAGTCGTATTTCTATGCCGGTCGGGTTGCAGAAGACGCCAAGGACAAGAAGGCGTGCTTCAAATTCTACACCGAGGCCGCGAAGGCAGCGGCCGCGTCGAAGCCCGGCACGAAGGTCGAAGAAGAAGCGAAAAAGGGCGCCGACCGCTGCAAGTGAGCCTTTCGCGAAGAGTGTGCGACCATCGCACTTCTTCGTGTCACGCGCTTTCTTGGCACTGCCGATCTTGCTCGCGACGGGGGTCGCCAACGCGGCGCCGCGCGCGGCGTCGGGCGTGGTCGTCACGAGCGCGAACGATCCCATCCCCGACGCGGTCGTCACGCTGTTCGACGACAAGGGGCAGATCGTCGGCACCGCGAAGACCGACGCCAAGGGCGTGTGGAAGACGAGCGTCGAGCGCAAGGGCACGCTCACCGTGCGCGTCGAGGTCGCGGGGCTCCCGACCACCACCACGCCGCTGCGCGACGATCAGGCCTCGGTGCGCACCGAGGTCTCCGCCAACAAGAGCGGGGGCACCGACCTCGAGGTCACCGGCGACAAACCGCCGCCGGCGCCGCCCGCCGCGACGCCCACCCGCTACACGCTCGAGTCGACGCTGCTCACCAAGCTCCCCGGCACGCGGGGCGACGCGTTCTCCGCGGTGACGTCGCTGCCCTCGATGGGCCGACCGCCGGCGCTCTCGACCGTCTACATCGTGCGCGGCGCCGGCCCCGAGGAGACCGCCACCTTCCTCGACGGCGCGCCGATGCCGCACGCGTTCCACTTCGGCGGCCTCGTCGCGGTGGTGCCGAGCGCGTTCGTGCGCTCGATCTCGGTCGCTCCGGGCGGCTTCGGCACGCAGTACGGGCGCGCGACCGCGGGCGTCGTCGACGTGCTCCTCGCGACGCCGCGCGCCGACGCCGTGCACGGCTCGCTCGGCTTCGACGCGATCGACGTCGGCGCCACGCTGACCGCGCCGCTGATCAAGGGCAACCGCGAGACCACGATCGCGATCGGCGCGCGCCGGAGCCACGTCGACGCCTGGATCGGCTCGATCCTCGGCGACGCGGTCGGCGGCGATCTGCCGCGCTACCTCGACGGGCAGATCATCCTCGAGCACGCGTTCAGCCCGCGCTCGCGGGTGCGCGCGGGGTTCCTCGCGGCCGACGACGCCGTATCGGTCAGCGATCCGAACGCGCCCGCCGATCGCCCGCGCGCCGGCGCGTGGCGCTCCGACGTGATGCGCGCCCACGTCCGCTACGAGGGCAACTTCGCGTCGAAGGGCTCGGTCCTCGCGGTCGTCTCCGCCGGCCGCTCGAGCGACAGCATCACCGGCGAGACCGACTACTGGGAGACCAAGCGGCAGACCGCGTACGCGCGCCTCGAGGGCACGATCCCGATCGACGGACGGGAGCGCGCGCGGCTCACGCTCGGCACCGACACCCTGCTCACCCGCCTCGACGGACAGCGCGTGCTCGGCATTCCATCCTCCTCGTTCGGCGGCAGCCAGGTGTTCGCGCTCCGCGGAGGCATCGTCGTCGAGCGCGTCGAGCCCGGCGTCTACGGGCAGCTGCAGCTCGAGCCCATCCCCGGCGTGACGATCACGCCCGGCATCCGCTTCGATCGGGCGCCGCGCGGCGAGCCGCTGTGGCAGCCGCGCCTGTCGATCCGCGCCGAGGTCGCGCAGACCACGGCGATCAAGGCGGTCTCCGGCCTCTACTCGCGCTCCAACACGTTCGACGCGGTCGACGCGCGCGATTTCAACGGCACGCTGATCCCGGTTGTGGTCGACGCCGGGCCGGTGCGCGGCGCGCACGGTGGCCTCGGCATCGAGCAGGGGCTCGCGCGCGACGTGTTCCTGCTCGTCGATCTGTGGGGGCGCGCGACCCACGGCGTGCTCGTGCCGGTGCAGCAGCCGGCCAAGCCGATCTACGACGACCTCCTCAACGGCGGCCGCCAGCTGGTCGGCTACGAGTACCCGCTCCACACCGATCAGGCGCGCACGCGCGCGGCGGGCGTCGAGGTCCTGTTCAAGTACGCCGGCCCCACGTTCGCTGGCTTCGTCGGCTACGCCCTCACGCGCGCCGAGATCCGCGACACCCAACACAGCGCGTGGCGTCGCGCGCCCTTCGACCAAACGCACGTGCTCAACGCCGCGCTGCTGCTCCGGCTCGGCAACGGGTGGGAGGCCGGCGGCCGCTTCCGCCTCGCGGTCGGCGTGCTCGACAGCGCGTACCCGGCGACCGAGATCGCGCCGAAGAACGATCCGACGCTCGACCCGAGCCGGCCCCTGCCGCAGCTGCAGCCGATCCACTCGCTCGACGTCCGGGTCGAAAAAGGCTGGAAACTCGGGGCCGCAGGGACGATCGCGGCCTACGTCGAGGTGCGCAACCTCTACGACCGACGTGCGCGCGAGCCGCTCGCATACAACCATGTGTACGGCTACCCGGTGGTGGGCAACGGCTTGCCGATCATCCCCAACCTCGGCGTGCGAGGGGCGTTCTGATGGTGCGGAGGTCATTGCTCGCGCTCTTGCTCGTCGGGTGCGATCCCGGCGCGCCCCCGTCCCTCGGACCCCTCGGACGCGTCGAGCAGGCGAACACCGCCGACGGCCAGGCCGACGCGGTCTTCGGGCAGACGACGCTCACCAGCGGGACCGAGCCGACGGTCGTGTCAGCGAACACCACGCACTCGCCCGCCGGCGTCGCGACCCTGGCGTTCCCCTCGAAGCTCGCGATGGATCCGAACCCGCTGTTCTGGATCGCGGATCGCGGCGCCAACCGCGTGCTCGGCGCGTTCTCCAACAACGCGTTCGCCCAGCTGCTCGCCGGGCAGTTCTCCTACAGCCAACGGCTTCCGAACCACGGCTCGGTCGTCGGCCAGCAATCGCTCAACGGGCCGACGGCGGTCGCCTTCTCCTACGAGCAGGTCGCGATCGCCGACACCGGCAATCATCGCGTCACGCTCGGCTACCGCTCGAGCGGCTTTCCGCTCACCCCCTACGCCGTCTTCGGCCAACACAACCGCTTCGACCTCGCCAATCGCAACGACGGCGGGGCGATCACCGCCGAGACGCTGGCCGAGCCGGCGGGCGTGGCCTTCGACGCCACGTTCTCGCCCGGTCGTCTGCTCATCGCCGACACCGGCAACCACCGCGTCCTCACGTTCACGATCACCGGGCTCTCCCCGGCGAATACCATCGCGTCGGAGTGCCTCGGCCAGGCGGATTGCGCGTCGGGCCTCCCGAACCGCGGCGGCGCGGTGACCGCCGACGGCCTGAACGAGCCGCGCGGCCTCGCGACCGACAACAACATCGGCGACCCGCTGCGCGGCTTCTACGTCGCGGACACCGGCAACCACCGCGTCCTCCACTACCCGGCGTTCGCGAGCAAGCCCGACCTGGTCTACGGGCAGGGCGGTGACTTCACGACCGCGGTCCCCTCGAAGGGTGGCGTGACCGCGTCGTCGTTGAAGAGCCCCGCCGCGGTGGCGGTCGACCCGGCCGACGCGTCGATCTACATCGCCGACACCGGTCATCACCGAGTGCTGCACTTCCCCAAGGGCAAGACGGTCGCGGATCGCGTGCTCGGTCAGCCCAACTTCAACAGCGGCGACCCGCCCGCGCTGGCGAGCGCCTCGCGCATGAAGGCGCCGACGGGGGTGGCGGTCACTTTCAACGAGCTGTTCGTCGCCGACGGCGGCTTCTCGCGCGTGCTCCGGTTTCGGACCTGCGACGTCAAGTGCAACGACAACAACCCCTGCACCGACGACACCTGCGACGGCCTCGGCAACTGCCAGAACCTCGTGCGCACCCACCCCAAGGCGTGCGCGCCGTACTTCTGCGACAACACCACGCGTTCGTGCGCGCGCCCCTGCGACACCGGGCACCCCTGCCAGTCGCCGTACAAGTGCCTCAACGGCACGTGCGCGATCGCGTGCAGCACCAACGCGCAGTGCGCCTCGGTGGGCCGCGTGTGCGTCGACGGCTTCTGCTGCAACGGACCGTGCGACGGGACCTGCGAGCGATGCAACGAGGCCGGCAACGAGGGCTCTTGCACGCCGATGCCCGAGGGGCCGCCGCGCCCGGGCTCGCGCTGCGGGCCGACGGGGCTCGAGGGGGAGTGCGGGCTCCGCTGCGACGGCGTCAACGGCAGCACGTGCACGATCGCGCGCCAGGGCTCGGCGTGCGGCACCGAGTCGTGCGCCGACGCCGTGGTGAGCATGCGCGGCACGTGCGACGGCGCCGGGACCTGCAGCGCGTCCAAGGCTTCGTGCGCACCCTACGGCTGCGACGTCGCCGCGTGTCGCACGTGGTGCCGCTTCGACAGCGACTGCGCCGCGGGCGCGAGCTGCGCGGCGGGCGTGTGCGTCGTCGGGGTGGGGGGCGCCGCGGCGGGCGGCGGGTGCTCCTACGACCGTCGCGCGAGCGGGCTCACCGGCCTGATCGTGCTCGCCGCGGTGGCGGCGTCGCTCCGGAGGAGGCGATGAAGCGCGCCGCCCTCGCCCTGCTCCTCGTCGCGTGCGATCCGAGCGAGCCGACCGACTTCACGCCGACCTACGATCCGCGCTCGACCGAGCCGGTGGCGTCGACGGAGTTCTGCGCGCTCCTCGCCCGCAACACGTGCGCGGTGCTCCGGCCGTGCTGTCACGCGCTGCCGTTCTCGTTCGACGAGGTGAAGTGCCGCGCGGCCTCGCGCTCGCTGTGCGAGGCCCGCCGCACCAAATCGATGGAGCTCGGGCTCTCCTACGACGACGTGCAAGCCGGTCGCTGCGTGCGCGGCACGGCGATCCTGCTCCCGAACTGTCAGTCGCCCGACGACGCGGCCGCGGCGGACGTCAGCGAGGCCTGCCGCAACGTGTGGAACGGCGGAAAGGGCATCGACCAACCCTGCAAGTTCGACAACCCGGTCGACTGTCGGCCGCCGCGGCTCGGCACGCGCGTCGAGTGCGTGGGCACCTGCCGCGAGCGCGTGGTGCTCTCGGGTGGCGAGCTGTGCGGCACCCGTCCCACGAACTGCGCGACGGGGCTCGTGTGCGAGGGAGAGCCGCGCCGCTGCACCGCGAAGTACCACCCGCTCGGCGCGCCGTGCACGCCCACCGGCACGCCCTCCTCCGACCGCTGCGACACGCGGCTCAATCGGTTCTGCGACTCCACCACCTCGACGTGCGCGGAGCTGCCGACGCTCGGCCAGAAGTGCAGCCCGTCGCCGGGGTGCGCGAGGCCCTATCGCTGCGACACCGACCGCACCGGCGCGACGGTGTGCACCGAGGCCAAGCCGCTCGGGTCGTCGTGCAACGACGACAAGGAGTGCGTGAGCAAGATCTGCGGCGGCGGCGTGACGACGACATTCCGGGTGTGCGTGCCCGCGGGGCTCGGGCCGCCGATCGTGCCGCTCGATCCGAGCACACGGTTGCCGATCGATCCCCACGCGCGTCCGGTCGAGTACGTGAGCGCGATCGGCGCCGCGTGCAGCGGCGTGATCGCCGACGGCGCGGGCGGCCTCGCCTCGTTCGAGCTGCCCCGCGAGAAGTAGACGCTGGTCTTTGGCGCAGCTAACAGCAAGGGCTCGCCATGTCCGAATCGCTCGACCGCGACCGAGTCCTGCACATCGCCAAGCTCGCGCGCGTCACGCTGCACGGCGCCGAGGTGCCGGCGCTCACCGAGCAGCTCGGCAAGATCCTCGGCCACGTCGCGCAGCTGCAGCAGGTCGACACCGAGGGCGTCGAGCCCACCGCGCAGGTCGGCGTCGAGCGGCTGCCCTTCCGAGACGATGTGGTGCGCCCGTCGGTGCCCCGCGAGGTCGCGCTGTCGCAGGCGCCCGAGACGGCCGGAGGCGGCTTCGTCGTCCCGGCGTTCATCGAGGAGTGATCATGAGCTCTCTCGTCGAAGTGGCCGATTCGGTGCGCAGGGGCGAGGTCTCGGCGCTCGAGCTCGCCGAGGCGACCATCGCGAAGATCGCCGCAGACCAGACCAACAGCTTCCTCGACTTCGACGCCGAGCGCACCCGCGCGATGGCCCGCGCGGTCGACCACAAGCGCGCGCGCGGCGAGCCCCTCGGGCCGCTCGCCGGCGTCCCGATCGGCATCAAAGACGTCTTGTGCACCAAGGACGCGCGCACCACCTGCGGCTCCAAGATCCTCGAGGGCTACCGTCCGCCCTACGACGCCACGGCCGTCGCGCGCCTCCGCACCGCCGACGCGGTGTTCACCGGCAAGCTCAACATGGACGAGTTCGCGATGGGCTCGTCCAACGAGAACAGCGCGTACGGTCCGGTGAAGAACCCGTGGGACCTCACCCGCGTGCCCGGCGGCTCGTCGGGGGGCTCGGCCGCGGCGGTCGCGGCGGGCCTGTCGCTCGGCACGCTCGGCACCGACACCGGCGGCTCGATCCGCCAGCCCGCCGCGCTGTGCGGCATCGTCGGCGTCAAGCCGACGTACGGGCGCGTCTCGCGCTACGGCCTCGTGGCGTTCGCCTCGTCGCTCGATCAGGTCGGCACGTTCGCGGCCGACGTGCGCGGCGCCGCGCGAATGCTCGAGGTGATCGCCGGCCACGACAAGCACGACTCCACGAGCGTCGCGCGCGGCGTCGACGAGTGGGTCGCAGCCTGCGGCAAGAGCGTCGCGGGGCTTCGGCTCGGCGTCCCGCGCGAATACTTCGAGGCCGGCCTCGACGCCGAGGTGCGCGCGTCGATCGAGGCCGCGCTCGAGCTCCTGCGCGGCCTCGGCTGCGAGCTCGTCCCCATCGACATGCCGCACACGCAGCACGCGGTCGCCACCTACTACGTGGTCGCCACCGCCGAGTGCTCGTCGAACCTCGCCCGCTTCGACGGCGTCCGCTACGGCCTCCGCGTCCCGTCGGGCGATCTCGAGTCGATGTACGGCGAGACCCGCGACCGCGGCTTCGGCGCCGAGGTCAAGCGGCGCATCCTGCTCGGCACCTACGTGCTGTCGGCCGGCTACTACGACGCGTACTACACCAAGGCGCAGAAGGTCCGCACGCTCATCCGCCGCGACTTCGACCGCGCGTTCGAGAAGGTCGACGCGATCGTCGGCCCCACGTCTCCGTCGGTCGCGTGGCCGCTCGGGGCCAAGGTCGACGACCCGCTGCAGATGTACCTCGCCGACGTGTACACGTTGCCCGCGTCGCTCGCCGGCCTGCCCGGCATCTCGGTGCCCGCCGCGCCGAGCGCCGCGGGCCTGCCGATCGGCCTGCAAATCGTCACCCCCGCGTGGACGGAGGACCGCTTGTTCCAGCTCGCGCACGCGTTCGAGCAGGTCTCGCCCGCGCGCGGAAAGCGCCCGTGATCGTCCGCGCGGCAGCGAAGGACGACTTTGCGTCGCTGGCCGCGCTGTTCGAGCGCGATCACTCGCCCTGCTACTGCCGCTATTGGCACTTCGCCGGCACCAACAAGGAGTGGGAGGCGCGCTGCGCCCTCGAGCCGGAGAAGAACCGCGAAGAGCTCGCGTCCGCGCTCGGCGCCGGCGAGGGCTACGGCTTGATCGCGGTCGACGCCACGGTGGTCGGCTGGATGAAGCTCGTGCCGCAGCCCGCGATGCACAAGCTCCTCAAGCGTTCGCCCTACAAGGCGCTCGAGGCGCCGGAGGTGTGGTCGATCGGCTGCTTCCTCGTCGATCCCGAGCACCGCCGCCGCGGCGTCGCCACCGCGCTGGTGCGGGGCGCGCTCGAGCTCGCCCCCGCGCTCGGCGCCAAGGTGCTCGAGGCCTACCCGCGGGTGTTCGAGGGCATGCACGACGGCGAGCAGTGGACGGGCCCCTACGCCATGTTCGCGTCGCTCGGCTTCGAGGTGTTCCGCGACCAGCCCCAGTACCCGGTGGTCCGCAAAACGCTCGTCGCGACACCGTAGGGAGCCGCGACCGCAAGGGAGCGGGTTGTCACGAACAATCTTCCCCCGACAACCCGCTCGCTCACGCTCGCGGCTCCAACACCGCCTACTTCCCCGGCGGGCAGGTGAGGACGTCGGCGGTCTTGTTGATCACCACGAGCGTGCCGCCCGACCCTGCCTTCGCGTCGGACGTCGTCGTCACGAAGACGATCGCGTCGCCGCCGAGCTTCGCGGCCTCTTCCTTCGCCGCGCTCGTCGCCTGCGCGTCGGAGACCTTCTCGTCGAGGTCCTCGCCGATCCCGTGCACGCTCCCGAGCTTCTTGCAGGTCGCCCGGGCGGCCGTGAGGATCTCGATCTTCTGCGCGGCCGGCGAGAGCGGCGCGTTCGCGTCTCGCACGCGGCCACCGCCGCAGGCAACGAGGGCAAGGAGGGGAAGGAGGAGGGCGAGCCGGGCCATACCCGGTTTGTTCAACTGTTCGCCCTCGCCGGCCAACACTTTTGCGTAGTATGCCGACCCCCTCCGTGAGCCCCCGCGCGTACACCGCTTTTGCTCCCCTCCTCGCGCTCGCGCTCGTGCTCGGCTGCCCGAAGGGCAAGGGAACGCCCGCGCCCGACGCGGCGCCCAGCGTTTCCGCGGCCACCGCGCCGTCCCCCTCGCCCGCGCCGTCCCCCTCGCCCTCGGTCGAGCCCCTCGATTGGGACGAGGACGTCGGCGGCGAGGACGCCGATGCCGACGACGCCACCCTCGACGCGGTCGAGGTCTCGGACACCAAGCTCAAGACCGACGCCTACGAGGACGCGCCGCTGCTCGGCGCCAAGACGTTCCTCGACGAGAACCCGGTCCGCGGCATCCGACGCATCACCAGCAACGGCGCCAAGGTGCACAAGGCGCCCAAGGACAACAACGTCATCGCGGTGCTGCAGCGGGGCACCGAGGTCTCGCTCGTCGCCGAGGTCTTCGACTGGTACCGCGTTCGCTACAACGACCCCAACACCAACGTGCGCCGGCAGGGTTGGATCTACGTCACCACCATGGCCGGGCCGCGCATGAAGACGTGCCCCACCGGCTGGACGCACCACGACCAGGATGGGGGCTGGTGCGACCGCGAGTGCACCAAGAACACCGACTGCAAGGCCCTCAAGGGCTACAAGTGCAGCGGCACGCAGTGCTTCTACGCGTCGGACGATCCGATCAAGTAGGCCACCCGAGCTTCTCGAGGCGCACGCGCGCGCCGCGCACGCCGTAGATCGTCACCTCGTCGGGCGGCACGATCGGACCGAGCAACACCGACGCGAGCAGCGCAGCGACGACCAACGGCGCGCGGGGATCGCCGTCGACGGCGCGCGGGACCTGCCACACGCGCGTTGCGCGAGCGACGAGAACATCCATGCCCGCGCCGCCGATCGCCCCGACACCGCGCTCGGCGGCCGCGAGGATCGCGGGACAGTCGGCGAGCGGAAGCGTCTGCACCGGCACGCGCGTGATGTGCGGCGCGCGGAGTGGCGCGACTGTAAGCGCGAGGGAGTCCGACATTGGATCACCCTCGACGGTCATGATCGCGTCGAGGAAGGTGCGCGCCTGCTGCGCCCAACGCGCCGCTTCTACACGGGGAATCGGCTCCGGCGAGAGCACCGAGTACGCCTCATCCCAACCGAGCGGCCGCATCGGAGCAGCATGCGCCCGCGACCGCGGCACGTCACGGACGGACCTTGCTCGATGCGGGTCACAGAGCGCGCCAGAACACGACTCAGTCCACGCCTCCCCTCATCACGCGCGGTCCGTTACGATCCGCAGCGAACCCGAAGACCATGACCCCTCGCTCCCTCCTCCCGCTCCTCGTTCTCTCCCTCGCCGGCTGCGCCTCGCAAGCCGAGGAGACCGCGCCCGCGTCGTGCGATGCGCGCGCGAAGGTCGACGGCGTGTGCCCCGGCGTCACCTCGGGCGAGATCTCGTCGGCGGGCATCGCGTGCAGCGCGACGATCGAGGCCACGCCGGCCGATGTCGACGGCAAGCTCGCGAGCGCCGCGTCCGGCGCGTGCATCATGCTCTCGGCCGGGAGCTTCGGTGCGCTCAACCTCCCCGCCAACGTCAGCCTGATCGGCAAGGGCTCGTCGTCCACCAGCGTCGGCGGCGTCAAGGTCGTCGCCGGCGGCGCGGCCACCGTGCGCGGCATGCGAATCGGCGGCACCGGCCTCGCCGTCACCGGCAAGGGCAACCTCACGATCGATCGCGTCCACGTGGCCGAGGTGGTTAAGGTCCCCGGCATCTCCGCCACCGACACCAACGTCACGATCACGCAGTCCACGATCGAAAACGGCGGCGGCTTCGGCGTCGCTGCCTTTTGCAAGACCGACTGCGCCGCCGCCAAGCCCACGCTCGTCATGCGCCGCGTGCTCGTCCACGGCAACAAGGTCGTCGGCATCTGGGCGCACGGCGTCGACGCCACGCTCGAGGGCGTGCAGGTCTCCCAGTCGCACGCCCAAAACTTCCTCCACGGCCGCGGGATCGAGGTCGCCGAGGGCGGATCGATCAAGGCGTCCAGGTTCGCGGTCCTCGATAACGAAGACGTCGGCGTCTACGTCGACAGCAGCAGCGCCGACCTCAAGAGCTTCACCATCTCCAACAACGTGCGCGGCATCCAGCTGCAGGCGATCCCCGCCGCCGGCGCCAAGCTCGACGACTTCCTCGTCGAGAACAACAAGGCGATCGGCATCGGCATCACGCAGGGCTCGCTCGGCATCATCGTGCAGGGCGGCCTCATCGCCGGCACCAAGTCCATGAACGTGCCGGTCGACATCGGCGGCATGAAAGAAGTGGGAGACGGCATCAACTGGCTCGGCGGCTCCGAGGTCGCGATCCTCAGCTCGGTCAAGGTGCAGGGGAGCGGGCGCGCCCCCGTCATCATCGAGTCCACCGGCAAGGGTAAATTCGAGGGCAGCCTCGGCGGTGGCGACGAGATCCGCGGCATCATCGTGCAGGGCGGCCTCGAAGCGAGCATGCCCGCCACGCTCTCGGTTGCCTCGGGCATCAAGAGCGAGGTCCTCACCAAGGACAAGGCGCTCCCGGTCGCGGCGATGATGGGTGCGTCCAAGTCACTCTGATTCGGAGTCGACCCGACGGGGTGGTCGTCCGAGTGACCAGTGCCGTGTAGCAAAGATCTGACGCCGTACGGGCCCGCGAGGCCACGAAATTCCCGAAGAAACGCGCGGCATGCCGCGTGCGTTGGGAACGAGCATGACTGCCCGCCACCTCGCCAGGTTGTTGCCCACGCTGCTGCTCGCAACCGGGTTCGTCGCTTGCGCCGATGGCTCTCTCGAAGACGGCGACCTCACGATGACGCCAGAGGACTTCGCGCCGATCTCGAACGAGAAGATCGACGAGGGCACCGTCGACGAGCCCGATCCCGACGCCGACCACGCCGATCCGGTCGACGACCGCGGGGGCGAGGGCGTCCTCTCGGGGCTCTGGGTCTACGACCACGTGCAGGCCTTCGCGAACAGCGCGTGCAAGTACGTGTCTGCCTGCAGCAACGGCACGTACGTCGGCCACTCACCGAGCGCGAGCCGCGCCACCGACCTGATGGTGAGCAAGTACGGGACGGTCTCGTCGGCAGGGACCGCGAAGGGCGATCGTCTCGCCGAGTTCGCGACGAACAACCGCAAGAAGTTCGGGATCATGTACGTGATCTGGAAGCAGCGGATCAACTCGTTCGACGGCCGCGGTTGGCGCGCGATGGAGAACCGCGGGAGCATCACGCAGAACCACTACGACCACGTGCACGTGAGCTTCTACACGAGCGCGAACATGGGCCTCGCCATCAACACCGGCGGCGTCGCGCCCAGGGCCACCTGCAGCTCGTACACGCTGGGGCGCACGGTCAACGCCGGCACCTGCGTGCAGAGCAAGCAGGACAACCTGTGGTACCAGTGCAGCAACTCGGGCACGTGGCTCTACGCCCCGAGCGTGCGCACCGGCGGCTCCGGACCGGTCGGCTCCTGCACCTCCAAGTACGCGCGCTGACCGCCCACGATTTGAACTAAACTAGCGGGCGCAATGGAGCCCCCGTTCGAAGGCCCGGGGCTCTCGCCCGGCACCGTGGTCGCGGGCTACAAGATCGTGCGCCTGCTCGGCTTCGGCGGCATGGGCGCCGTCTACGAGGCGGTCCACCCCATCATCGGCAAGCGCGCCGCGGTGAAGGTCATCCAGGCGCACGCGGCGTCGTCGAAGAGCGGCATCGAGCGCTTCGTGCAAGAGGCGCGGCTGGTCAACCAGATCCGCCACCCCGCGATCGTCGACGTGTTCGGGTTCGACGCGCTGCCCGACGGCCGCCCGGTGCTGGTGATGGAGCTGCTCGAGGGCGAGACGATCGGGCAGATGCTCGCGCGCCGCGGGCGGCTCTCGAGCAGCGAGGCGATCTCGGCGATGCTGCCGGTGCTCGGGGCGCTGGCGGCCGCGCACGAGGCGGGCGTCATTCACCGCGACCTCAAGCCCGAGAACCTCTTCGCCGTGCGCGCCTCGTCGATGGTGAAGGTGCTCGACTTCGGCATCGCCAAGCTCATCGACGCGCCGCCGGGGAGCGGCATGACGTCCGTCACCGGCGCGCAGCTCGGCACCCCGAAATACATGTCGCCCGAGCAGTGCCGCGGGCAGGCGATCGACGGGAGGAGCGATCTCTACGCCGTCGGTCTGATCCTGTTCGAGCTCCTCGCCGGGCGCGGCCCGTTCGGCGGCGGCTCGCCCGCCGAGTTCCTCGGCCAGCACCTCTACGCCGAGCCGACGCCCCTCGGGAAGTACGTGAGCGTCGATCCGCGGCTCGAGGAGCTGGTCATGCGCCTGCTCCACAAGGAGCGCGAGCAGCGCCCCGAGACCGCGCGCGAGGTCGAGCACGAGCTACGGTCGCTGCAGTCGGTGATCGCCGCGTCGGCGGCGACCGAGGCGGTGAGCATCCTGCCGCCCCCGCAGCGCCCGCAAACGGCCTCGCCCGTGGTCATCACCGCGGCGTCGGGCTCGCCTCCGGCCACGCGTCCGAGCGCCCTTCCGCCGGCGCCGCCGGTGATCACCGACCGCCCGTCCCAGAGCCCGGTGCGGGCCTCGGTGCCGCCTCCCGAGGCCATCTCCGGCACCAACACGGTCGAGGAGAACCGGCTCTGCACGATCCTCTTCGCCGACGTCTCCGGGTTCACCGCGCTCTCCGAGCGCCTACCGCCCGAGGAGGTGAAGGAGATCATCGACGGCTGTTTCGCCGCGATGACGACGGTGATCGAGAAGCACGGCGGCTACGTCGACAAGTACATCGGCGACTGCGTGATGGCCGTGTTCGGCGTCCCGCGCTCCACCGACAACGACGCCGAGCGCGCGGTGCACGCGGCGCTCAAGCTGCAGCAGACGGTCGCCAAGTACGGGCTGCGCGGGCGCCGTCACGGCCGGCTCCGCCTCTCGCTGCGCATCGGCATCAACACCGGCCGGGTGTTCGCCGGCCGCGTCGGCGGCGCCAACCGCAAGGACTTCACCGTGATGGGCGACGCGGTCAACGTGGCGTCGCGCCTCCAGGCCCACGCGCCCGAGGCCGCGATCGTGATCGGCCGCGACACGTATCGTCACGTCACCGGCTTGTTCTCGGTCGAGGAGCTGCCCCCGGTCATCGCCAAGGGCAAGACCGAGCCGCTCGTCTGCTTCCGCGTGCTCGGCCACGCCGCGCAGCGCGCGGTGCCACACGACGAGTTCTACGGCGCCACCACCGCGTTCGTCGGACGGCGCGGCGATCTCGAGCGCTTGCTCGATCTCCTCGAGCAGTCGATCGGAGACCGGCGCGCGCACGTCGTCACGCTCGTCGGCAACGCGGGCGCGGGAAAGACCCGCCTCCGCGACGAGCTCCAGCGCGCGATCGAGGCGCGCCCGGAGCGCGCGTTCATCTTGAGCGGCCGCGGCTCGCACCTCACGCGCGAGGGCACCTACGACCTCGCCGCGTCGCTCCTCCGCAACCAGTTCCACATCAACGCCGACGACCCGCGCGAGGTCATCGAGCAGAAGCTGCGCAACGGCATCCGCGCGTTCGGTCGGTCGCCGAGCATGATGCCGCCCTCGCTCTCGACGACCGGCGAGGACACCGGCTCGAGCGCGGCCTCGACGCCGCTCTCGATCACCCCGTTCTCCGCGGCGCGCGCCTCTGGCCTCGACCCGGCGCAGCTCGGCGACGCGATCGAGACGCTCGCCAAGATGCTCGGCGCCGAGCCCACGAGCGCCCTCACCACCGCGGGCGAGAGCGTCGACGACCCGCGCGCGCGGACCAGCGCCGCGTTCGCCAAGCTGCTCTCGCTCGTCGCCACCCGGGGTCCGGTCATCCTCTTCTGCGACGGGCTCGACGCGGCCGACGACGGGAGCCTCGATCTGCTCGACTACCTGCTCGTGCGGCTCGCCGACGCGCCGGTGTTCATCGTCGGCGCCGCGCGCCCCGAGCTCTACGAACGAAGGCCGCACTGGGGCGAGGGTAAGGAGGGCCATACGCGAATGAACCTCGCGCCGCTCCCTCGTCGCGCGCTCGAGGAGCTCGCGCGCGATCTGCTCCGGCGCGCTCCCGGCATCTCGCCGGACTTCGTCAAGCGCCTCGTCGAGCGCGCCGACGGCAATCCCCTGGTGCTCAAGGAGACGATCCGCGTGCTCGTCGACGCGGGCGGCGTCGAGCGCTCGTTCGACGACGTGTGGAAGGTGAACGAGAGCCGGCTCGAAGCGCTCGCGCTCCCGCCCACCATTTACGGCCTCGTGCAGGCGCGCCTCGATCGCCTGCCGCCCGAGGTGCGCGCGATGGTGCAGCGCGCGGCGGTGGTCGGCCGCGTGTTCTGGGAGGGCGCGCTCGACGCCATGCGAGGTGGCACGCTGCTCGAGGGCGCGGTCACCCGCGATCTGCTCGAGCGCCTGCGCGCCAACGACATCGTCCGCATCCGCGAGGGCTCCACGTTCCCGAGCGAGCGCGAGTACGCCTTCGCCGACACCGTCACCCGCGAGGTCGCCTACGAGTCGCTCAGCCTGCGCGCGCGCGAGCAATATCACCGCGCGGTCGCCGGCTGGCTCGAGACGCGCGGCAGCGTCGTCGTCGAGGGCAACCCCGCGCTGATCGCCCACCACTGGGACCGCGCGAACGTCCCGCGAGAGGCGATCAAGCACTACACCCGCGCCGGCCACCGCGCGGCGGTGCTCGGTCACAACGCCGACGCGATCCGGCACTACGGGCGGGCGTGCGCGATCGCGGACGCGTCGCGCGGCGCCGCCATGCCCGACGGCTCGGGCTTCGATCTCAACAACTTCGAGGAGCTCCGCGTCGCCGAGTGGCAGGACCGCGTGAAGCTGCGCCTCGCGCTCGGAGACACGCTTCGTCGCGTCGGCAAGCTCGAGGAAGCCGAGCGCGCCTACGAAGAGGGGAGCGCCGAGATCGTCCGCGACGAGCGGCGGAGCGGTCGCAGCAGCGACGCGGGCGAGCTCGCGCGCCTCGAGGGCAGCATCGAGCTGCGGCTGGGCAACGTCGAGAAGGTGCGCGGCGCCTTCGAAGAAGCGCAGCTGCACTACCGCATCGCCTTCGACAAGCTCGGCAAGGACTCCGACCCGCGCTTCCTCGCGCCGCTGTGGGCCGCGCTCGGGTTCGCGCAGTACCGCACCGGCAAGCTCGACGAGGCGCTCGCGAGCTTCAAAAAGGGCCTCCATGCTTGCCGCCGCATCGCGCGCGCCGAGCCCGACTGGGCCGACTCCGCCTCGCGCCTGCTCCACTCCATGGGCAACGTCTTCTATCAGCGCGGCCGGTACGTGCAGGCGGAGCGGCTCGGGATGATGGCTGGGCGGGTCGTCGACGAGAGCCGGTTCCCGCAGCTCGCGGCGATCGCCTACAACAACGTCGCCGCGGTCGCGTTCGCGCGGGGCGACTATCACCGCGCGCGCACCCTCTTCGTGCGCTCGCTCGAGCTCAAGGAGAAGGTCGGAGACCTCTACGATCTCGTCGTCGCCTACAACAACCTCGCCGAGGTCTCGCTGATCCTCGGGGACGTCGATCCCGCGCTCGAGATGGCCCGCCGCGCGCTGTCGCTCGCCGAAGCGCTCGGCGCCCGCGACGCGCTCCCCGACACCTACCGCAACTACGCCGAGATCCTCCGCGCCCGCGGCGACAGCGTCGGCGCCATGCGCGCCGCCGAGAAGGCGTTCGACCTCTCGCTCGAGCCGGCCGGCCGCGCGTACCTCTCGAGCGTCGCGACCACGCTCGCCAACTGCTGCGAGTCCGCACGCGAGGGCCGCACCACGCTCGATCCCGACGCGCGGGCCTACGTCGACGCGGCGATCACGCGCACCCTCGACCGAGTCCCCCGCGAGCTCGAGTCCGCCGGGCTCGCCAAGGACGCGGACGCCGTCCGCGCGCGCCTGTCCGCCTAGCATCAAGAGGTGCTAAGAGTGCGGCGTGATTCCGCTCGAGGGTGTCGTCGATAGCCACTGTCACGTCGCGGTGAGCGCGCGGGGCAAGCAGCCGGCCGAGTCGGCCGACGTCGTGCTCGACCGCGCGCGCGCGGCCGGCGTGCGCGGGTTCGTGGTGGTCGGCGTCGGCGAGACCACGCTCGAGGCCCACAACGCGGTCGAGCTGGCGCGCAAGCACCCGGACATCGTCGCCGCCGTGGGCGTCCACCCCCACGACGCGCGCCTGTGCGACGACGCCATGGCCGGAGAGCTCCGCGCGCTCGCCGCCGATCCGCGCGTGGCCGCCGTCGGCGAAATCGGCCTCGACTTCCACTACGACCATTCGCCGCGCGACGTGCAGCGCGCCGTGTTCCGCCGCTTCGTCCAGATGGCGCGCGAGCTTCACAAGCCGATCGTCATCCACACCCGCTCGGCCGGGCAGGAGGCGCTCGAGATCCTCGAGCAGGAGGGCGCGCGCGACGTCGGCGGCGTGATCCACTGCTTCAGCGAGGACGTCGCCTTCGCGCGCCGCGCGCTCGACCTCGACTTCGACATCTCCTTCTCGGGGATCGTCACCTTCCGCACCGCGACGGCGATCCAAGAGGCGTCCCGTTTCGTCCCGAGCGACCGGCTCCTCGTCGAGACCGACGCGCCGTACCTCGCGCCGATCCCGCTCCGCGGCAAACCATGCGAGCCGGCCTACGTCGTGTACACGGCCCGCTACCTCGCTGACCTCCGCGCCGTCCCCGCCGAGGAGATCGCCCGCCTCAGCGCCGAGAACGCCCGCCGCCGCTTCGCCGGCCTCCGCGTCTAGTCAGGCGCGCGCGTCAGCGAGCGCCTACCAATGCGAACGGTGCGAATCACCGAGGCGCTCGCTGACGCCTGAGAACCCCCCACAGGTCGTCCAGCCACACGATCGAAATCCAGTGAGTTAAGAACGCATCGACAACGGTGCAGACTCCGGCTCGGTCGCGTGATCTCGTGT
>JALHOE010000146.1 GCA_022843175.1 Deltaproteobacteria bacterium
CGCCTCGCGCGTGCGGGCGGGGCCGGCGCGGCGAGCGGCGGCATCGGCGAGATCCTCGGCGGCTGCCAGGGATGCGACGCGCTCTCCCTCGGCGGGGAGCTCGGCGAGATCGTCGGCGCGATCGTGATCATCCTCGCGGTGGCGCTCGTGGCGGTCTTGCTGGTGTGGGCGATCGGCAAGCTGATCGCCTACGTGCATCGCAAGCGAAGCGAGCCCAAGCCGCACGGCGCGCTCCTGCCGCCCACCCGCCGGCCGGCCGAGCGCCGCGTGCGCGGCGTAGTCCTCGGCGACACCGCCGGCGTGTCACCGCTGACCGCGGAGCCGTGCGTCGCGTGGGCCGCGGAGCTCACCTGCAAGCGCTGGTTCAACCGTCAGGTGATGCTCCGCGACGGCGAGAGCTTCGGCTTCGACATCCGGCTCGACGACGGGCGCCTCGCGCGCGTGCCTCCGGGCATGCTGCGTCTCCATCGCGGCGGCGAGGAGCAGCGCTACGTCGAGGTCGACTCGTACCTCGAGACGATCGATCCCAGCTACGCCCGCGACGCGGACGAGCCCGCGATCCCCTACGACGAGGTCGGCGCGGTCGACCTCCGACCGGGCGACCGCGTCGAGGTGTTCGGCGAGCTCCACGTCGCAGCCGATCCCGAGGCCGCGCAGACGTACCGCGGCACCGCGGCGCTGGTGCTGCGCCCGACCGACGTGCCGTTGATCCGTCGCGTTTAGTCGGCGGCGGCGTCGGGCGGCGGCTCGGTGTCGGCGGGCGGAGTGGTGTCGGCGGGCGGAGTGGTGTCGGCGGGCGGAGTGGTGTCGGCCGGCGGGGTGGTGTCCATCATCCCGTCGACGACCGTCGTGTCCATCGCGCCGTCGGGCACGAAGGTGTCGGGCTTGAACGTGTCGGGCCGGAACGTGTCGGGCACCGCGGTGTCCGGGGGCCCGGTGTCGGGCAGCTCGAAGTTGCTCGGGACGCAGGCGCGCCCCGAGTAGCCCTCGAGCGAGAGCGTGCGGCAGTCCTCGCCCGCGGGGCACGGATGCTTGTCGTCGCACCACGGCGCGCACAGCGAGAGCGGCTCGGTGGTGGGCTTCGGCGCGGCGTCCTTCACCCCCATGTCCGCGCCCGCGTCGAGCGGCTTGGAGACGGTGATGCACACCAGGCCATCGGCGCAGCTCGAGCGCCCGAGCAGCATCTCGCAGTCGGTGCCCTTGGTCTTGTACGCCTTGCTCGGGACGCAGTTGGCGCCGCCGCCCACGGCAGGCCAGCAGGTCGTGCCGGCCTTGCACTTGAACGGGTCGTCGGCGCACGGCTCGCCGGTGGGCGTGGAGGTCGACGCCTCGCGGTTGGCGTCGCCGCCGAGCTCGCCGACGACGCAGCCGTAGGCGGCGAGGACGAAGAGCGGGGCGGCGAAGACGATGCGGCGGAGGTTCATGCGAGGAGCGGGAGGTCCTCACCGGCGAGCGGGAAGCGGCCGGCGATCGGGTCGGTCGTCAACCCAGCCAGCTTACGCACCGAACGGTGCACGTGCTCGAGCTGAATGCGCACGCCGCCCGGGTCGGGCTGGAGCGTGCCGGGGTTGACCTTCACCGCCTTGAAGTTGTCGTCGGTGGAGCCGATGGTGCGGCCGCCGCGGATGCCGGGGCCCATCATCATCATGCTGGTGATGTTCCAGTGGTCCTTGCCGTTCCCCGAGTTGTACATCGGCGTCCGGCCGAAGTCGGAGCCGACGATGACCACCAGGTTGTCGAGGATGTTGTTGAACTCGGGCGAGCGCGCGTCCTCGAAGAGGCCGTCGAGACCGCGCAGGAGATCGGCGAGCCGCTGACCCTGACTCTGGTCGTGGTTTCCGTGGGTGTCGAAGCCGCCCATCGAGACCGTCGCCGCGATCACCAGGCCGGACTTGAACCCGGACAGCGCGAGGAGTCCGGCGCGGTGCACGCCGTAGCGCGCGGCGTTCAGCTTGTCGTTCGAGGGGAGCTGCTTCGCGAGCAGCTCGAGCTCGTTGTCGCCGCCGCGGCTCGTGTAGAGCGCGCCCATCGTCCGCTTGTAGGCCGGGAGCCCGTTGTGGTTCATCAGGTCGTCGAGGCGCTCGCGCTGCATGCGCGCGATGCGGTCCTCGGTCGCCTTGGTGTGGAAGCTCGCGGTGCCGCCCGGGTTGATGAGCTGGGGGTAGGCCAGGCGCGAGAACGCGCCGACGTTGTTGACGCGGGTGAGCGGCACGAGCCCAGCGGTGGTCTCGTAGCCGCCGCCGCTCATGAACGCGAGGCTGTTGCCGGGTGACTTCGACGCAGCGATCAGCGCGCCGAGCGAGGGATACCCTTCCGCGACCTGACCGCTCCACATCACGCGGGTGCCGGTGTCGTGGTTGCCGGTCGTGGTGTCGACGCCGTTGAGGACGAGGAGGCGCGAGCCCCACTTCTGGAAGAACTGGTCGTTCGAGTAGTAGACCGCGCCGGCCTGGTCCTTGTACTCGATCGGCGCGTACTTGATGCCCGCGACGCTGCCGTAGTTGCCCTTCTCGAACTGGCGATTGATCGTCCCGCCCTTCGGGTCGCACAGCATCGTCGGATCCCACCCGCCGCTGGCGTGCACCAGCAGGAAGTAGGGGCCCTTGTAGTCGCGCGGCGCGGCGTTGGCCTTCGGGGTCTTCCCCTTGGGCACCATCACGGCCATCCCGGCGAGCGCCGCAGCTTGGAGGAATTTACGTCGATCCATGGTCATTGCTCCCTTGCGCGCTCACTCGTGAAGGAACTTGTAGTCGGACAGCAGGTACGTCATGACCGCCATCCAGGAACGGACCGTGAAGTTCTTGTCGGTGTCGACGACGCGCTCCTTCGGCAGGTCCGCGCCGGTCGCGAGGTCCCAGCGGCCCTGGCAGTCGTAGGCGAGGTCGGGCTTCTTCAGCTCGCGGAGCTCGCGGTACGTCTTGCTGAACAGCTGGAAGGTGCGCTCGATCTCCGGATCTTCGACGGAGAGCTTCTCGCCGAGCACGCGGTAGTGGAGGTCGACGAGGTTCTTCTTGATCGTCGCCTCCGCCGCCGGGAGCGGCACGCCGAGCGGGTCGTCCGGCACCGTGTCGAGCTCGACGCCGTTGAGGAGCAGGCGCTCCGCCTTCGGCTTGGTGAACTCGTGCGCGGTCACGCGGCACGCCATCTCGTTGGCCATGCGCCGGCCCACGTTCGCCATGATGCCGTTCACGTCGGTGAGGCGCTCGGTGATGGTGTCGAAGTCGATGCCGCCGTACATCAACTTGTAGTCCGAGAGGAGCCACTCCGACTTGTCCTTGAGGCTCTTGGTCCAGCCCACGCCGGCGACGGCCTTGACCTTGCGCGACAGGAGCTCCGGCGTGAGCCAGCGCGCGGTGCCGACGCTCTCGAGCTCGCCCTCGGCCGCGGCCTTGTTCACGTTGACCGCGCGGAAGTACGCGCTCTTGATGATCACCTTGAACACCGACTTGATGTTCTGCTTGCTGTCGACGAACGCGGTCGCCGCGGCGCGGAACATCTCGTCCTGCGCGCGCCACGAGCTCAGCTTGTTCTGGAAGTTCGGCGCGTCGCTCGCGGGGTAGTCGAGCGGTTTGTGACCGGTGAGCGCCTCGTAGACGGTGTACACCGTCGCGTTCACGAAGCGGCGGTCGGCCGCGATCTTCTTGCCGAGCCACTGCAGCGCCGCAGGGTACTCGCGCACGTCGTTGATCGTCTCGGTGCCGAGACCAGGCTGCGGCATGAACCCGGGCCAGGTGGCCTCGGGGCGGAACCGGCCGTCGTTGTCGAACTTCTGGAACGCGCCGGCGATCGGGTCGATCACCTTGTGGCAGACCGAGCAATATTTGTCGTCGCGCGTGGGCGTGTTGCTCGTGACCGACGACGGGTCGAGCGGCCGCTCGGCGACGCGAAGGATGTCGGTCGCGAGGAACTGCTTGTAGACCATGCGCGCGCGGTGACGATTCAGGTTGGTCTGCGTGCTCGGGAACCGACGCAGGTAGACCACCGACGTCATCACGCCGGCGCTCGGGTACGGCTGCCCGGTCTTCGGCACGGTGAGCTGCACCGGCTTGAACTCGTAGGCGTCGGCGCTCGAGAAGGTGACCTTGCCCTCGACCCCGTACACCTTCGCGGAGTACGGGTTCACCATCGTGTACGGCGCGGCGACGATGTTGCCGAACGGCTCGTTGTAGCGAACCACGTTGGCGACGAGCTCGAGCGGCTCGGCCGCGATCGCGAGCTCGCTGTTCTTCTCGCCGAGCTTCTGCTCCTCGGTCAGGCCCTCGTAGGGGATGTCCGACGGATTCCACCAGTTGCGCCCGGGCCAGTCCGCCGGGTCGAGCAGGTCGAGCGCGTTGTTGTTGTAACGGCCGACCTGGAAGATGTCGCCGTAGATCTCCTTCACCCGGTCGAGGAACGCGGGGCTGTTCATCATCTCGTCGAGCATCGGATCGAGCGACGCGTCGCCCTCGGCGCGTGCCCGCGCGACCTCCGCGCTCGTCGGCAGCCGACCGACCAGGTGGATCGCCGCCTTCCGAATCGTCAGCTCGGCGTCCGCGAGCTCGACCGCCGCGAGCGGGCTCGGCTTCGCGTTGCTGCCGCAGGTCACCGGCGCCTTCACGCGCTTGATGAACTCGGAGAGCGCGTTGTACTCGGGGCTGCCCTCGGTGAAGAGCTGACCACCGCCGTGGTTCATCTTCCCGAGCGGCTTCTGCAGGATCTGCGAGCGGCCCTCGTACTCGGTCTTCGCCGCCTCCGAGAGCGCGTCGTAGTTCGCCTCGAGGAAGCCCGGGTACGAGGCGGGCAGGATGAGGAACTTCGCGGCGCGCTCGGCCGCCTGACCCTCGGGCGCGTGACACTTCACGCACACGTTGCCGAGGACTGGCTGCCAGACCTTCTCCTCGAAGTACTGCCGGTTATCGAGACAAGCCGACGACTTGTCGAGGTCATCGCCCTTGCCGCCGCAGCTGACCGCGAAACCGGCGATCAACGCGAGCAGCGCGGACGCGCAGACGTTCTTCCGCTCCATGGGACCTCCGCCCTTGCAATCCTCGTTCACCGGTCATGATCGTGTCGACGTAGGTGCAGGGCGCAGCTCACGCGACCTCGCGCACCCGCCCTTGCTCGACAGATCTACGCGGGGCCGGTTTCTCGGGCGATCGTCGCATTCGCGAGACGGGGGCGGCTCCCCCGGCTCGCCGGGTGGTCGCGCCCCCGGTCAGGTCGCGCGGGGTCGATCGAGCGCTGTCTCCGCGCGGGAGCGCTCCAGCTTGCGGAACCGGCGACCCGCCGACACCGCGGCCGCGCCCCAGATCGCGAGCACCACCAGCGTGGCGATCGAGAGGTAGCGGACGCCGTTGAAGCTCGCGAACCAGATGGAGATGCCGAGGCTGAGGACGACCGCGATCGCCTTGGCGAACCGCTGGACGAACATGTCGATGAACGCCTTGGCCGCGTACTTCTCGTCGGCGGTCGTCGGGACGTAGAGCACCTCCTTCGACGACTGGTTGATCGAGTACGCGAAGGCGTTGTCGGCGGTGTTCAGCGCGCTCGCGGTGATCAGCGTCGGCGCGAGGAGGAACGCCGAGGAGCCGAGCGCGGCCGCCGCGGGCAGGACGAGGAGCGCCACGGTGAGCCCGAAGCGACGCATCACGAAGCTCGTGAAGACCAGCTGAATGATCAGCGCGGCCCAGTTGGTGATCGCAAACACCTTGGCGAAGTGCCCGGGGATCGCGCTCGCATCGAGCGACTGCTGCACCGCCGACGTGAACTGGAAGTCCATGATCGTCGAGACCATCTCGTAGAGGCCGACGATGGCGACGATCGCGAGCAGATAGCGCGAGCGGAAGACGAGCTTCGGGCCGTGCAGCGCGGCGTTGCTCTGCGGCTCCTCCTTCGCGCTCGGAGCGGGGTCGAGCCGTTCGACCTCGCTGTCGTGCGCCTTCGCCCGCCGCGCCGCGGCCCACGCGAGCACGACGATGATCACGCCGAGCGCCATGCACACGCCCATCCATCCGGGGATCGAGAGCTTCTTGACGGCGGTGGCCACGACCGAGCTGCCGAACGCGCCGCCGGCGACGCCGCCGAGGCCGATCACGCCGTAGAGCCGCTTGGCGGTGTCGGAGTCGACGCTGTCGTTGGCGAAGGCGAAGAACGTCGCCACCATCAGCGTGCTGTACAGATCGCCGAACAGATAGAACGCCCACACCTCGGCGCCGGTCCACGCGCGAGCAGCCCAGGCAAAGTAGACGAAGGCGACGCCGAGCAGGACGGAGAACGCGTAGGTGAGGTGCTGTCTCCGGAGACGCCGCGAGAGCGCGGTGAACAGGACCGCGGCGCCGAACGCGACCACCATGTTGGTGACCTTCGCGATGAGCTCGCCCTGCGCCGCGCTCAGGTGGAAGCCCAGCAGTGAGACCCCCGACTCCTTGAAATGCCCGATGAAGACGCCCTTCTTCAGCGGCTTGAGGATCCAGAACGTCGTGACGACGGTGAAGAAATAGCCGCAGAGGAGCAGCGCGAACGGCCACTCCCCCCTCCGGATCGCGATCAGCTGACCGAGCGGCCCCTTCCCTCGCGAAGCGGGCTCTTGCTCTGCATGGGGACGGCTCGGGAGGGAGTCGCGATCGACGGCTGCCACGTTGCATGCCTGAGAGAGCAGGATTGATTCCGCGGTCGAGCCCCCTCGATTTGCACGGTTGTGCTCCAGTTGGGGGCAGTTTGAGCGCGCGCAACCGATGACGCGATAGGGGTAGAGGCGCCCCTCGGCGCGTCCAACACTCACTCTTGTGCACGCCAACCGGAAGCCCCCGCCGCTCCCGAGGACCGCGCCGCCCACTCCGGCGAGCGGGACACGGCCGAGGGCCACGGGCATCCTTCGGCTGCAGCCCCTCCGCGCCGGCCTGATGTTCGACGAGGTGCTGGTGTTCCCCAACGGCGTCACCCTGATCGCGATCGAGGGCGAGCCGCTGATGCGCTACCCCTCGCTCCAGGCGATGCTCGACGCCCACGCCCTCGAGAGCCACGAGCTCGTCGCGCTCTGAGCTCCGCCAGAGCCGCTCGCGTACGCGCGCGCCTAGCTGTGTGTATCGCCCATTGGCGGGGTAACGGCGGGTGCATTGCCGCCGACTGTTGTCCGGGCTCCAATCGGTCCCCTCGGGGAACGATGCGTAAGAGCCTGCTCCTGATCGCCGCGTTGTCGGTCGCCTGCCACAAGCCCGCGCAGCCGAAGCTCGATTCCAAGGAGGCCAAGGAGGCCACGAAGGAGGCGAAGGTCGAGAGCGGCTGCGGCGACATCGACCTGGACGGCACCCACGTGCCCCTGGACTGCAACGAGCCCGGCTACGGCAACATCCCTGGCGCGAGCGTCACCCCCTTCCGCTCCCAGTTCCACGCGGGCGACGGCTTCGAGCAGGACGGCAAGAAGAAGAAGAAGCTCCCCAAGAAGGTCGACCACCGCACCGACGGCACCGAGGGCCCGATGCGCGATCAGGGCCCGGTCGGCGCGTGCACCGCGTTCTCGCTCGCCACCGCCATCGACCACGCGCTCAAGCGCACCGACGAGGACGCGAAGCCGGTCTCCGTGATGCACATCTGGGCGCGCTACGCCAAGCCGTCCATGGCCGACGCGGCCAAGAAGAACAAGGAGCAGCCCATCGCGCTCGAGGCCAAGTGGCCCTACGACGCGGACGACGCGTGCAGCTGGCTCGATCCGAGCTTCTGTAAGCGCGGGTGCGGCAAGCCCTCGTCCTACTGCGGGGACGAGCCGAGCAAGAAGCAGTTCAAGACGGCCAACACCAAGGCGATCGCCGAGATCAGCCAGATCGTGAAGCTCGATCTCGACGACGCCAAGGCGTTCCGCGAGGCGCTCGCCAACGGTCAGGACATCTGGTTCGCGATGCGCGTCACGCCGGTGATCGGCAAGGTCAAGAGCGACAAGGTCCCCGACTTCAACGCCGCGGGCTCGCTCTCCGGGCACGCGATGGTGCTCGCCGGTTACCGCAAGGAGGACGGCGAGTATCAGTACCTGATCCACAACTCGTGGGGTAAGAAGTGGGGCGACAAGGGCTACGCGTGGATCTCCGAGGACACGCTCTTCCAGAACCTGCAATACGCCTATCTCGTCGACGCCGACCCGATCGGTGACGCGTCGAGCTCCGGCGGCGGCAGCGACCTCAAGGCCGGCCTCAAGGTCAAGCCGCGCAACGCGTTCTCCACGTGCGCCGCGGGCACCGTGCCCGACAGCAAGACGCAGGCCTGCGCGAAGCCCTGCGCCGACGGGTCGCCCCCGAGCGACGGCAAGTGTGCTTCCTGCGACGCGAGCAAGGGCATCGCCTGCGCGGTCGCCGAGCAGAACGCGCGCGGCAGCGACGGCAAGACCGGCGTCACCTGGAGCTGCGGCGCCGGCGGCTGCCTGTACTCGATCCCCAAGGGTCAGTACGGCTGCGACCAGACGTCGTGCGAGCTATCGTGTCCGTCGCCGCGCATCCTCCTGAGCTACGGGGACAAGGGCGTCGGCTGCACGGAGTGATCGATGCGCTGGCGCTGCATGATCTGCAATCACATCTACGATCCGGCGTTCGGCGATCCCGACAGCGGCGTCGCCCCCGGCACCAAGTTCGAAGATCTCCCCGACGACTGGTCCTGCCCGGAGTGCGGAGCGAGCAAGAAGGACTACGAGCCCATGGGGTAACCCCCGTCGATCCGCCGGTGTTCGAGGGGCACAGAGACCTCACCACCCGCACCAAAGAGGTCGCCCTCGAGGGCTCGGTCACGCGGCTCGGCGACGGCCGGGGCACGCTGAGCGGCGGCGCAGCCGTCGCGGCGTTCTACAAACCGTGGCTCTCGCTGCTCGGGGGCGCGAACTTCTCTCCCGGCTTCTTCGGCGCACGCCAGCACTACGACACCCGCGCAGTCGCCCGGTTGATCTACCCCGAGCCGCTCGTCGGCCAGCTCTACGTCTACGCGGGCGTCGGCGTCTCGGTGTGGTTCTTCGAGGAGCCGCGCGACAGCGAGCGGTACGAGCGGGCGTTCGGCGTCGTCGGCGCGCTCGGCTCGTTCTACCAGCTCAGCGAGAAGTTCCGCCTGCGCCTCGAGGTGCGCGATCACCTCCTCGTGATCAACGCCGAGGGCATGCGGCACAACGTGTTCGGTACGCTCTCTCTCGTCACGCTGTATCGCTGATATCCTCGCCCCGATGATCCTCGCGGGTGACATCGGGGGAACGAAGACCGTCGTCGGCGCCTACGAGCGGCGGGGCAACGTCCTGTGGCAGCTCCGCGAGGAGACCTTCAGGAGCGCCGACCACGCGTCGCTCGAGGAGATCGTCGCGCGCTTCGCCAAGGGCGAGCGCTACGAGGTCGGGTGCTTCGGCGTCGCGGGGCCGGTGGTCGACGGCGAGGTCCGCACCACCAACCTCCCGTGGGTCCTCCGCGAGGACGAGCTCGCGACAGCCATCGGCGCGCGCCGCGTGAAGCTGCTCAACGACCTCGAAGCCGCGGCGTACGGCATGCTCTACCTGCAGCCGGAGTCGGTGCTCACGCTGCAGGCCGGGACGACCACCGGCACCATCGCGGTGCTCGCCGCCGGCACCGGGCTCGGCGAGGCGATCCTCTACTGGGACGGCGCGCGCCACATCCCGCTCCCGAGCGAGGGTGGGCACGCCACGTTCGCACCGCAGACGCCCGAGGAACTAGCGGTGCGTGACCACCTCGCGCGCGCGCTCGCCGTCGAGCACGTGAGCTGGGAGCGCGTCGTGTCGGGCCCGGCGTTCCCCATGATCTACGAGTGCTTGCGCGCCGGCCGTGCCGAGCCGGAGTGGCTCCGCGCCCGCATGCAGCAGGAGAATCCCGCGGCGGTGATCACCGACGTGGGCCTCCGCGGCGAAGAGCCGGTCACGCGCCGGACCGTCGAGCTGTTCGCCGAGTGCTACGGCGCCGAGGCCGGCAACCACGCCCTCAAGGTCCTCGCCCTCGGCGGCGTGTTCCTCGGCGGCAACATCGCCAAGGTGCTGTTCCCCGCGCTCCGCGACTCGTTCCTCCGCGGGTTTCTCCGCAAGGGCCGGTTCTCCGCCCTGCTCTCCACGCTCCCGGTGCGCGTCGCCCTCGATCCAAAGGTGCCGCTCATCGGCGCCGCGCAGTTCGGGGCCACGCTGTGAGCGAGGCGCGGCGCGTCGCCGAGCTCGGCGACGACGCGAGCGGCTGGCGGCGGTGGGGTCCCTACGTCGCCGATCGCTCGTGGGGCACCGTGCGCGAGGACTACTCCGCGAACGGCGAGGCGTGGACGCACGTGTCGCACGACCACGCGCGGAGCAAGGCCTTCCGCTGGGGCGAGGACGCGATCGCCGGGTTCTGCGATCGCTACCAACACCTCGTCCTCGCGCCCGCGTTCTGGAACGAGCGCGATCCGATCCTCAAGGAGCGCCTGTTCGGTCTCACGCCGCTCGAGGGCAACCACGGCGAGGACGCCAAAGAGCTCTGGTATCACCTCGATGCCGTCCCCTCGCACGCGTACATGCGGTTCCTCTACAAGTACCCGCAGCGCGAGTTCCCCTATGCCGAGCTCGTCGCCGAGAACCAGCGGCGCGCGGGGCGCGGGCGCGAGTACGAGCTCGCCGACACCGGCATCTTCGACGACGGTCGCTACTTCGACATCTTCATCGAGCACGCGAAGGCCTCGTTCGACGACGTGTGCGTGCGCATCGAGGCGTTCAACCGCGGACCCGAGCCGGCGCCGCTGCGGATCCTCCCCCACCTCTGGTACCGCAACACCTGGAGTTGGCGCGGCCGCCTCCCGAGCGCGCGCATCCGCGGCCACCGCCACGGCCTGTTCGCCGAGGAGCCCGAGCTCGATCGCGACGTACCGCGCGGCGTCGCGCTCGGCAGCTATCACCTGAGCGCGGAGCCGGGCGGCCGCGCGCTCTTCACCGACAACGAGTCCAACGCCGAGCGCTTGTATCGCAGCAAGAGCGCGTCGCCCTTCGTGAAGGACGCGTTCCACCGCCACCTGATCCACGGCGAGGCCTGCCTCAACCCCGAGTCGCACGGCACGAGGGCGGCGCTCGACTATCGCTTCGTCGTGCCGCCCGGCGGCTCGGTCACGCTGCGGCTACGCCTCGCGCACGAAGAGAGCTCGATCGACGAGGTCGATCGGCTGGTGCAGCAGCGCCGCGCCGAGGCCGACGACTTCTTCGCGTCGATCCACCCGCGCGGTGCGAGCGCCGAAGAGCAGCAGATCCAGCGGCAGGCCGTGGCCGGTCTGTTGTGGACCAAGCAGAGCTACCTGTTCGACGTGTCCGACTGGCTCGACGGCGACGACCCCGGAGCGCCGCCCCCCGCGTCGCGCAAATCGATCCGCAACGTGCACTGGCGCCACCTCAACTCGCTCCGCGTGATGACGGTGCCCGACAAGTGGGAGTACCCGTGGTTCGCCGCGTGGGACCTCGCGTTCCACTGCGTCGCCTACGCGCTCGTCGACGCGAAGTACGCGAAGGACCAGCTGCAGGTGCTCCTCTTCGAGCAGTTCCAGCACCCGAACGGGCAGCTCCCCGCCTACGAGTGGGAGTTCAGCGATCTCAACCCGCCGGTGCACGCGTGGGCGGTGTGGCGCGTGTACAACATGGACCGCATCCGCAACGGGCGCGCCGACCGCCCGTTCCTCGAGCGCTGCTTCCATAAGCTATTGATGAATTTCGCCTCATGGGTCAACAAGGTCGACCGCGAGGGGAACAACGTGTTCGAGGGCGGCTTCCTCGGCCTCGACAACATCACGCTCGTCGACCGTAGTGAGAAGCTGCCGCACGGCGCGACGCTCGAACAGTCGGACGCGACCGGCTGGATGGGCATGTTCTGCCTGAACCTGATGCGCATCGCCCTCGAGCTCGCGCGCGAGAACCCGGTGTACGAGGGCCTCGCCACCAAGTTCTTCCAGCACTACGCGCTCGTCGCGTCGGCGATGAAGGCGATGGGCAGCGAGCACGAGTCGTTGTGGGACGACGAGGACGGCTTCTTCTACGACATCCTCCGCTTCCCCGACGGCTCCCACCGCAAGTTCCGCGTTCGGTCGCAGGTTGGCCTCATCCCGCTCTTCGCCGTCGAGCGGCTCGAGCGCGACTGGATCGAGCCGTTCGCCGACTTCCGCAAGAACCTCGACTGGCTCCTCCTTCACCGGAGCGCGCTCGTCGAGGACGTCGTGCACACGGTCACCCGTGGCGGCAAGACCACGCACGTGCTGACGATCCTCGACCAGCCGCAGCTCCGGCGCATCCTCCAGCGGGTCTTCGATCCGCACGAGTTCCTCGCGCCGCACGGGCTGCGCAGCCTGTCGAAGGCGCACGAGCGGCACCCGTTCGAGCTCGACGGCCGCACCGTCGCCTACGAGCCGGGCGAAGCGGTCTCGAAGATCAAGGGCGGCAACAGCAACTGGCGCGGGCCGATTTGGTTCCCCACGAGCTTCCTCCTCATCGAGTCCCTGCGGAAGCTCGGCACCGCGTTCGGCAACGACTTCGTGATCGATCTGCCGGGCGGCAGGAGCACTTTCCCGGCGATGGCCCGCGACCTCGCCGACCGCTTGATCTCACTGTTCCACGCCGGCCCGAACGGGCGCCCGATCCACGGGGCCGACGCGCGCTACCGCGACGACCCGCATTTCCGCGAGCTGCTCCTGTTCCACGAGTACTTCCACGGCGACACCGGCGAGGGCCTCGGCGCGTCACACCAGACCGGATGGACGGCGCTCGTCGCGTCGCTGATCGATGAGTGGAGGCAGTGATCGTCACACAGCCGTGACCCCACCGCGGCTCGATCGCCCGCGCGTCCGCCCCCTTTCGCTTGGCACGCCCCTCGCTCATGCGCTTTCGTGCGCCTACCGTACCTGTGCCTCGCCGCGTTGTTCCTCGGTTGCAGCAGCGCCCCCGAAGAGGCCACGCCCGAGGAGCCCGAGGAGCAGCACCCGCCGGTCGTCGACGAGCTCCCCGACGACTTCGACGACGGCCTCGGCGCATCGCTCGACCTCGCGCTCGTCCCGCCGCCCCCCGAAGAGGAGCCGCCGGCACCCGTGGTGCCGCGCTGCGACTCGACGGCGAAGAGCGGCAAGTACTGCGGCGGCGATCACGTCGTCAACGGGAGCAAGAACACGCTCTACACCTGCACCGGCCCCAACGTCGACGCGAAGGTCGCCACCGTGTGCAAGGACGGCTGCGTCGTCGCGCCGCCCGGCGTCGCCGACTACTGCCGCGTGCCCGGCCCCTCGAGCCCGACCGCCGAGGCGTGCCCGCACGTCGCCGCGGTGCTCAAGTGGGGCATCCACCCGGTCGCCTCCGATCGGCTGCGCTGCGCCGGGATCACCGCCACGCGCATCACCCAGACGATCGGCTCCTTCGCCGCGTCCGCGGGCACCCACGCGCAGGACGGCACGGTCGACGGCGCGCCCTACTCCGCGGCGACCGATCTCAGCGTGAAGGGCCTCACCGATTCGCAGGTCAAGACGCTGATCGCGAAGCTCGACGCGCTCGGCTTCGCGGCGTTCTTCCGCAACCCCGGCTACGACGGCTGGCCCTCGAGCGAGGCGCGCCACGTCCACGTGGTGTTCGCCGGCGCGAAGATGAAGTCCTCGTTGCGCGCGCAGATCGCAGACTTCCTCGCGGGCAAGAACGGCCTCGCGAGCCACACCGCGTACACGTTCTACCAGCCGCCGGCGGCGGTGAAGGCGTACGTGAAGTTCATCTTCGACGCGGCGAACTGAGACTTCCCCCCCCGGACTGAAGTCCGGGGGACTTCTCGACAGCTTCTCGGGAGCTCACGACCCGCGTCGGCGCTCGACCTCCGCGCGCAACCGGTCCTCCTGCGCCTTCAGCTCGGGGGTGAGCTCGGCGCCGAAGTCCTCGGCCTCGAACACCGGGCGGATCTCCAGCTCCGCCTCCTCGCCCGGCATCGGATCGGGGCAGCGGCGCGCCCACTGCACGGCCTCCTCGATCGACTTCACCTGCCAGATCCAGTAGCCCGCGACGAGCTCCTTGGTCTCGGCGAACGGGCCGTCGATCACCTGCCTGTCACCCGCCGCGAAGCGCACGCGCTTGCCCTTGCTGCTCGGGTGCAGTCCGTCGCCCGCGAGCATGACGCCGGCCTTCACGAGCTCCTCGTTGAAGTTCCCCATCTCGGTGAGGAGCTTCTCGCTCGGCATCACGCCCTTCTCGGAGTTCTTCGTCGCCTTCACGATAACCATCACGCGCATTGTCCTGCTCCCTTTCGGTCTCGGGGTTCTCAGAGGACGTCGAACGAGCGTGGTGGGGATCGACACGCCCGGCGATCTTAATTTTCTTGGCTGGCTGAGCTGGCCGCGAACGCACGGCTCTGCGGGAGCGCGCTATCTTCAGCCGCGTGACCGACCGCGATCGCGTCGTGAAGCTCCCGATCGACGGCACGCTCGACCTCCACACCTTCTCGCCGCGTGACGTCGGAACGCTCGTGCCGGAGTGGCTCGACGAGTGTCGGGCGCACGGTCTCCGCGAGGTCCGCATCATTCACGGCAAGGGCACGGGCGCGCTACGGAGGACGGTGCACGCGCTCCTCGACCGCCACGACGACGTGATCGAGTACCAGCTCGCGGGCCCCAACTGGGGCGCGACGATCGTGCTGCTGCGGTGATCGACGCTCAGGTTTGCGTGCGGTCGAGCCACTTCTCCACGAGCACCGGCGGGGCGTGCGCGAGCGTCTCGAGGAGCGCGTCGGCGTCCGCCGCGACATGGAGCTGCAGCTGCTCCTTGCGGAGGAACCCCTCGGTGATGGTGCTCTCGAGAAAGGTGATCAGCGGCTGGTAGTAGCCGCCGACGTCGAGCAGACCGGCGGGCTTCTGGTGGATGCCGAGCAGCCGCCACGTGAGCACCTCGAACAGCTCCTCGAGGGTGCCGAGGCCCCCGGGGAGCGCGATGAACGCGTCGGCCTTGTCGGCCATGATTCGCTTGCGGGTGTGCATGGAGTCGACCACGTGAAGCTCGCTGAGGCCGCGGTGGGCGATCTCTTTCTTGTCGAGCGTCGCCGGGATGACGCCGATCACCTGCCCCCCCGCGGCGAGCGCCGCGTCGGCGAGCGCGCCCATCAGGCCGACGGACGCGCCGCCGTACACCAGCGTGAGCCTGCGCCGGGCGAGCGTTTCGCCGAGCGCGCGCGCAGCGGCGAGGTACTCGGGCCGCGCGCCATCGGACGAACCACAAAATACGCAAACACGTTTCATGTGCTGATCTCCGCGACCACGCCGTAATGGTCGCTCGGGAACACCGGCTCTGCGCGATCGAAGCAGACTCGCGCCCTGGTCACGCGGCCGCGCGCCCGGCTGTCCGGTCCGCGCACGAGGACGTAGTCGATGCGCCGCTCCGGCTCGTGGGTCTCGCCGGCGAAGGGATTGGTGCGCGGCGAGAACGTGACGCCCGCGCCCTCGCCCGCGACGCCGAACGCGTCGGCGAAATACACCCGCTTCTCGCCGGTGAAGCCGCGGAGGTAGCGGATCTCGTCGGAGTCGGGCTCGGCGTTGAGGTCGCCGACCAGGATCGGCGGGAAGCCGGCGATCGGCGCGCGCGCCATGACCTCGCCGGCCACGAACCGCACCTGCTCGTAGCGAACGTGTCCCTCGTGCAGCTTCCAGTTCAAGTGGGTGACGAAGAAGGGAACACGACCGAACGGCGCGTCGAGCTCCGCGCACAGCAACGAGCGGCGCTCGGTCGTGCCGCCGTGGGGCAGCTCGAGGACGTGGGTTTCGAGGATGGGGTACCGCGACAGGACCGCGTTGCCGAGGCGGATCGGATCTTGTCGCGTCGAGCCGAAGGCGACGTGGTAGCCGAGCGCTTCGGCAACGTCCCGCGCCTGATCCACGCCGCTCCCCGCGAGCACCTCCTGCAGACCGAGCACGTCCGGGTCGAGCTCGCGGAGCTGCGAACGAATCGCCTGCAGGCGTTCCTCCCACGGCCCGCAGCGGTTCCAGATGTTGAGCGTCGCGACACGCATCGGCTACCGGCCTACCACTGGCACGACTCGTGGACTACCCTGACCCGGCATGCGAATCGCGCACTTCTCGGACCTCCACCTGCTCTCGTTCGAGGGCGTGACGCTCGGCCGCTTCCTCAACAAGCGGCTGACGGGCTGGGCGATGCTCCGGTTCCACCGCAAGTCGGTGCACAAGCCGCACGCCGTCCGCGCGGTCGCCGACGAGGTCAAGCGCGCCCGCATCGACCACGTCGCCATCACCGGCGACCTCACCAACCTCGCCCTCGAGCCGGAGTTCGAGCTGGTGCGTCGCTTCATCGAGAGCGACCTCGGGCTCCACCCCGATCAGGTGAGCGTCATCCCCGGCAACCACGACGTCTACACGCGCGGCTCGGCGCACAAGCGCCGCTTCGAGGAGTACTGCCGGGACTGGATCCGCAGCGACATCCCCGAGATCGGCGTCGAGCACTTCGGCGCGCGCTACCCCTACGTGAAGCTGCGTGGCCCGTGCGCGATCATCGGCATGTCCACCGCC
This sequence comes from Deltaproteobacteria bacterium, assembly GCA_022843175.1. Lineage (GTDB taxonomy): Bacteria > Myxococcota_A > Polyangia > Polyangiales > JADJMO01 > JALHOE01. Next base: position 16,486 of record JALHOE010000146.1, read on the forward strand.
GTCCCGCGCGGCCCGCTCATGGCCGCCGGGCAGTTCGGCTCCGCGCAGCTCGACCAGCTCGAGAAGCTGCTCGAGCACGACGACGTCAAGTCGCGCAGCAAGGTGATCCTCCAGCACCACCCCGCGCACAACCTCCGCAACCGCGTGATCGCGTACCTCGAGGGCCTGCACGACAGCCGGCACATGGTGAAGAAGCTCGCGCGCCTCGAGCACGGGCTCATCCTCCACGGCCACTCGCACATCCGCGTGCGCCGCACGATCGAGACGGAGGTCGGGCGGATCGACGTCGTCGGCGCCACCAGCGCGTCGCTCCTGAGCGACCACCCCCACCGGCACGCCGGGTTCAACCTCTACGAGTTCGACGACACGAGCGGGAAGCTCCTCGGCATCGAGGCCCACGTCCTCGGCGACGACGGCGCCTTCAAACGCGAAGAGGTCCCGTTGGACGACGGCCGCCTTCGCGAGTCGCACCACTACTCCGCCATTCCGCCGTGCCGGTAGGCGTGCTCACGACCGCTTGAGGCCGTAGCGCTTCATCTTGTCGATCAGCGTCACCCGAGTGACCGCGAGCCGGCGCGCGGCCTCCGACTGGTTCCAGGAGGCGTCCTCGAGCGCGCGGAGCAGGACGCCGCGCTCGAAGGCCGCGACCTGCTCGCGGAGCGGCGAGCCCTCGCGCGGCGTGGCCTCGACCGGCTGGGCGAGCGCGTCGACGTCGACGACCTCGCCGGTCGAGAGCGCGAGCACCCTCGCGATCGCGTTCTCGAGCTCGCGCACGTTGCCCGGCCACGGGCGGCTGCCGAGCTCGCGCACGAGCGCGTCGGTGAAGCGAACCTCGCCGAGGCCGAACCGCTCGACCCAGCGCGCGCGGAGGGCGTCGATGAGCAGCGGGAGATCTTCGGGGCGCTCGCGGAGCGGCGGGAGCACGAGCTCGACGACCGCGAGTCGATAGTAGAGGTCCTCGCGGAAGCCGCTCTGGCGCAGGTCGCGGTGGGTGCACGCGACAAAGCGCACGTCGACCTTCTCGACGCGGCTCGCGCCCACCGGCTGTACCTCGCCGCTCTGCAGCGTGCGCAAGAGCTTGGCCTGCACGCTGACCGGGAGCTCGCCGATCTCGTCGAGCACCAGCGTTCCCCCGTCCGCCTGCTGGAGGTATCCGCGGCGCGCGTTGGCGGCGCCGGTGAACGCGCCCCTGGTGTGCCCGAACAGCTCGGCCTCGGCGAGCTCGGGCGCGATCGCGGCGCAGTTGAAGCGCACGAGGGGTCGGTCGGCGCGGCGGCTCGCCGCGTGGATCAGCGCTGCGATCAGCTCCTTGCCGGTGCCGGTCTCGCCGCGCACCAGCACGGTCACGTCGCGCGCGGCGACGCGGGTGGCCTCGTCGACGACGGCCCGAAAGCGGGGCGAGCGCCCGACGATCCCGCCCCGCGCCGAGCGCTCGACACGCAGCGCGCGGGTGGTCTCGCGGAGCGCGCGCGTCTCGGCGGCGCGGGCGACCACGATGGCGACCTCGTCGATCGCGAACGGCTTGTGCAGATAGTCGAACGCGCCCGCCCGGATCGCTTGGACCGCGACGCGCTCCGAGCCGTGCGCGGTGATGATGATCACCGGCAGCGACGGATCGCGCTCGCGGACCGCCGCGAGGAGCGCCATCCCGTCCATCCCCGGCATCGCGAGGTCCGACACGACGACGTCGACGCCGTCGACCAGCCCGAGCGCGGCCTCGCCCGACGCCGCCGTGCGCACCGCGAACCCGCGGCTCTCGAGCACCTCCTGCAGGGTGAACAGCACGCCCGGATCGTCGTCGACCACGAGCACATTCATGGGCCGCACGTTCATGGGAGCTTCACCCTCGCCGTCGTCCCGCCCACGCCGCTCTCGAACGAGAGCGCTCCGCCGTGCTGCGCGATCACGCCTCGCGCCAGCGCGACGCCGAGTCCGGTGCCGGACTCCTTGGTGGTGTAGCCGGGCGTCCCCACGCGCGCGAGATCGGCGATGCCGCGGCCCGTGTCCGCGATCGCGATCGTCGCGCCGTCGACCGCGATCGTGACGCGGCCGCCCGGCTCCGTGGCCTCGAGCGCGTTGGCGACGAGGTTGAGGAGCGCCTCCGAGAGGCGCGCGGGATCGGCCATCGCCTCGCCCGCCCCGGTCACCGTCAGCGCGATCGAGCCGCGGCGCGCGCGACCGTCGAGCGTGGCCACGAGCGCGTCGCAGAGCGCGCGCAGATCGGTGCGGGCGAGGCGCACGTCCGCGAGCGGCCTGGAGAACGAGAGGTAGTCGCGGAGGATCCCCTCGATGCGCTCGACCTCGCGCAGCACCACGTCGAGGCGGGTGCGGGCGCGCCCCTCCTGCTCTCCGGCGGTGAGCTCGACGAGCCCCCGCACCGACGCGAGCGGGTTCTTGATCTCGTGGGCGACCTTCGCGCCGAGACTCTCGAGGGCCCGGCTGCGCGCCTCGGCGGACGCGACGATCGCCTCGCGCGCGAGGTCGAGCTCGTTCGCCGCCGCGGCGTACGCGTCGGAGAGCCCGGCGACGCCGAGGCGGAGCAGCGTGGCCGCGAGGACGAAGGCCGTCACGCCGATCCACAAGTCGTACGGCCGCGCGATCGGCGGAAAGGGCGCGGGGAGGACCGCGAGCGCGGCGACCATCGCCACGAACGCACCGAACAGGCGCGCGCGCCCGAACGCCGCGAACGCGACGACCGTCGGGGCGAAGAGGAACGGACCGAGCGGGCTGCGCACGCCGCCGGTGGCGAAGCACGCGACGCCGATGCCGCACAGCGTGATCAGGAGCGAGCGCGCGAGGTAGCGCTCGTCGAACGTGGACCGGCGCGCGCGCAGCGACTCCCACGCGAAGAACGCGAGCATCGCCGTCATGCCGATCGAGACCGCGAGCACCTGCTTGGCCGGCGCCGCCGAGAGCAGGAGCGCGCCGATCGTGATCAGCATTCCCGGCGCGACGACGAGCGGGCGCCTGCGCAGGAACGCCGTCCCGACCGACCGCACCCGCGCCCGCGGCACCATCGACGCCGAAGTTAGCGCTCACCGTTCCGACAGTCGCCTGTCAGATTTCTATGCAGTCGATGCCGGGCGCTCCGTGGTTTCTCGGCCGATTTCGCCGGCACGCCGCTTGAAAACGGCGCACGCCATGCCCATCAAAACCATCCTCGTCCTCTGGCTCCTCGCCGCCACCGCCCTCGCCCTCAGCGGCGTCCTCGCCCGGGCTCCGTTCATCGTCCCGGTGGCGATCCTCTCGATCGTCGCCGTGGGCGTGATCGCCTACCTCACGTCGCCGAAGCTCCGCGCGTGGGTCGCGCGGGTCGACCCGCGCACGCTGATGGCGCTGCATTTGCTGCGCGCGCCGATCGGGATCACCTTCCTCGTCTACTACTCGCGCGGCCTGCTCCCCGCGCTGTTCGCGGTCCGCGCGGGCGTCGGCGACACCCTCGTCGGGCTCCTCGCGATCCTCGCGCTGCTCACCAAGAACCGCCGCGCGCGCCTGGCGTGGAACGTCGGAGGCCTCGTCGACATCGTCCTCTCGATGGCGACGGCGTTCCAGACGATCATCATCGCCCGCGACGCCGTCGGGATCGCGACGATGTCGACGTTCCCCTTCCCGCTGGTCCCGTTCTTCGTCGTCCCGGCGGTGGTGCTCACGCACCTCGCGCTGATGACGCGGCTACTTCGTGATGACCACGAAGAAGCGCGCGTCCTTCCGGCCGACGCGCATCAGTAGCTGCCCCTTGCCGCCGGCGATCTTGATCATCTGCTCCGTCGACGGGTTGGCGTTGGCCTTCCCATCGCTGCCCGTCGCCTCGAGGATCACGTCGCCCGGCTGCATGCCCGCTTTGTCGGCCGGCGAGTTGGGCTCCACGAACGAGATGTACGTCTGCGCCTTGCCGAAGCCGTACTTCGCGGCGGCGTCCGACGGGATGGGCTTCATGGTGATGCCGTAGCTCTGCGGGGTGCCGGCCTTGGCCTCCTCGAGCGGGGTGGGCTTCACCGGCGGCTCGGGGCGCGCGGTGAGCACCGCCTTCGCCTCGTACGGTTTGCCGTTGCGGATGACCTCGAGCGAGATCGTCGAGCCGACGTCGTGGTTGATGACCTCGCGGATCAAGTCCTGCGCCTCGCGCACGGGCTTCCCGGCGACCTTGGCCACGATGTCGCCGGAGATCACCTTCGCATTGAACGCCGGGCCGCCGGCGACGGTGTCGTTGATCAGCGCGCCCGCGTAGGGCTCGACCTTCATCGCCTTGGCGAGGTCGGGCGTGAGGTCCTGCACGCCGACGCCGAGCCACGCGCGGGTCACCTTGCCGGTCTTGATGATCTGCTCGGCGACGCGCTTGGCCATGTTCGACGGCACCGCGAAGCCGAGACCGACCGAGCCGAACTTTCCGAGGATCATGGTGTTGATGCCGATGACCTCGCCGTTGAGGTTCACCAGCGGCCCGCCGCTGTTGCCGGGGTTGATGCTCGCGTCGGTCTGCAGGTAGTCCTCGATCGCGTTCATGCCGAGGCTGCCGCGGCCCTTGGCCGAGAGCACGCCGCTCGTGACCGAGAACGCGAAGCCGAACGGGGAGCCCACCGCGACGACCCACTCGCCGACCTTGGCGGCGTCGGAGTCTCCGAGCTTCGACGCGGTGAGGTTCTGTCCCTCGACCTTGAGCACGGCGAGATCGGTCGACGGGTCGCGCCCCTTGATCTTCGCCTGGAAAATCTTGCCGTCCTTGGTCTTCACCGTGATCGCGATCGCGTCCTCGACCACGTGGTTGTTGGTGAGGACGTAGCCGTCCGACGAGATGATGACGCCCGAGCCGTTGCCCTTCATGACGCCGGCGTCGTTCTTCTTCTTCATCCACCACGGCATCGCGTCGGCTGCCTCGTCGCGCACCGACACGTCGATCTGCACGACCGAGGGCGACACCTTCTCGGCCACCGCCGTGATCGCCTCGCTGAACTCCTTGGCCTTCGCGACCTTCTCGGGCGCGGGCGGCAGCGTGGTCTTCGTCGTCTGCGCGCCGGGCACCTTCGGCCCGGTCATGTCCTTCCCCTGCGCGAGCGCGTGCGTGGCGACGGCGGGCGAAGCAAGGAGGAGCGCGGCGGCGAGGGCGAGAGAGCGCGTCAGGTGCATGGACATCAGAATAGCAAGGTGAGGGTTACCTTGGACGCGCGCTTCGTTTCGGGCGACTCCTTGTCGGCCGCCCCTCCGGGCGCTCCCTTGCGGGAGGCGGAATGGAATGCTTCCGTCGGCCGTCCAATCTCCGGGGCAGCTCGTTGTCGACCTCTTCCGTTCTGAACAAGCCGCCGCTCAAACGCGATCTGCTCTCGTGGTTCGTGATCGTGTCGGTCGGCTTCCACGCCATGGGAGCCCTGCCCTGGGCGGCGATCCTCACGGCGCTCCTCAAAGCGCTCGGGATGCAGAGCGGTAACGTCCACTGGAAGAACGTCGACGCGCCGACCGTCATCCCGATCGATATCGACGCCCTCGACGAGGGCGCCACCGTCGAGCCGCCGCCCCCGGCCGGCACCGTCGGGCCCG